>DBEZGO010000114.1:0-8713 GCA_048189345.1 Collinsella sp.
CCGGGCGTCGGCACGTCCACCGTGCAGCCGAGCGCCGCCTCGTAGACCGAGACCGGTACCTCCATGGTCACGTCGGCACCTTTGCGCTTAAACAGCGGGTGCTCCTCCACATGCGTGGTCACGACCAGGTCGCCGCGCTCGCCACCCGCAACGCCATACTCGCCGCGACGCTTGTAGCGCAGCTTGCCGCCGTCGACCGCACCCGCAGGCACCGAGACCGTAATGGTCTGCTGCTCACCTGTCGAGGGAATGCGATAGGTGACCTTGTGCGTCACACCGCGAAACGCGTCCTCGGCCGTCACATCGACGGTCAGCGACAGGTCGCCGCCCTTGCGAGCACGGCTGCGGCCAGCGCCGGCACCGGCAGCGCCCGCAGCCCCGGCAAAGCCCGAGCCCCAATCGCTGCCCCAGGCGCCGTTGCCGCTAAAGATGCTGTCGAAGATGTCGCCCCAGCCGCTGGCACCCGCGCCGGCACCGTAGCCGCCGCCATACGCGCCGCCCGCGCCCGGCATACCGCCAAACATGAGCATCTGGTCGTACTCTTTGCGCTTCTTCTCGTCCGAAAGCGTCTCATAGGCCTCGCTGATCTCCTTAAACTTGGCCTCGTCGCCGCCGGCATCGGGGTGATATTTTTGCGCGAGCTTGCGAAACGCGCTCTTGATCTCTTTGTCGGAGGCGCTCTTGGATACGCCCAGGATGTCATAGAAGGTTTTGCCTGCAGCCATCGTAGCTCCTCTCCTGTTACGTCCGCCGTCCATGCAGACGACGGCTCATGCTTTCATATGGCACTAGGCCAGAAAGGGCCCCGGGTGTTGCCCCGGGGCCCTTCTCAATTACTCCTCGGTGCTCTCGGCCGTATCGGCCGCAGCATCCTCGGGCGCCGCTTCGGGCTCCGGTGCGGGGCGCTTCTCGCCACCGTAGGTCACCGTCACCATCGCGGAACGCAGGATGCGATCCGCCATGCGGTAGCCCTTCTGGTACACGTCGTTGACGGTCTCGTCGTACTGCGACGCGTCCTCAACGCGACCCACGGCCTGGTGCTCGAGCGGATCGAACGCCTCGCCCTTAGGGTCGATGGGCTCAACGCCCTCGTGCGCAAACACATCGAGCAGCTTGGCATGCACCGCGTCGACGCCGTCGACGAACTGCTTAAAGTCGTCGGCAAGCTCCTGGCTGCGGGCATGGTCGATCGCACGCTCGATATCGTCGACCACCGGCAGCAGCGCGGTGACGAGCTTCTCGGTCGCGCGCTCGCGCTCGGCGATACGCTCATTGGCGGTGCGGCGACGGAAGTTCTCCCAGTCGGCCTGAAGACGGGCGGTACGCTCAGTGGCGTCCTTTGCCTTGTCCTCGGCGGCCTTCTGAGCCTCTGCCGCAGCATCGAGCTCATTGCGCACGTCGGCGAGCTCCTTTTGGGCCTGCTCGAACTTGAGCTTAAAGTCGTTGTCGGCGGCTTCCTCACCGGCGCGGATAGCGGCTTCCACCATCTCGTCCTCGGTCATCGTCGCCTCCTTGTTGGAATCCTCTACCTGGTTCTCGGCAGCCTCGGCGGCCGCGGCCTCGTTGGCCTCGGTATCGTCGACGGCCTCTACGGGAATCTTCACGTCCTTCTCCTCAGAGTCAACGGGGGCGGCACCAACGGCGGCCGCCTCCGTGCGAGCTTTACGGGCGGACATGATTACTTGTCCTCGTCGTCCACAACCTCGTAGTCGGCGTCGACAACGTCATCGTCGGCAGGCTGGGCGCCGGCGGCACCGTCAGTCTGCTGCTGAGCGTCGGCGTAGACAACCTGGGCCAGCTCGTAGGCCACGGACTGCAGGGACTCGCCGGCGGCCTTGATGGCCTCGACGTCAGAGCCCTCGAGCGCCTTCTTGGCGTCGGCGATAGCGGCCTCGGCCTTGGACTTCACGTCGGCGGAAACCTTGTCGCCCAGCTCGTTGAGGGTCTGCTCGGTGGAGTAGCACAGGCTGTCAGTCTGGTTGCGGACCTCGACCTCTTCCTTCTGCTTCTTGTCCTCCTCGGCATGAGCCTCGGCGTCCTTGACCATACGATCGACTTCGTCGTCGGAAAGCGCGGTGGAACCGGAAATGGTGATCTGCTGCTCCTTGCCGGTGCCCTTGTCCTTAGCAGAGACCTTGACGATGCCGTTGGCGTCGATGTCGAAGGTGACCTCGATCTGCGGCACGCCGCGGCGGGCAGCCGGGATACCGGTCAGCTGGAACTTACCGAGCGACTTGTTGTCGCGGGCAAGCTCGCGCTCGCCCTGGAGCACGTTGATCTCGACGCTGGTCTGGTTGTCGGCAGCGGTGGAGTAGACCTCGGTCTTGGAGGTCGGGATCGTGGTGTTGCGGTCGATCATCTTGGTCATGATGCCGCCCATGGTCTCGACACCCAGCGACAGCGGGGTAACGTCGAGCAGCAGGATGCCCTCGACGTCGCCGGTGAGCACGCCGCCCTGGACGGCGGCGCCGTCGGCAACGACCTCGTCGGGGTTCACGGACATGTTGGGCTGCTTGCCGGTCATAGTCTTGACGAGCTCCTGGACGGCGGGCATACGGGTGGAGCCGCCGACGAGGATGACCTCGGTCAGATCGGAGAGCTTAAGCTTGGCGTCGCGCAGGGCGTTGGTGACAGGCTGCTTGCAGCGCTCGAGCAGGTCGCGGGTGATCTTCTCGAACTCGGCGCGGGTCAGCGTGTAGTTGAGGTGCAGCGGGCCGGACTGGTTCATGGTAATGAACGGCAGGTTGATGGTGGTCTGCTGGGCGGCGGAGAGCTCCTTCTTGGCGTTCTCGGCGGCCTCCTTCAGACGCTGCAGGGCCATGGGGTCCTGACGCAGGTCGACACCGTTCTCCTGCTGGAACTTATCGGCCATCCAATCGATGACGCGCTGATCCCAGTCGTCGCCGCCCAGGTGGTTGTCGCCCGAGGTGGACAGAACCTCAAACACGCCGTCGGCGAGGTCGAGGATGGAGACGTCGAAGGTACCGCCGCCCAGGTCAAAGACCAGGATGCGCTGGTCGGTGCCCTGCTTGTCCAGGCCATAGGCCAGAGCAGCAGCGGTCGGCTCGTTGACGATACGCTTGACGTTGAGGCCGGCGATCTTACCGGCGTCCTTGGTGGCCTGACGCTGGGCGTCGTTGAAGTAGGCCGGGACGGTGATGACGGCGTCGGTGACGGTCTCGCCCAGATACTTCTCGGCGTCGGCCTTCATCTTGGCGAGCGTCATGGCGCTCACCTGCTCGGCGGTGTAATCCTTGCCCTCGATGTCGACGACGGCACGGCCACCCTGGCCCTCCTTGACCTCATACGGCACGGTCTTGATCTCGGAGGTGCACTCGGAATACTTGCGGCCCATGAAGCGCTTGATGGAGAACACGGTGTTCTTGGGGTTGGTGACAGCCTGGTTCTTAGCGGCCTTGCCCACGACGCGGTCGCCGTCGGCACGGAAGCCCACGACAGACGGGGTGGTGCGGTCGCCCTCGGCGTTCACGATGATGGTCGGAGAACCGCCCTCGAGGACGGCCATAGCGGAGTTGGTAGTACCAAGGTCGATACCAAGAATCTTGCCCATTAGAAATTCCCTCTCTCTTGTGCGTTTGCACCGACTCGGCGGTCTGCCGAGCGGTGTTTCGGCTTGTCTTTCAGGATGTAGTGTATCCCCTTATGGGCCGGAATATACAAAATCTAAGTCAATTCATATAAGATTTCTTATTGCTGAGAGTTTAGGTTCTTAAATGTGCAGGTAGATGCGCTGATTGAGTTCTCGGCAAATCTATCGAGATCTATGTAGAGATGGCTGAGGCTTGGGTCCGAGGGTGCCTGGGGCTGCCTTGCGGAAAGCTCGTCCCGTTTTGAGAGCTGATACCGGGTCGCAGTTTCCGCTAGCGGGCCCAACCGGAAACTACGACCCGGTTTTCGGCCAAATAACGGGATGCCCTTTCCGCAGGCGCGCTCAATAGCTCGATATTTCAAGTCACCTTTAGCTAACATTTGCGCAGCTCAACGGCCCCACCTGCGCATTTTTTAGTAAACCTTGGCATACTCGGCGAACGGTATGAAGATGCCGGTCAGAGGGTATTGCAAACGGTCGCTCCCGTGGTATGTTTTTGCCCGAATCAAACCGGCGCGCATCGCCTGTAGCGTCGGTCAACAGAGAGGAAACTACCATGGCTCATCCCGTAATTGATGCCGACGAGTGCATCGCTTGTGGCGTTTGCGTCGACTCCTGCCCCGCTGGCGTTCTGGAGCTCCAGGACGTCGCTACCGTCGCTGACGAGGACTCCTGCGTCGCCTGTGGCGCTTGCCAGGACGCTTGCCCCGCTGGCGCGATCACCGAGATCGTCGAGGAGTAACAACTCCCCCACTTGCACACTCAAAAGTACACCGTGCACAAAAAAGGAGGCCTCCGCATCGCCGCGGAGGCCTCCTTTTTGTGCGGATAACTAATTTGGCACCGTCGCAGGTTGAGCCCACGTCAGCGAAAACGTCCCTAAGCGAGCAAGGTGACGTGAAAGAGGAGGGAAGCGTACTTTGGGTACGCGACCGACGATTGAACGTCAGATTGCCGCTTAGGGGCGTTTGCAGCGTCGGCTAAGAGAGATCGTCTTCGTAGGGCATCAGGTCTGCTAGGTAGCCTTTTTCCTTGAGCATCGCCTCGATCTCGTCGAGGGTCTGTTCGTCCTCCGCCGCAATGCGATGGAAGTGATAGCCGCTCGTCACCGTTAGCAGCGGAAAGCTCTTGCCACTCTCGATATCGCGCAGATAGCGCTCAACATCGCGACGATTGCGGATGTCCAGGTCGGCCGTGATCTTACCGTACACGCGGTGATTGACGATCACATTGAGCACGGCGCCTCCGGCGTCGACGATACTCGTGAGCTCATCGCCTGCCTGCTCCACGCCGTGGCGAACCTTGACCAAGCGCGTGGGCACAGCGGGGCTGCTGGGGGCCTCCTGCAGCACGTAGCCGCGGTTGGTCGCCACGATATCGTGCCCATCGGCGCGCAGCAGGGCGATGTCCTGCACCACGATCTGGCGGCTCACACCCACCTCACGAGCAAGTGCGCTGCCGGAGACGGGGCCCTTGGCTCGCTCGAGCACGCCCATGATGGCACGGCGACGCTCGCGGGCGTCCATTATTTACCGTCCAGCAGACGCAGGTGCTTAAGCGAGAGGTCGAGAATCGGCGCAGAGTGCGTCAATGCCCCCGAGCTAATAAAGTCAACGCCCAGGTCGGCGAGTGCGCGGATATTGCTGGCATCCACATTGCCCGAGCACTCGGTCTTGGCGCGACCGGCGATAAGCTCTATGGCGGCGGCCATGTCGTCATGGGTCATGTTGTCGAACATGATGATATCGGCACCGGCCTCCACGGCCTCGCGCACCATGTCCAGGTTCTCGCACTCGATCTCGACCGTCGTGGTAAACGACGCATGAGCGCGCGCCATCTCGATCGCGCGTGCCACGCCACCGGCGGCGTCGATGTGGTTGTCCTTGAGCATGACAGCCGTCGACAGGTTATAGCGGTGGTTGCTGCCACCGCCGATCTCGACTGCCGCCTTTTCAAACACACGCATGCCCGGTGTGGTCTTGCGCGTGTCGACAAGCACGGTCTTGGTGCCCTCGAGCGCAGCCGCCATCCGATGCGTGTAAGTAGCGATGCCGCTCATGCGCTGCAGGTAGTTGAGCGCCACGCGCTCGCCCGAAAGCAACACGCGCGCGTCGCCGCGCACCTGGCCCACGTGGTCGCCGGCATGCACCTCGTCGCCATCCGAGACATCGAACAACACGGAGCTCTGCGGATCCAGCAGCTCAAAGGTGCGGGCGAATACGTCCAGGCCGGCGATAATGCCGTCGGCCTTGGCGATAAGCTCCACCGTGGCGGGACGCGCCGTGGGGCACACGCTCGCCGTGCTCACGTCCTCAAACGTGATGTCCTCGCGCAGGGCCTGCAGAATCAGATCATCGACGACGAGCTTCATGGTAATGGGATTCATGGTCTACTCCTCCACGGCCTGCGTGCCGGCGGCACGGGCCAAATCATCGATTGCCAGGGTGTCGGCGCTCAGGGCGCGATGACGGCCATCGAGCGCGGGATCGCCTGCCTGCTCCACGGCCAGCGACTCGCCGGTGCGCATGTACCACGCGGCGCGACGACCCCAGACCAGCGCCTCGAGTAGGCTGTTTGATGCAAGGCGATTCTTGCCGTGAACGCCGTTACAGGCCGTCTCGCCCGCGGCGTAGAGCTCGGGCATCGAGGTGCGGCCGTCCTTATCGACCCATACGCCGCCCATAAAGTAGTGCTGCGTGGGCGTAACGGGGATGGGCTCGTCCAAGATATCGCGGCCGTCCTCCAGGCAGCGTGCGCGGATGTTGGCAAAGTGCCCGGTCACCACATCGCGCTCGACGGGGGCAAAGCTCAGCCACTCGTGCTCGGTGCCATCCTGCTTCATCTGCTCGCGAATGGCAGCAGCGACCACATCACGCGGCTGAAGCTCGTCGGTAAAGCGCTCGCCGGCGGCGTTGAGCAAAATCGCGCCCTCGCCGCGGCAGCTCTCGCTGATCAGGAAGGTGCGGCCCGGCTGCGGCGAAAACAGCCCCGTGGGGTGAATCTGCACGTAGTCCAGGTGCTCCATCTTAATGCCATGCTCCTGAGCAATGTAGCAGGCATCGCCCGTGAGCTGCGGGTAGTTGGTCGAATGGTCGTATACGCCGCCGATACCGCCCGTCGCCCACAGCGTGTGGCAGGCATGGATCTTAAACGGCTCGCCGGCATACACGCCCTCGGCGGCATTTGCCAACTCGTCGGCGGGACGAACCGAGCTGCCCTCGTCCACGGGAACGGCGACGACGCCGGCACACACCGTGGCGCCGTCACGCTCGCCCGTCAGGATGTCGGTCATGGCCACGTGCTCCAAAATCTGCACGTTATCCAGCTTGCGAACGGCCTGGAGCAGCTTGGTCGTGATCTCCTTGCCCGTAATGTCGCCATGGAAGGCGATGCGCGGGCGGCTGTGCGCGCCCTCGCGGGTAAAGTCGAGGCTGCCGTCGGCCTTGCGCTCAAAATCCACGCCCATCGCTAGCAAGTCGTTGATGACCGAGCGGCTCGAGCGGATCATGATGTCGACGCTCTCACGGCGGTTCTCGTAGTGGCCGGCGTGCATGGTGTCCTCAAAGAAGGCATCGTAGTCCGAGCCCTCGGGCAGTACGCAGATGCCGCCCTGCGCGAGCATCGAATCGCACTCGTCGACAGCACCCTTGGAGAGCATGATCACGCGCGTGCTCGTCGGCAGATTGAGAGCCGCGTACAGGCCCGCCACGCCGCAACCGGCGATGACGACGTCACACTCCATGTCGGGGTATTGTTTGGTTTCCACAGGAATCCTCTCCCTTGTAATGTGACATAAGGGACCACCCCTCATGTCGCATCGTTTTAGCGCGCCGCGTACTCGAGCATGCGGTCGAGCGTGAGCTTGGCCTGGTCGGCGGCCTCGTCCGACACGCCAATCTGTACCTCGCCCTCGCCCGTCTCCAGGCAGTGCACGAGCTTTTCGAGCGTGATGAGATCCATGTTGACGCAGGTGGGCTGCACCGCAGGGAAGTAGAACTTCTTGCCGGTGCCCTGGCAGCGGCGCTCGAGTTCGTAGAGCACGCCGCGGACCGTCACGATGATGAACTCGTTGGCGTCCGACTCCTCGGCATACTTGATGATGCCGGCGGTGGAGCCGATGTAGTCGGCCTCGGCCAGCACGTCGGCCTTGCACTCGGGGTGCACCAGCACGAGCGCGTCGGGGTGCGCCTCCTGCGCGTCGACGATCTGCTCGACGGTGATGATGTGATGGCGCGGGCAGTAGCCGTTGTTGAGGATGACGTGCTTTTGCGGCACCTGCTCGGCTACGAAGCGGCCCAGGTTTTGGTCGGGAATGAACAGGACATGCTGCTGCGGCAGCTCGGACACGATCTTAACGGCGTTGGAGCTGGTGACGCACACGTCGCTCCAGCTCTTGATCTCGACCGTGGAGTTGACGTAGCAGACCACGGCAAGGTCGTCACCGTACTCGGCGCGGGCGGCGTCGACCGTCTCGCGCTTGACCATGTGCGCCATGGGACAGTCCGCGCCCGGCTCGGGCAGCAGCACGGTCTTAGTGGGATTGAGCAGCTTGGCGCTCTCGCCCATAAACTCCACGCCACACAGCACGATGGTCTGCTGCGGCAGGCTCTTGGCAAGCTTTGCCAGGTAAAAGCTGTCGCCGACGTAATCAGCCACGGCCTGTACCTCGGGCGCCACGTAATAGTGCGCTAGGATCACCGCGTCACGTTGGGTTTTTAGTTGTTGAATGGCCTCGACAAGCTCTGCGGGCACCAGTGCCGCGCGCTCCGTTGCCGTCGTTGCCGATGCTAGGCCGGCCGCGATATCGCGTGCAAGCTCCGACGCATCCATGTTCGCGCTCTGTGCCATCAAGGCCCCTCTCTTTTGGCGAATCTTGGGGCTTTAGTATGACACCTAGGTTTACAGCTGACAAGACAGCTGTAAACCTAGGTGTAAAGTTGAAATAAAGATTCAATCATGCGGCAGGTCCATTTTCGAACTGGCAAGCTGAGGATAGCCGAGCTCTCGATAGCGCAGGAGGCATCTTTCGCCACCGCAATACCGCTCGGCGCGAGTTGCGCGACGTGGGGCGCAAATGGGACACGCCTCCGCGAGCGGTCCGCA
>DBEZGO010000115.1:0-8770 GCA_048189345.1 Collinsella sp.
GGGCTGAAACGCGTATGCGGGGGCCGGCAAGAGAGGACTTAAGGAGTTCACCGTATGGCCGATAAGATCCAGTGGGCGGGCAACACGATGCCCAAGAGCGATGACAAGCACTTGGGAATCATGAGCCTCGACCACGTGAAGAAGGCCCGTGCCTTCCACCAGTCGTTCCCTCAATATACCGTCACTCCGCTTGCCCGTCTGGACGGTCAGGCTGCGCGCCTGGGCCTGTCCAACCTGTGCGTTAAGGACGAGAGCTATCGCTTTGGCCTCAACGCCTTTAAGGTTCTGGGCGGCTCGTTTGCCATGGCCAACTACATTGCCGATGAGACCGGCAAGGACGTTGCCGACTGCACCTTCGATTACCTGACTTCCGATCAACTTGCCAAGGATTTTGGCCAGGCCACCTTCTTTACCGCCACCGACGGCAACCATGGCCGCGGCGTGGCATGGGCTGCCAACAAGCTGGGTCAGAAGGCCGTCGTGCACATGCCCAAGGGTTCCACCAAGCCCCGCTTCGACAACATCGCCGCCGAGGGCGCCACGGTGACCATCGAAGAGGTCAACTACGACGAGTGCGTGCGCATGGCCGCCGCCGAGGCCGACGCCTGCGAGCGCGGCGTCATCGTTCAGGACACCGCCTGGGAGGGCTACGAGAAGATCCCGTCCTGGATCATGGAGGGTTACGGCACCATGGCCTCCGAGGCCGCCGAGCAGCTGCGCGAGATGGCCATCAACCGCCCGACGCACGTGTTTGTCCAGGCTGGCGTGGGTTCGCTCGCCGGCGCCGTGGTGGGCTACTTCACCAACCTGTATCCCGATAACCCGCCCACCTTCGTCGTGGTTGAGTGCGCTCCGGCCGCCTGCCTGTACAAGGGCGCTGCCGCCGGCGACGGCGATCCGCGCATCGTGGACGGCGACATGCCTTCCATCATGGCCGGTCTGTGCTGCGGCGAGCCCAACATCCTGGGTTGGGATATCCTGCGCAACCACGCCACCGCCTTCGTGTCCTGCCCCGACTGGGTCACCGCTCGCGGCATGCGCACCCTGGGCGCTCCCGAGAAGGGCGACCCGCGCGTCATCTCCGGTGAGTCCGGCGCTGTGACCACCGGCCTGGTCGAGACCCTCATGCTCGATCCCGAGTACGCCGATCTCAAGGAACTCATCGGCCTGGACAAGACGAGCTCCGTGCTCTGCTTCTCCACCGAGGGCGACACGGATCCGGATCAGTACCGTCGCATCGTCTGGGAAGGCGAATACCCCACTTGCTAATCGTTGGGGCGGAGTAAATAGGTATCGCTCCGCCACCTCACAGGTAGATTCCTTCGTTTGAAAGGTTATGAACAATGGCTAAAGAACTCGATTTCGACGCTATCAAGGCTGCTGCTGAGTCTCATCGTGCTGATATGACTCGCTTCCTGCGCGCTATGATCTCGCATCCCTCTGAGTCTTGCGAGGAGGGCGAGGTTGTCGCCTGCATCAAGGCCGAGATGGAGAGCCTTGGCTATGACGAGGTCAAGGTCGACGGCCTGGGCAACGTTATGGGCTTTATGGGCGAGGGCGACAAGATCATCGCCATCGACTCCCACATCGACACCGTCGGCATCGGCAACATCGATAACTGGGATGCCGATCCCTATGAGGGCTACGAGACCGACGAGATCATCTACGGCCGCGGCGGCTCCGACCAGGAGGGTGGCATGGCTTCTGCTACCTACGCTGCCAAGATGATGAAGGACATGGGCCTCATCCCCGAGGGCTACAAGATCATGGTCGTCGGTACCGTCCAGGAAGAGGACTGCGACGGCATGTGCTGGCAGTACATCTACAACAAGGACGGCATTAAGCCCGAGTTCGTCATTTCCACCGAGCCCACCGACGGTGGCATCTATCGCGGTCACCGCGGCCGCATGGAGATCCGCGTCGACGTTCACGGCACCTCCTGCCACGGCTCCGCTCCCGACCGCGGCGACAACGCCATTTACAAGATGGCCGACATCATCGCCGACGTCCGCGCTCTCAACAACAACGGCTGCGACGAGTCGACCGACATCAAGGGCCTCGTCAAGATGCTCGACCCCAAGTACAACCCCGAGCACTTCGAGGACGCCCGCTTCCTGGGCCGCGGCACCTGCACCGTCAGCCAGATCTTCTACACCAGCCCCAGCCGCTGCGCTGTCGCTGACTCCTGCGCCATCTCCATCGACCGTCGCATGACCGCCGGTGAGACCTGGGAGTCCTGCCTGGACGAGATCCGTAACCTGCCGGCCGCCAAGAAGTACGGCGACGACGTGAAGGTCTCCATGTACATGTACGACCGTCCGTCCTGGACCGGCGAGGTCTACGAGACCGAGGCTTACTTCCCCACGTGGATCAACAAGGAGACCGCTCCGCACGTCAAGGCCCTCGTCGACGCCCACAAGGCCATGTTCGGTGACGAGCGCATCGGCTGCGAGCCCAGCATGGACAAGCGCACCGGTCGTCCGCTGTGCGACAAGTGGACCTTCTCCACGAACTGCGTCTCCATCCAGGGCCGCTATGGCATCCCCTGCGTGGGCTTTGGCCCGGGTGCCGAGTCTCAGGCACACGCTCCCAACGAGGTCACCTACAAGGACGACCTGGTCACCGCTGCCGCCATGTACGTGGCTGCCCTGAACCTCTACGATCCGAGCCAGGCCGATGGCGATGCCACCGTGTTCCGCGCCGGTCTGACCAACAACAAGATCGATTAGTCCCATTCCTCGATTTTGTTGAGCCGGGGGCTGCTCGTGTCCCCGGCACCCCCTGTTGACTTGGGGCCCGCGGTCGTTATCTCCCATGCTTCCTCAACGGTGGCGGGTCCTCGTCATGGTGCTCTGCATGTTCTAGCCACACGCGCATGCCGGAGCACATCTACTCATTGCGATCGTTTCATCTTTAGAAAGGACATTTCCATGGACGCTAAGTTTACCGAGCTCGTCGAGCAGCTGAACGGCCTCGATTTTAAGGGTATGTACGGCAGCGATTTCCTGCACACTTGGGACAAGACCACCGATGAGCTCAAGGCTCTCTACATCGTCGCCGACGCCCTGCGCGAGCTGCGTGAGAACAACGTCTCGTCCAAGATCTTCGACTCGGGCCTGGCTGTCTCCCTGTTCCGCGACAACTCCACCCGTACGCGCTTCTCCTTCTCTAAGGCTGCCAACCTGCTCGGCCTTGAGCTGCAGGACCTGGACGAGAAGAAGTCCCAGATCGCTCACGGCGAGACCGTCCGCGAGACCGCTACCATGATCTCCTTCATGGCCGACGTCATCGGCATCCGCGACGACATGTACATCGGCAAGGGCGACGCCTACATGGCCGAGGTCTCCGAGTCCGTGCAGCAGGCCTACGAGGACGGCGTTCTGGATCACCGTCCCACGCTCATCTCTCTGCAGTCCGACTCCGATCACCCCACGCAGTCCTCTGCCGACATGCTCTACCTCATCAACGAGTTTGGCGGCCTCGAGAACCTCAAGGGCAAGAAGGTTGCCGTCACCTGGGCCTATTCGCCCTCTTACGGCAAGCCGCTGTCCTGCCCGCAGTCGCTGATCAGCCTGCTGCCCCGTTTTGGCATGGACGTCACCCTGGCCCACCCCGAGGGCTACGACCTCATGCCCGAGGTCGTCGAGCGCGCCCGCGGCTATGCCGCCGAGTCCGGCACCACCTTTAAGCAGGTCAACACCATGGCCGAGGCCTTCGAGGGCGCCGACATCGTGATCCCCAAGAGCTGGGCTCCGTTTGCCGCCATGGAGAAGCGTACCAACCTGTACGCCGAGGGCGACGACGCCGGCATCGCAGCGCTCGAGAAGGAGCTGCTCGCCCAGAACGCTACCCATCAGGACTGGTGCTCCACGACCGAGCTCATGGAGAAGACCGCCAACGGCCAGGACACCATCTTTATGCATCCGCTGCCCGCCGACATCTCCGGTGTCTCCTGCGAGCACGGCGAGGTTAACGCCGACGTCTTCGACATGCACCGCGTGGGCATGTACAAGGAGGCTAGCTACAAGCCGTACGCCATCGCTGCCATGATGTTCCTGCAGAAGGTTGCCGATCCCGCCGCCACCCTCAAGGCCCTCGACGAGCGCAACACCGCCCGTTGGCTCCAGGCCTAAAGCCGGGCTGAGGTAAGCCATGTAAAGGGGGCGCTCTGCCAACCGGCGGGGTGCCCCTTTTTTGCATCGCGGGCGTGCGGGATAAGCGCTTTCGATGTGGATGCCCGCGGCGCGAGTTATGGGTACGATGGTTTCAGGGGAGGTATCACCATGAAACTTGGATGCGTCATTATGGCTTCGGGCGAGGGCAAGCGGTTTGGCTCTAACAAGATGCTTGCCGATATCTATGGCGAGCCGCTGATTGCCCGGACCATCGATTCGGTTCCCCGGGGCTTTGACGTTGTGGTTTCGACGCGTTGGCCCGAGGTCGCTCAGATTTGCGAGGACAAGCATTGCCCGTGCGTGCTGCACGATGGCGAGCTGCGCAGCGAAAGCGTCCGTGCGGGCCTTTCGTGGGGAGTCGAACGCAACTGGAAAGGTTGCCTCTTTTTGCCGGGCGACCAGCCGCTCGTGAGTTCGGATTCTTTTGAGGCTATGGTTCGTGCATTTGACGAGCGTGGCCGCAAACATCCGGTGCGTCTTGCGTGCAACGGTGAGCCTTCGAGCCCGGTGCTCTTTCCGGCGGAACTGTTCGATGCACTTATGTGTCTTGAGGGCAAGGACGGCGGGGGCTCGATTCTCAAAGGTCGCGCCGACGTTGCGCTGGTCGAGGCGCGTGCCTACGAGCTGTGGGACGTCGATACCGTCAAGGGACAGCGACGCATAACGGAGCATATTGCCGCCTGCTCGTATTTTGATCGCGTGGCCGACTGCATCAATCAATAAGGAGCAATTATGATCATCATCAAAAACGGCGCGCTCGTGACGCCACAGGGGCTTCGCCGCGCCGATCTTGCCATGGAGGGCGATAAGATCGTGCGGATTGCCGCGGCGATTGAGCCGGGCGAGGGCGATACCGTCGAGGACGCCGCGGGCTGCTGGGTATTCCCCGGCTTTATCGACGGCCACACGCACATGCAGTGCTGGACTGGCATGGATTGGACAGCGGATAGCTTTGAGACCGGTACGCGTGCGGCTGCCTGCGGCGGTACGACGACCATCGTGGACTACGCGACGGCCGATCGCGGCGTGACCATGCCCGATGCCTTGGCCGAGTGGCATCGCCGCGCCGACGGAACCTGCACGGCAAACTACGCGTTTCATATGGCACTCGCCGAGTGGAATGAGCGCAACCGCGCCGATCTTTCGGCCATGCGTGAGGCGGGCGTGTCGTCGTTTAAGACCTACTTTGCCTACGACCATCTGCGCCTGGACGATGCCGAGACACTCGAGGTGCTGGAGGAGCTCAAGCGCCTGGGCGGCATACTGTGCGTGCATTGCGAGAACGGTACGCTGGTGAATGAGCTGCAGAAGCGCGTGTACGAGCAGGGGATTCATGGGCCCGAGGGGCATGCGCTCAGCCGTCCGGATGTGTGTGAGGCCGAGGCCGTGAGCCGCCTGCTGTATCTGGCGCACTTGGCCGGGGACGCTCCGGTCAACGTGGTGCACCTTTCGACCAAGCTGGGGCTCGAGGCCATTCGCGCTGCCAAGGCGCGCGGGCAGAAGAACATCTATGTCGAGACCTGCCCTCAATATCTGATGCTCGACGACACCTGCTATTTGGAGCAGGGAGAGGACGGCTTTGCGGGTGCCAAGTATGTGATGAGCCCGCCGTTGCGCCATGCCGGCGACCGTGCGGCCCTGCGCGAGGCGCTTGTGGCCGGCGAGATCGATACCATCGCCACCGACCACTGCAGCTTTAATCTGCACGGGCAAAAGGACCGCGGGCGCGACGACTTCCGCGCGATTCCCAACGGCGGGCCCGGCGTGGAGCATCGTCCCGTCGCGATTGCCACGAGCTTTGAGGGACAGCTGGGCCCCGAGGACCTCTGCCGCTTGATGAGTGAGAACCCGGCGCGCGTGTTTGGCATGTACCCGCGCAAGGGCTGTCTTGCCGAGGGCTCCGATGCCGACGTGTGCGTGTGGGATCCCCGGGCGCGCTGGACCATTCGCGCGGCGACGCAGCATCAGGCTGTGGACTACACGCCACTCGAGGGTTTTGAGGCACATGGCCGCGCCAAGGCTGTGTTTGTGAACGGCGTGCTGGCCGCGCGCGACGGCGAGCCTACCGGAGCCCAGCCCGGTCGCTACGTGCCTCGTTAGCAGAAAGGGCGCCGGATTCCCCTCCGCAGTTGCGGCGGAATAGTTCCTGTTTAGCCGCCAAACAGGCCGTTTCAGGAACTATTCCACCGCAACTTATAGGCCTGCTGGGGCAGCGCCAGCTATTTGAGGCTGGTGGCGACGATGGGGCGGTCGAGAGCTGCCTCGAAGCGATCTGCCATCGTGGGGTCGCTGAGCGTGTCGACTTGGTTGAGCATGACGCGTGCGGTGCAGAGTCCCAGCGCCTGCATCTCGGCATTGAGCGCCTGGGCGACGCGCTCGGGCGTGGCGATGTCGGTGAGCTCGCAGCCGCAACGCTCGCAAAAGAGCTCGGGGCGGTGGACGGCTTCGTTGATGGGCTTGCCGAGCCCCGAGGCGCCGACGATCCAGACGATGTTGACCGTGCCAGAGGGAATCACCGGCTCCCAGGTGGCGTGGGCCTTGAGCGGGAGCCGCTTGCTGCCGTCCGCCTCGGCCAGGACGTAGTCAAAGCGCTGCGCCAGCTGGTCGAGCGGCTCGGCAGGGGAGGAGAACTTGCCTGTCTGGGGGTCCAAGACACCTGTCTGGCAGATGCTTCCCCGCACAAGCCCCGCGCAGGCCTCGCAGGTGCAGCCTAGGGCGTGTGAGGCACCTGGCTTCCAGGGCGCGGCGTCCAGGCGACGGCTCGACCCGTCCCACGGCACGCCGGCGACGGGGAACATGCGCGTGGTGGTGCAGAGGAGCACGCGGCCGCCAGCGCGCATAAGCTCAAGGCCGAGCGTCTTTAGCAAGGTCGACTTGCCACCGCTGCCGATAATCGCGGTAATGCCCGGCTCGATCCTGAGCGCCGAGGCAAGATTGCCGCTAACCGTTTCCATCTGTTCACCGCCGTATAATACTGTGATAATAAATAATCATCAGAGTAGCGGTCGAACCGCTTTTGCTCTGCTCAAACCGTAGCACAGGGAGGTGCCCCGGGAATGCTCGTTTATGTTCGCGGCGCCGGCGATATCGCCACGGGCGTCGCCGCTCGCTTGGCGCGCGCCGGCGTGTCGGTCGTCATGGCCGATATCGCGGTTCCCACGTGCATCCGCCGCACAATCAGTTTTTGCGAGGCTATTCGCTTGGGCGAGGTCGAGGTCGAGGGCATTCGCGCTCGCTTGGCACAGACGCCGGCAGAGGCGCTTGCAATTACCGAGGCTGGAGACGTCGCCGTGGTGGTGGACCCCCAGGCCAAGATGCTCGGCGAGCTGAAACCCGCTGCCGTGGTCGACGCGATTCTGGCTAAGCGCAACCTGGGTACCACGCGCGACATGGCGCCTGCCGTCATCGCTGTGGGGCCGGGCTTTACCGCGCCGGTTGACTGCGACGCCGTGGTCGAAACCATGCGCGGGCATTTCCTGGGCCGTGTCATTACCCAGGGTTCGCCCCAACCCAACACGGGCGTGCCGGGCATTATCGCTGGCTATGGCAGAGAGCGCGTTATCCACAGCCCCGCCGCCGGCGTGTTTCGGTCCGACCGCGCGATCGGCGACATCGTGAGCGCCGGAGACGTGATTGGCTACGCGGGCGATTCGCCCATGTGCACGCAGATCGATGGCTGTCTGCGCGGGCTTTTGGCGAACGGCGTGCAGGTGACTGAGGGCTTTAAATGCGCCGATGTCGATCCGCGCGGCGATGCCAGCTATATCAACTACATTTCGGACAAGGCGACGTCGGTCGGCGGCGGTGTGCTCGAGGCACTCGCCATGCTCACCGGTGTCTTTAGAGGATAGAAGGCGGCAATGGAAAAGCTCGATGTTGTGAATGCGGCGCTTGCCGCCCTGCGTGCTGGCGAGACGTGCGAGCTGGTGGTCGTGGCCGGCACGGCGGGGTCGTCGCCGCGCGGCGTGGGCGCCTGGATGGCCGTCTTTGCCGACGGTGGCCAGGCGGGCACTATCGGCGGCGGCAAGATTGAGCTCTTTGCGCTGGATGAGGCGCGCGAACTCCTGAGCGCGGGACAGTCGCGTCTGGTCCGCTACACCATGGGCGGCGAGAACTCCGATACCGGCATGATCTGCGGCGGAGCCATCTGCCTGTGCTATCTGCACCTGGACGCGACCAAGGTACCGTTGCTCCAGTCGGTTGCCGACGTCTTGGCCTATCGGCGCATCGGCGACTTCGTCATCGACTTTGAACCGTTTATCGCGAGCGCGCTCGAGGGCGATGTGGCCGAGTACCATGGCGAGGAATCGCGCCGCACCATTGCGGGCTGCCCCGGGCTTTCGCTGGTGGAGGAGGGGAGTAAGGTCACCTACACCAACGCGGCCTCTGAGATTCCCGCGGCGCACATCGAGACGCTCTGCCCCGAGGGCCTGACCTATATCTTTGGCTGCGGCCACGTGGGCGCCGCGACGGCGCGCGTGCTCACGGCGGCGGGCTTTGCCGTCGTGGCCTGCGATGACCGCCCCGGCACGTTGACGCCCGAATGGGTGCCCGGTGTCTACGATCGTCGCCTGGTCGATTACAAGAACCTGAGC
>DBEZGO010000116.1:0-5839 GCA_048189345.1 Collinsella sp.
GTGAGGTTCTTGGCGATCTCGGTCTTGTCGAAGTCGATGGAGCTGCCGGGGACCAGGCCGTCGTCGACGCTCGCCAGGTCGAACAGGCGCAGGCGGTTCTTGGTGGACTGACCGTAACCGGGCACATCGATGTTGGCGAGCTTGGAGGTAACGGCAAAATCGCCGAACTCGACGGTGTAGGAGCGGTCATCGTCGACTAGGATGTCCTGCTCACCGAGCCACTCGTCGGGGACGGCCTTCTGCTGGTTGTCGACAAAGCGCTGACGGAACAGACCGTAGTGATAGTTGAGGCCCACGCCATCGCCGGTCAAGCCCAGCGTGGCGATGGAATCCAGGAAGCATGCGGCCAAGCGGCCCAGGCCGCCGTTGCCGAGCGACGGCTCGACCTCGAACTCCTCGATCTTGTTGAGGTTGTGGCCTGCGGCGGTGAGCTGGTCCTTAACCTCGTCGTAGATGCCGAGGTCGATCATGTTGTTGATGAGCAGCTTGCCGATCAAAAATTCGGCGGAAATGTAATAGAGCTTTTTCTTGCCGTTGTTGAGCGGGCAGGTGGCGGAGCGCTCCTGCACGAGTTTGACCAGCAGCTTGTAAATGCGACGGTCGTCGAGCTGCTCGAGCGAGGTGCCAAAAGACTGCTCGGCGAGTTCCATGAGGTTAATTCGGGGCATGTTTTCTCCTGTGATGGGTTGTTTCATGTCTGCAATTCATAAGAAGCCCGCGCGAGGGGATTGGGGTGGCCTCGCGCGGGAAAAGCAAGCGCGTCCGCACGGTGGGGAGGGGTCGGGCGCGGTAGCTCCTATTGAGGAAGCTCGATTTCGGCTTCCGACGGGATGCGGAAGTAGGTCTCGGTCCAGTCGGTGAGTTTGTGCTCGAGCTCGCGGGTGATGGCGCCGTCGAGCATGCGCCAGGTCCAGTTGCCGCCCAGCGTGGCAGGGGTGTTGATGCGCGCCTCGTTGCCCAAGTTGAGCAGGTCCTGCATGGTGTAGATGCACGTGTCGCTCACGCTGGCGGCGATGGTGCGATTGAGTGCATCTGCCATGGGTTCGCCGGCCTGCTGATGGGTGTACAGGGCTGCCTGCTCGCGTTGACGCGGGGTGGCCGTTCCCTCAAACCAACCGCGCGCCGTCTCGTTGTCGTGGGTGCCCACATAGGCGACGGTGTTGGCGATGTAGTTATGCGGCAGGTAGTACGAGTTGGTGCCCTCAAAGGCAAACTGCAGGATCTTCATGCCGGGGAAGCCCGAGTTGTCGCGCATGTCGATGACGCCGGGGGTGAGGAAGCCCAGGTCCTCGGCGATGATGGGCAGCGTGCCGAGCTTTTCCTCGAGCGTCTTGAAGAACTTGAGGCCGGGCCCCTGCGTCCACGAACCGTAGGACGAATCGGGCGAGGAGAACGGCACCTCCCAATAGGCCTCGAAGCCGCGGAAGTGATCCAGGCGGATGACGTCGTACATGTCGAGGGCGGCGCGAATGCGGCCCTCCCACCAGGAAAAGCCGTCGGACTCCATGGCGTCCCAGTCGTAGATGGGGTTGCCCCAGTACTGGCCGGTGGCCGAGAACTGGTCGGGCGGCGTGCCGGCGACGCTCACGGGATTGCCGGCGGCATCGATCTTAAAGAGCTCAGGCGTCGCCCACATCTCGACGGAGTCACGCGAGACATAGATGGGCAGGTCGCCGATGATGAGAATGTCGCGCTCGTTGGCATAGGCCTTGAGGCGGCTCCACTGGCGATCGAAGAAGTACTGCGTCATCTGGTGGTAGAGCATACGCGCCGGATGGTCGGCGCAGACCTTGGCGGAAGCCTCGCCGCGGGTGCGGAGCTCCGCGGGCCACTCCCAAAACGCCTTGAGACCGCACTCCTCTTTGACGGTCATGAACTCACAGTAGGGGATGAGCCAGTCCTCGTTGGCCTGGATAAAGTCATCGAAATCGGCCGGCTTGTCGGCAGCAAAGCGCTCAGCGGCGCGGTCGAGAATCTGACGGCGGCCACCAAAGATGGCACCATAGTCGACATTGCTGGGGTCGGATCCCAGATACACGCCATCGATATCGCGCTGCTCCAGATACCCTGCCTCGATAAGCTCAGCAAAGTCGATAAAGTTGGGGTTGCCTGCGCGGGCCGAGAACGACTGATAGGGCGAATCGCCATAGCTGGTCGTCGTAAGGGGCAGAATCTGCCAGTAATGTTGTTTGCACGAGGCGAGAAAATCGACGAAGTCGTAGGCATTCCAGCCAAAGCCGCCGATTCCGTATGGTCCGGGCAGAGATGAGACGGGCATGAGGACGCCGCTTGCACGCTCCATGAATGCGCTCACCAACCTTCTTGTTGTGGGGTCGGCCTGCCGATGGGTGTGCAGTCCGCCTCCGATGTTCTGATTCGATACGCCTATTGTAAAACATGTTGTTTAAACATGTACAGGCAAGATAAAAAAGTTGGTCGATTTTCGGCGAATGGTTACATGCCATGAAAAAGCCCCGACCTCACAACGTGAGATCGGGGCAAGAGCGGTATGTAGGTTTTTGCTACTCGGCGTCGGCGAAGCCGTTGGGGTTGTGGCTCTGCCAGTTCCAGCTATCGCGGCACATGTCCGCGATGTCGTACTGGGCCTTCCAGCCCATCATGCGCTCGGCCTTGGAGGCATCGCACCAGTTGGCAGCGATGTCGCCGGCGCGGCGCTCGCGGATCACGTAGGGCAGCTCCTTGCCACAAGCCTTGGAGAAGGCGGCGACGACCTCGAGTACCGAGGTGCCGGTGCCGGTGCCCAGGTTAAAGATCTCGACGCCGGTTTTGCCGTTCATCCAGTTAAGGGCGGCAACGTGACCAGAGGCCAGATCGCACACGTGGATGTAGTCGCGCACGCCGGTGCCGTCGGGGGTGGGGTAGTCGTTGCCAAAGACCTGAACGGCCTCGAGCTTGCCCACGGCGACCTGGGCGACATAGGGCACCAAGTTGTTGGGGATGCCCTTGGGGTCCTCGCCGATCAGGCCCGACGGATGAGCGCCGATGGGGTTGAAGTAACGGAGCAGCACGACGTCCCACTCGGGGTCGGCGGTGTGGACGTCCATAAGGATCTGCTCGATCATCCACTTGGTCCAACCATAGGGGTTGGTCGCGGGCTTCTTAGGATCCTCCTCGGTGACGGGCGGGTTGTCCGGGTCGCCGTAGACGGTCGAGGAGCTCGAGAAGATGATGGACTTGCAGCCATGGTTGCGCATGACGTCGATGAGCACCAGGGTGTTCTCGATGTTGTTGTGGTAGTACTCGACGGGCTTGCTCACCGACTCGCCGACGGCCTTAAAGCCGGCAAAGTGGATGACGCGGTCGATCTGATGGGTATCGAAGATCTTGTTCATCGCATCGCGGTCGAGCACGTTGGCTTCGTAGAAGGTGAGGTTCTTGGCGGCCTCGTCGCCCACGATGGTCTTGACGCGGTCGACGGCGACGGCGCTGGAGTTGGAGAGATCATCGACGATGACGACCTGGTAGCCACCCTCGAGCAGCTGAACGACGGTGTGCGAGCCGATAAAGCCGGCGCCACCGGTAACGAGGACACAGGTGTCTTTGGGGTCGAGTGCTTTGGACATGTAGTCTCCTATCGAATCAGGAACACTTCTTCAGGGGAGTATAGCGCAGGCAGGGACGCCCAAATCGTGCGCCGTAGGAAAAGCAGAGGATTGTGCTAACGTACTCATAGAAGAGCTTGCGTACGCATAACCTGATCTTTGGCATTTGCTTACGAGCCGCTGACCTTGCAGTTTCCTGCCGTTCGTGGAAATCGTTGGGACGCGCCATATGTACGCTAATATGTATGAGTTGAGCGACATATAAATAAGCATGTAACGGAGTACATATGTCACCAAACAGCGATTCCATCCTTTCCCAGGAGCTCTCGCGCCGCACTGCCCTCAAGGCCCTGTTCGGCGCCGCTTCTGCGGCAGTTCTTTTTGGCCTGCCCGCTCGCGCCCATGCGGCGGAGGCTTCCAAAGAAACCACCGATAAACTGAATGCCGCCCAGGCCCAGCTCGACGAGGTTCAGGCCCAGCTCGACAGCATCGCAAATGAGTATGCGGCGCTGGCCAACAAGAATGCCCAGACCCTCAACGACATCGAGAATGTCCAGGGCAAGATTGACGACACGCAGGCCCAGATCGATGAAAAGAAGGCCGAGCTCAAGAAGAAGCGCAACGACCTTTCCGATCGCGTGGCCGCCAGCTACAAGTCCGGCGGCACGAACATCCTGTCGCTGCTGCTGGCCTCTGGCTCGTTTGAGGAACTCGTCGCCAACGCGCATTACGTTGAGAAGATCAACAAGAGCGACCGCGACGCCATCGAGGACATTCAGACCATCCAGGAAGAGCTCGATGCGCAAAAGACCGAGCTCGAGTCGCAGAAGGCCGACTTAGAGAAGCTCAAGGACCAGCAGACTGCCCAGATGCAGGACATGCAGGCCAAGCAGCAAGAAGTCCAGACCGTGCTGAACGGTCTTTCCGACGACGTCAAGGAGCTCATGGCTCAGCGCGATTCCGAGATCCTCGCTGCCGCCCAGGCCGAGGAGGCTGCTAGGAAGGCTGCCGCTGCCGCGGCTGCCGCGAACAAGAACAATTCCTACTCGGGTGGCTCAAGCTCGGGTGGCGGATCGTATGCGCCTGGAACCCCGCAACAGAATGCCGGCTCGGGCAAACAGCAGGCCGTCGTCAACGCGTGCTACTCCACGCCTTCGCCGGGTCAGAACTGGTGCGCGGCGTGGGTTACCAATGTCTTCCGTAACGCCGGCGTGGGCTATTTTGGCGGCAACGCGTGTGACATGTTCAACGCCTGGTGCTATAGCTCCGACCGCTCGGCGCTACAGGTGGGCATGATTGTGGCCGACTCATCGCATAGCGGCACGGGTGCTCCGGGCCTTATCTACGGTCATGTGGGTATCTACGTTGGCGGCGGCATCGTTATGAGCAACGAGGGTGCCATTACGTCTAAGTCGCTTGACTCGTTCATTGGGTTCTATGGCACTGGCTCTGGCGTGCGTTGGGGCTGGCTCGGCGGTATTGCGCTGTCGTAGCTGCGGCTTGGTCCGGGACAGTCCGAGAGGCATAAGGTTGCCTGCTCGGGCAGTCCTGCTCGCACGGAGAGCACATTAAGTGCTCTCCGGCTCGTGCGGAACTCGCGATCAACCTTATGCCTCTCGGACTGTCCCGGCCCTCTCGGATTCGGGGCGCGACACACCGGACTGGTTTATCTGAATTAAAGAAAGTGAAGGCCCCTTTCGGGGCCTTCTTTTTATAAAAATTCGCCTACTCGGTGGACTTCGGGTTGTAGGTCTACTCCGAATTGGTCTTTGACGGTTGTTTGGATGTGGCGGATGAGTTCGTCGACGTCGGCGGCGGTGGCGTGGTTGGCGTTGACGATGAAGCCGCAGTGCTTCTCGCTCACTTGGGCGCCGCCGATAGCGTGGCCGCGCAGGCCGGCGTCCATGATGAGCTTGCCGGCAAAGTAGCCCTCGGGGCGCTTGAAAGTGGAGCCGGCACTCGGCATGTCGAGCGGCTGCTTGTCCTCGCGGCGCTGGCGGTAGTCGTCCATGTCGGCCTTGATCATCGCGGCGTTGCCCGGAGCGAGATTGAAGGTGGCCGAAAGCACGATGAAGCCGTCGTCGGCAATGCGGCTCTTGCGATAGCCCAGGTTGAGCTCATCGACATCGAACTCAATGATATTGCCGCTGCCGCGGGTGCCGTCGTCGAGCTGGCGAGCGGGTTTGTAGACGCGCACGGACTCCAGCACATCGGCCATGCAGGCACCGTAGGCACCGGCGTTCATGTAGCAGGCGCCGCCGACCGATCCGGGGATG
>DBEZGO010000117.1:0-65087 GCA_048189345.1 Collinsella sp.
TCTTGGGGCATCGCCTTTCCTTCCATTCGTCACCTTCACTACTCCAACGACGAATTCTAGGCGGTGCCCCCGCCCTTTCAAGGAAGGGCGGGGGCGGGGCATGCCCCGCCTCTTACACCACATCTCTGCGCGCTACCCGCAGGACAACCTGCACCCCCGTTTTCTTGGCATTGCGGCCCTCAAACCGCCTCCCCTGGGACCTGATTGGCAGCCCCTTCGAGGCCCCGTGGGCAAAAAATGGCAAATTTGAGTACTGATACCTTTTTAGTAACAGCCAAAACAGCCCCAAATGCCGTTTTCACGGCTTACACGCGTCCCTAAATTGATCAAACAATCCTATAGCGAACTTATATGTGTTTGCGTTAATGAACATATTTTGCTGTTATGTCTATTATTTTGCGAAGGCAATATGATACTAGGTTAGCAACCGTACTCATATTTGGCATTTTTTGCCCACAGGGTATTTCCTGGGGAACTGACAACAGCCTTAGGGTCCCGCGCGGCGCCGCTCCCTCCCGGCATTCGCCAACGTTTACCCAGATAAAACCTGCCAAAATAAACCTGTCTCTTTTTGGTAGGTTTCGGGGTGACAAGGACTTGCACTTTAGCGTGCGACAGCGGATAATGCCGAGCATTCGACAATACGCTTATTGCTCATTCTATAGATTGAGGAGACCCCTATGGCCATGGAATTCAAACGCAGGCTGCCGATCCCCATGGAGATCCGCGAGGAAATGCCACTTTCTGCCGAGCTTACCGCCAAAAAGCAGGCATTTGACGCCGAGGTGGCCAAAGTCTTTACCGGCGAGGACGCACGTAAGGTGCTCATCATCGGCCCGTGCTCTGCCGACCGCGAGGATTCGGTGCTCGAGTATATGAACCGACTGGCCAAGACCGCCGAAGAGGTCAAGGACAAGCTCATCATCATTCCGCGCGTCTACACCAATAAGCCGCGCACCAAGGGCACCGGCTACAAGGGTCTTCTGCACAACCCCAACCCCGAGGCTCCCGACGACCTGCTCGAGGGCGTCAAGGCCATCCGCCACATGCACCTGCGCGTCATCGAGGAGACCGGCTTCTTTACCGCCGATGAGATGCTCTACCCGTCCAACTACCAATACCTCGTCGACCTGCTGAGCTATGTTGCCGTGGGCGCACGCTCGGTCGAGAACCAGGAGCATCGCCTGGTGTCGAGCGGCATTTCGGTACCCGTCGGCATGAAGAATCCCACTGCCGGCTCTACCACCGTTATGCTCAACTCCATTTACGCCGCGCAGGCGCACCAGAGCTTCATCTTCCGCAACTGGGAGGTCGAGTGCGACGGCAACCCGCTCGCACACGCCGTTATGCGTGGCTACATCGGTCTCGATGGGCGTACCTACCCCAACTACCACTACGAACACCTGGAGCGCCTGGCCGAGCGCTATACCGAGCATGCCGGCTACGCCAATCCGGCAGCGATCATCGACTGCAACCATGACAACTCGGGCAAGCGTCCGCTGGAGCAGTACCGCATTTGCAAGGAGGTGCTCGACAGCTGCCGCCGCAACGAGTCCATCTCTAAGCTGGTCAAGGGCTTTATGATCGAGTCCTACCTGGAGGACGGCAACCAGCCGGTCGACGGCGGCGTCTTTGGCAAGTCGATCACCGACCCGTGCCTGGGCTGGGAAAAGACCGACTACCTCATCCACGAGATCGCGGAACGTATTTAGTTACGCGGTTTTACCAAACCGCGTAACTGCTCGACGCTGCAAACCCGCCAGAACGGCAATCTGCCTTTCAGCTTCGACGGCATGACCAAAAGGTCAATGCCGCCTCGCTTCAAGGCACCTTGCTCGCTCTGGCGGGTTTTCGCTGACGTTTTTCGACCTGCATCGTTGCCAAGGTTGGCACCAATGACTAATGCGGTAACTAGCTACGTCGGTCCGCTTGACCGGCTGGGTTTCTGAGGTACGGCAGATTCCCGCGAAAGAGGAGGGCATAGACCTTAAGGGTCATGCCCGACGATTGAAGGGCAAGGTGCCGTGCCTCGGGAAGACAGACAGTTACGCCGAGGGTTCCTGCTGCGTAATGCAGTGGATATTTCCACCACCGAAGACGACCTGCTCGGACTGAACGCCGACGCACTTGTAGACGCCCTCGCCCCAGACCTCGTCGTAGATCTTCTGGAGCGTGTCAACGGCAAGCTGATCGTTCTCGTCGCCGTACTGCGGGACGATAACGCCGTGGTTGGTGACCAGGTAGTTCATGTAGGAGGCGATCAGCGGCTCGTTGGCAACGCGCGGCTCGGCGTTCTCGTCGGCATCGATGGTGTCGCAAGAAGCCTGGTCCATGAACAGCGGGTTCACAGGCATACAGAGCTTGTAGACCTTCATCTTGCGGCCCTTGGCGTCAACGGCGTTGGAGAGGGTCTCGTAGACAGCGTGGCACTGCTCGTAGAACGGATACTCGGGATCGTCGGTCCAGATGCAAGCCATGACGCCCGGAGCGATGAACGTAGCGACATCATCGATGTGGCCGTTGGTCTCCTCGGGGTCGATGCCCTCCTTAACCCAGATGACCTTCTCGACACCCAGGTAATCCTTGAGGTGCTCGTCCATATAGGCGCGAAGTTCCTCACTCCAGGGCTCAAACTTCCTCTTGAACTTGGGCCAGATGGACTCGGGATCCTCTTCCTCCTCCAGAACCGCAGAGCAGGTGCGGCCTGGGGAAAGCAGGCACTGGTCGGTCACGACCACAGTGCCTTCGCCGTCGACGGTAATGGAACCGCCCTCGAGGATCATGTCATCGGGACGATAGCGACGGCAGCCGGAAAGCTCAGCCATCTTAAGGGCAATCTGCTCGTCCTTGTCCCACGGGAAATAGAGGCCGTCGACGAGGCCGCCGTAGGCGTTGAAGTGCCAGTGGTTGGCGCGCTTATCGCCCTTGCCATTGATAACAAAAGTGGCAGCGGTGTCGCGGAACCAAGCGTCGTCGGTGGTCATCTCGATAACGGTGACGTTCTCGTCTTCCTCAAAGGCGGCCTTGCAGTTGGCGTAGTCGGCCTGGTTGGCGCACATGGTGACCGGGGTGAACTCGGCAATAGCGCGAGCGATGGCGGCATACTGCTTCTGGGCCGGCTTGGCACCATGGGCCCAAGTGTCGGTGCGATGGGGCCAACCCATCCACACGCGATCCTGCGGGGCGAATTCAGCAGGCATAAAAAAGCCATCGGCCTTAGGGGTGGACTCGGACTCGGTGATCGTACGCATAAGATTTCCTCCAAATCGAACGATCGCTTGCTGCGGGCGGGTTACCCTCAGCCTAAAACCAAGAGATGGTAGGCGCCCGTTCCCTGGCAAAGGTCGGGGCGCCTGGCACCGGTTTTCACGGATGTCGCACCGGCAAGCGACGACGTAACCCGGTGCACGGAGACAAAACGCACGAAGGATACGGAAGAGAGATTGGGGCGGGCGGTGGTTACCGGAGCAATAGCTCACACCCGCCTCAGAGAAAGGTTAGCAAACCTGTTGCTTGGGCACGCCTCCGAAGAGGCTAGAACGTCCCGAGTCGGGAGCGACAAGCCCGACGAAGCGTACGTTGGTACGCGAGGAAGGTTGGAGCCCCGAATCCGGGTGCTCTAGTCCTCCTCGGACTCCTCAGCGAGGCGCTGAGCAGCCAGCTCGGGAGTGAGACCCTTGTACTCGGTCTCGCGGCCCTTAGCGCTGACGACGCGGACAACCTCGCCAATAAGCAAGAGCACGATGAAGATGACGATCATCGGGACCTTATCGCCAATCTCATCGACAGAGAACGGAATCAGCGTTGCAACGATAGCCAGAATCAGCTCGATGCAGGGAATAGCCAGCATGACCTTCATCATGGCTCCCTTAAACGGGAACGTAAAGATACGCTCACGGTTGGGGTCGTTCTTACGAAGGTTGAGGAATGCCGGGAACATCGGGATGTAGGTCAGCAGCAGGAAGACAACGGAGGTACCGAAGAGCATCCAGAAGACACCGTTGGAGATGGCGTCGATGGGAACCAGCTGCAGGCACAGCACCAGGGAGGCAACGATGGCGTTGACCAGGTTGGCGCCGTTGGGCATGTCGTCATCCGAGATCATCGAGGTGAAGACCTTGGGCATGTTGCCATGCTCGGCAGCATAGCGAGCAACGGAGTTGACGCCGAAGGACCAGGCAGCCATGTTGGCGAACAGCGTGATCAGGAAGGCGATGCAGATGACCTTAAAGATCATGGAATCGCCCACAATAGTCTGGACAGCGTAAATCATGCCGTAGTCGGGATCGATGGAATCGGCCGACACAGCAGCGCCGATGCCAAAGCCAGCGAACAGATAGATCACGGCGATGGACAGGCCGCCGACGATGATAGCCTTGGGGATATCGCGAGCGGGATCGGCCATATCGTCGGTCATGGTGCAAATGACCTCGAAGCCCATGAAGTTAAAGATGATGATCGACAGGTAGCCAAGCGCGTTGGTGTTGGTGAGCTCGGGCAAGAAGGTGGCAGCGGACATATCGTTCGCAAAGCCGTTCTCCATGGCGTACCAGATGCCCAAAGCGCCGACGATAACGGCAACGGCAACCTTGATGATGGCGCCGCCGTTCAGGACCCACTCGGAGTCGGCAGCCTTGGAGCGACCCATAAGATAGACGATCCACACAAAGGCAAGGTCGATACCAATCTTGGCAATCAGATTGAACTCGACGCCAAAGACCATACCCAAAATGTCAGGGAACATGGTGGCCAGCGAGGCAATCCACAGCGGGTAGTTAACCCAGTAGTAGTACGAAATGCGGGCGCCCCACTTGTCGCCCAGGCCATCGCGTACCCAGTCGTAAATGCCACCCTCGCCGTCATAGGTAGTGCCGAGCTCGGCAACGACCATGCCATAAGGGAGCAGGAAGGTCAGAATCAGGAAGATCCACCAGAAGAACTGCTGGTTGCCAATGGCAGCAGCAGGTGCGGCGGCCTCGCAAACGAAGACGACGCAGATGATGGTCGAGATGACCGTCAAGAAGGAAAGCTTTTTCTTTCCGTCGCTCATGATGAGCTCCTTCGCTCAGTCTTGGACAAATCGAGGTCCTTAAGATATTAAGGCAATTGCCGGGCCTCGGTGAGCGGGCGACAGGAGACGAGCATCCGCCGCCCGCAAACGTGCTTCTACGATGAAGTTACGCGGTTTTACCAAACCGCGTAACGGCTCGACGCTGCAAACGCCCCTAAGCGGCAATCTGACGTTCAATCGTCGGTCGCGTACCAAAAGTACGCTTCCCTCCTCTTTCACGTCACCTTGCTCGCTTAGGGGCGTTTTCGCTGACCTATGCTCAACCTACGATAATTCCAAGCTGAACGAGTTACTCGCTGTAGCGGGTGGCGATGGCAGCTTGCACCATGCCGGTGCTCATGAGGTAGGTCACCAGGAAGTATCCACCATAGGCTGCCAGGAAGATTGCACAGGTGAGGCCCACGGTGCCGCCGATGCTCATATTTCCGAATATGCTCACCAGCTCGATGATCACCTTAAGTGCCACAAAGGAGTGCGCCAGGCCCACTGCCAGCGGGAACAGGAAGAATACCGCTTGCTGCGCCATCACCGAATGGCGAATCTGGCGGTCGTCGCAGCCGATCTGTGCCAGCACACGATAGCTGCGGCTGCCGTCGGCCACGTTGGAGAGTTGCTGAATCGACAGAATCGCCGCGCATGCAACGACCAATACAAAGCCGATGTAGATGGCTAGGTAGCTAATCAAGCCGTTCATTTGCGCTGCTTGCGTGTACATCTCGGAGCGTGTGATGAAGATTCCCCACGACCCCGGCTCCTTGCCGTCAACGAGCAGATTGTCGAGCACAGTGTATTTAATGCTCTCGTCTGCCTCGGTTGTATCCATCCCCTGTTTGTAGTTAACGAGCAGGCTACTGGAATACGGCTGCAGATTAAGTTGGGACAACAGCTCGTCGGCAACGACGACGGTACCCGGATTACTGCCCATCGACGAGTTGGCGATGGCCGCCGTATCTTCGTCCGACTTATCGGTTGCGGGCTTGAGCTCATGCCCGCCCAAGGTAAAGGCATGGCCGCCAGCCATATACTTGGTGTACATGTCGACCAGCTCGCCGCCCATATCACACGTGAGCAGATACTGGTCGTGACCGATGTGCACCGGCTCCTCGCCCATCATCTGGCGCAGTTTGTTGTACTGGCTCGCCGGCGTCACAAACAGACCCATCGCATCGGCATTGCTACCCCCGAACGCCTTGGGAAGCTTTTCGCCCATGGTCTTGCACATCTCACTTGGAGTCACCGAAGGATCCGAGCCGCCAAGCGGGTAACTCAGATACGAATCGATCTGCACATGCTCACCGGCAACATCGGCGATATTGACCTTCTTGCCGGTCTCGTCGTTGTTGTCCGCCGACTTGCCCTTAATACCGTCTGCAACGTTATCGTGATCGATACGATCGCCGTGCCATGCGGAGTACAAATCGACCGTACTATCGGCCAGCACCATTCGATCGGCCTCAGACGGATTGAAAGACTCTTTGTAGAAGTCGAGCGTATCGGGCGTGTAATAGACATACGTCTGCGACATGTCGGCCGGATTATAGCGCTCCAGATTCTCGTTCATCACGTTGGCAATCGACATACCGCACGTCACCGAGGTGATGGCCAAAAACAGGAGCATCGCGATGACGCCCATCGAAAAGCACACCGTGTTGACCTTGGCCGCAAGCTGGCGCACGGTAAACATGTTGAGGCCGCGCCAATACACGCCGCGCAGGCTCTGCAGCAGCTTGATGAGCATGCCCGAGAGTCCCCAGAACAGGGCAAAGGTGCCCACGGTAACCATAGCGGTCGTAATACCAAACTGGTTCATGGCCTCTTGCAGCTTGCTGTCCGTCGCGGTTAGCGGGAACCCATCACGTAGCAGACGGTAATAGGCCACGCCCACAAGCACCACGCCCACGGCAAAGATGGCAATCGCGATCCAGGGGTTGCGTGTCTTGATGCTCTCGTTGCGACGCTCGGCACCCATAAGCTCGATGAGTTTGGTACGACGCACGGCGTGAAGGTTCAGCAGTAGCGTGAGCACAAACATTACGAGCATGCAGGCAAGGGTCAGATTGAACGCATGCACCGAGAAAAAGAAGTGGAAATTGGCAATCTGCGTCTTAAAGAGCGAGGCCGTAAAGAACGTCATGAGCTGGGAGAGTCCCACACCCAGCACGATGCCGGCGACAAAGGCCACGACCGATACTATCACGGTCTCGAGCGCCATGATCGTGGCGACGCGCCCGCGCCCCATGCCGAGCACCTGATACAGGCCAAACTCCTTCTTGCGGCGTTTCATGATGAAGTTATTGGCATACACCATCAAAAAGGCCATGACACCGGCCAAAAAGTACGTCAGGTCGCCGAGCATGCTGCCCATAACCTGCGCCAAGCCCTCTTCATCGATTCCGGCGATGTCGACCTGCATCGAGATGGTGTTAAAGGCATAGAAGACCGTGACGCCCAGGGTGAGCGTCAAAAGGTAGACGAGGTAGTCTCGGCCGGCGCGGCGGACGTTGCCCCAAGCGAGTTTACAGAGCATCGGAGCCCTCACCGCCCATCATGGCAACGACCTCCATAATGCGGTCGAAAAACTCTCGGCGGTCGGTGTCGCCGCGGCGCAGCTCGGTGAAGATCTTGCCGTCGCGAATAAACAGCACACGACTCGTGTAGCTGGCGGCAAAGCTGTCGTGCGTGACCATGAGCACGGTGGCGTGCAGGCGGCGATTGAGGGCCTCCAGGCTCTCGAGCAGCAGGCGAGCGCTCTTGGAATCGAGGGCGCCGGTGGGCTCGTCGGCCATAATCATGGTGGGGTCGGTGACGAGCGCGCGAGCCGCGGCAACGCGCTGCTGCTGACCGCCGGACATCTGGTAGGGGTACTTGTCGAGCACCTGACTGATGGACAGGCGCGCTGCCACATCCTGCACGCGGGTCGAAATCTCTGCCGAGTTTGTGCGGGCGATGGTGAGCGGCAGGGCGATGTTCTCGCGTGCCGTGAGCGTATCGAGCAGGTTGGAGTCCTGGAAGATAAAGCCGAGCTCCTCGCGGCGGAACTGCGAGAGCTTGGCCTGCTTCATGCGCGTCACGTCCTGACCGTTGATGCGGATCGTGCCGCTCGTAGCGCTATCGATGGTCGACACGCAATTGAGCAACGTCGACTTGCCCGAGCCCGAAGCGCCCATGATGCCGACGAATTCGCCGCGGTTGACCGTAAAGCTGACGTCGTTGAGCGCGCGGGTCACGTTGCCCAGCGCTCCATATACCTTTTCGAGATGCGCGACCTCCAGTACCGGGATCGCCATGTGCGTGGTTTGCATACCGAGTCCTTTCTTGCGATTAGTCTACGGCATCTATAGTCGCAAGAAGACGAGTCGGCTACCATCGATATGGCTTACGCTTGACTTACCGTTGTGTAAGGTACGGCAGCCAGCCTGCCACGTGTTGATATTGAGAGAGGACTCCTGTTGAAGACTGTTCATGTTGCCGCTGGGATCATTCGCAAGGATGGATCTGACGAGCTGCTTGCCGTGCAGCGCGGCTACGGCGACATGCAGGGACTTTGGGAGTTCCCCGGCGGCAAGCTCATGCGCGGCGAGACACCCGAAGACGCCGTGCGCCGCGAGCTCATGGAAGAGCTGCAGGTCAAAGTCACCAACCTGCGCGACTTCTACACCGTTGAGTATGACTACCCCGATTTTCATCTCTCGATGGAGTGCTACTACTGCTCGCTCGCCGATGAATCCGATGAACCCCAGAAGCATGACCGCCAGCTCGATATCCGCTGGATTCCGCGCACCTCGCTTGCCACCGTTGAGTGGATGCCCGCCGACAAAGGGCTCATTGATGCCCTGATTGAGTTGAAGGAAGATCGGCTTGAGGCTAACGGCGCCAACGACACCGAGTCCACCACAGCCGACGAGCCCGTTACCAAGCCCAAGCGCAAAGCCAAGCGCCGCAGCAAAAAGCGCCCCAAGCCCGGCCTGCTGGACGGCATCGACACCTCGGACCTTTCCGCTGACGAGCGTGAGCTCGTGCGCCGTCGCGCCGCCATCAAAAAGTCCATGAAGGGCAACAAGCGTGCGAACACCAAGCCCGAGCTGCTCGTTCGCCAGCGCCTGCGCGCCGCAGGCCTTACGGGATACCGTCTGGAATGGAAGGTGCCCGGAAAACCCGACATCGCCTTCCCCGGGCGCAAGATCGCCATCTTCGTCAACGGCTGCTTTTGGCACCGCTGCCCCAAGTGCAACCCTAGCCAGCCCAAGCGCAACGTTGAGTTTTGGGAGGCAAAGTTCCGTCGCAACGTCGAGCGCGACCACGCTGCCGTGGCAGCACTCACTCAAATGGGCTGGACGCCCATAACCATCTGGGAATGCGAGCTCAAAAAAGACCACATCGACGCCACGATGGAAAAGGTCATCGAACAAGTACGCGCCGCCGCACCGCAGCGCTAGGAACGAGCCGTCCACACGCCCCACACAGGCAAGCCACATCCGTGCCACAAACCTTAGAAAGCCCTTAAGCCCAAAACCTTTCAAGAGTGTTACTCGATAGCTTTTACCTGCGGTTTCATCGCAACGTCAAACCTCATTAAGCCTTTCTTTAGCACTTCTTTGCAGCAGCCGCGGCATAATACTGCCAACGCACGGGACCTAGCAGCACACCCCGTGCGCAACCTTTTGGTGGACATCGAGGAGGCCGCATAAGCATGCATTCTTCCAATGACGCAGCACAGCAGCCATCCCTAACACATGCAGACCTTTTCTCCTTCCCCCCGACACAGAGAAACGGCCTCCTCGACTCCCCAACCACAAAAGCCAAACGCTCAACCGACCAGAGCCACAACTTACGAGCATCGTTCGAAAAGCTCCAAGCATCCCTAGACAAAACCTTCCCCAACCAAGCCCGGGCATACTAGCCCCTCATCAACAAAGCGCCCCTCGCGCCCCACCCCTTCAGCCCCAACGCCACAAGGGCGATTGAGCAGGACGGTTTGGGCGGGTCCCGTACTTAGTTTCCAAAATCATTCCGCAGCGCGAAGGCCCCCGTTGTCAACGCTTCGAAGAAGCGAGACAACGGGGGCCTTCATGCGCGAGGACGTTTTGGAAACTAAGTACGGGACCCGCCCAAACCATCCGGTGGGATCAGAGTACCCTTGCTGTTACTCTGCTTTGCCCACAGAGTTGAGGTTGGTCATGCGGATCTTAACCAGCTCGGTGATCTCACGCATGCCCTCCTTGGCCGGCTTCTTGGGATCGAAGCAGGCGGGGTTCTCGGCCATGTAGGCCATGAAGCCCTTGGTGTAGGCCTGACGCAGCTCGGTGGCGTAGTTAACCTTGCAGATGCCGTTCTTCACAGCCTCGGCAACCTGCTCATCGGGCACACCGGAGGTGCCGTGCAGGACCAGCGGCACGTCGACGGCGTCGCGGATGGCCTTGACCACGGACTGCTCGATGTGCGGATCGCTCGTGTACACACCGTGGCTGGTGCCAACGCCAATTGCGAGGGAGGTGCAGCCGGTACGCTCGACGAACTCCTTGGCCTCGGCCGGATCGGTGTAGGGGCTCTCGCCCTCAACCGCGGGACCGTCGTCCTCCTTGCCGCCAACCTTGCCGAGCTCGGCCTCGACGGGCACGCCCATGGCGCGGCCAGCGTCGGCGACGGACTTGGTCAGGGCAATGTTGTCCTCGAAGGACTCGTGCGAGCCGTCGATCATGACAGAGGTATAGCCAGTGCGGAAAGCCTGCATGCAGCGGTCATAGCCATCGCCGTGATCGAGGTGCAGGGCGACGGGCACGGAAGCGCGCTCGGCGGCAGCCTTGACCATGCCGTAGAAGTAATCCAGGCCAGCGGTCTTGATGGTGCCCGGGGTGGTCTGCATGATGACGGGGGACTTGGTCTCCTCGGCAGCGGCCAGAACGGCCATAACAAACTCGAGGTTCTCGACGTTGAACGCGCCGACGGCGTAGTGGCCGGCCTGAGCGTCCTTGAGCATCTTTTCGGTGGTAACAAGTGCCATGAGCGTTTGCTCCTCTCCCTCGCCCGCATCTGGACATCGGGCGTAGTTGTTCACAAGGTGTTTTACCTTGCGTTTTTCTGCGCTCATTGTATGAAATTCAGTGGCTTTACACGCGCGAGATATTGAGCCCATGCAGGTCAATACAGTCGTTTTTGAAAAGTAAACGGAAGGAATATGAGCCGAGTGGACATGTTCGATATTGAATTTTGGGCGTTCAGCGTCTTTCTTTTATAGAAAAGATAAGTAATCGAAAGGTGTTTTCTTACTCAAAAAGAAAATGAACGAAAATAGAGTCAACACAATTCCTGCAAATTTAGCCGAGAATGGAGCAAGCATGGTCCAAGCCACCAACCGTGCCTTTGCCGACGAACGCCGTACCGCCATTTTGGAAATGCTCGATCATAATGCCTCGGTGCAGGTAGCAGAAATCGCCCAGACCTTTGGCGTGTCCTCCGTCACCGCCCGCGCCGACCTGGACGCGCTCGCCGAAGCAGGCAAGCTGCGCCGCACGCATGGCGGTGCCGTATCGCTCCACAAACGCCTGACCGTCTCCACGCAGGATCGCCGCATCAATGTCAACGTCGCCGCCAAGCAAGCCATCGCGCAAAGCGCCATCGAGCTCGTCAATGACGGCGACACGCTGCTCGTCGACTCGGGCACCACGGCGCTCGAGTTCGTCCGGCTCCTCGATCAGCGCGACGGTATCACCGTCATCACGGCCGACATTACCATTGCCGATTACATCGACGAGAGCATGCCCTCAGTCGATGTCGTCATGCTGGGCGGGGCGCTGCGCAAAGGCCATCGTTATTTGTACGGACCGCTCACTATGCAGGCGCTCCAAATGGTCCATGCCGATCTGGCCGTCATGTGCCCCGGCGCCTTTGTCCCCAGCTGCGGCTTTACGACCGACTTTCCCCAGATGGCCGAGACCAAAACGGCTATGATCACCGCGGCCCATCAAAGCGTCGCCCTCATGGACGCCAGCAAGGTTAACGGACGCGGCATGTACCGCTTTGCCGAACTCGCCGACGTCGACTCCATCGTGATGGACCGTGACCCCGATAATGCCGTCGCCACCTCAATCGCCGAGGCCACCGACAGCGCACGTCCAGTCCTCATCATCGCCGGCGCTTAAACAAAAACCACCACAAAGGTGCCTGTCCCCTTTGTGGTGGTTGTGATGGTTGAGCGTCAAAAGTGAATGTGTCGCTACTTGGAAAGCTCGTCGGCGAGGGCCTCGATCTGAGCGCGCGAGGCGTCGTTGAGCGAACCCAGGACAGTCACCTTGTTCTGCGCCAGGGTGATGTCCTTCATGCCCTCGAGCTCCTTGGTCATAACCTTGGCGGCAGCGGGCGCCCAGGAACCGGACTCGACAAACGCCACGGTACGGTTCTGGTAGGCATGCTCGGCGAGCGTGTGGATAAAGGTGCTCATGCACGGGAAGATCTCGCCCTGATAGGTAATGGAGGCGAGCACCAGACGGTCGTAGCGGAACGCATCCTCAACGGCCTCGGCCATGTCGTCGCGAGCCAGATCAAAGACGGAGACCTTCTGGCCGCGAGCCTCGAGCGCAGATGCGAGCTCCTCGACGGCAGCCTTCAGATGGCCATACACGCTCGCATAGGCGATCGTGATGCCCTCGTCCTCGGGCTGATAGCTCGACCAGGTGTTATAGGTGTCGAGGTAGTAGCCCAGGTTCTCGGTCAGCACGGGGCCGTGGAGCGGGCAGATGATCTGGATGTCCAGGTCGGCGGCCTTCTTGAGGACGGCCTGCACGAACTTGCCGAACTTACCGACGATGCCAAAGTAGTAACGGCGAGCCTCGCAGGCCCACCCTTCCGGATCCTCGATGTCGTTGGCGCCGAACTTGCCAAAGCCGTCGGCACTAAAAAGCACCTTGTCGGTGGACTCGTAGGAGAAGAGCACCTCGGGCCAGTGAACGTTGGGGGCGCCGATAAAGGTCAGGCTGTGGCCGCCCAGATCGAGCACATCGCCCTCTTTGACGACCATTTTGCGCTCGGGGTAGTCGGTGCCAAAGTAGTTGACCATCATGCGGAAGGCGCCCATGCTGGCCACAATCTGTGCCTGGGGATAGCGCTCCATAAAGGCGGCGATGCCGGCGGAGTGATCGGGCTCCATGTGATGGACGATCAGGTAGTCGGGCGTACGGCCATCGAGCACGGCCTCGAGGTTGCCGAGCCACTCGTCAACAAAACCGCCGTCGACCGAATCGGCGACAGCGATTTTATCGCCCAAGATAACATAGCTGTTGTATGCCATGCCGTTCTCGGACACGTCGTACTGGCCCTCGAACAGGTCAATGTCGTGATCGTCGACACCGATGTAGCGGATATCCTTGGTGATCTCCATCAGGCAAAGCCTCCTAGATAGACAAAAGAACCCGTCTATCATAACACTCGGCAGTATCCCAACTGTTATCTGCCAGCATCCATACCGATTGTTATTGAAATACGATAAATCGCCGTTTACCTGCGCAAACTATGAGTGTGGTATCGCCGTGCTATGTCGAATAATGAGCTGGCCGGGAATACGAATGGCAACGGTTTTGCCCGCCGTACCCGCCTCGGGAACCGCATGCTCGAACACCTCGCGTCCGCGCTGATGCAAATCGAATCGAACGGTCGTGAGCTCGTTATGCGCGACAAAATCATCGAGCGAATCGTCGACACCCACCACGCTCACGTCCTCGGGCACGCGCAGGCCGCTATCGCGCAGCGCTGCAATCGCGCCATTTGCCATCTGGTCGTTTGCCGCGTAAATCGCCGTCATGGTGCGATCGTGCTCGGCCAGGTACCTACCGGCCTCGTAGCCGCTGTTGGCAGACCAGTCGCCCTCGAGCGGCTCTGCCGGCTCGATGTGTTTACGCTCGAGTGCATCCTGCCAACCGGCGCGACGAAATTGCTCGTCGACCGAGAACGACGGGCCGCCAATATAGCGAATTTGCTCGTGCCCCAGCTCAAACAGATGATCCATAAGCAATAGCGAGCAGCCGTAATGGTCGGAATCGACCGTGGTCACGCGCGGATGCGCGTACATGGTAACGATGACCGTGCCAATGCCCGGCAGCGGATCAAACGTCTCAAAATCGGGCGCCATGCGACTCATGCCGATGATGATGCCGTCCACGGGCAATGCGGCCATACGACGCGTGGCCTCGGCAAGCGAAAACTCCTCGGTCTTGGACATCTCAACCAGCGTGATGGCGCAATGATGTTCGCGAGCAGCGCTGGCGATGCCATCGATCATTGAGAGGTTACCAAACTTGGTGACGTCATTGATGCACAGGCCGACCGAATGGTAACGGCCGTCGCGCAGCGAGCGACCGGCATAACTCGGACGAAAGCCGAGCTCTTGCATAGCGGCCTGCACGCGCTGGCGCGTCTGCTCGTTAACGTTGGGCAAGCCGTTGGCGACGCGCGAAACCGTCTGCTGCGAAACGCCAGCAGCGCGGGCGACGTCGGCCATGGAGACCGGACGCGTACCTGTATCGTTGGACGGGCGCCTTGCCACAGGATCACCTTCACCCTTGCGAGATCTGAATAGCGTACATGCCGGCCGAGCAGAAATACACCCCGCGCCGAGGCCCGCTATCGTCGGACGCATGTTAACGTACTCTACTTTTTCGACCTGCAACTCTTCTGCTTTATAAGTCCATACAGCAGTACCGTTCACGGCTGTATTTCTACCGATTACCAGATTCTCAAAAAGTGACAAGCGATGTGTTATGAGTACGTTAACATAGCCCGTAACGTGCGGTATCGTGAACACTTGGTTCATGCCGCTTTAAGTTGTTAACGTACTCATAACGACGCAAAACCCACCCGGGCGCGCCAAGGAAAGGACTCCCATGACCACCCCCGACGAAAAGACATTCGCCACGCTCACCAAGCTGTTCGAGGAGGAGTTTGGCCCCATCGGCGACCGCCAGGTGCTCTACGTGCACGCGCCCGGCCGCTCCGAGATCAGCGGCAACCACACTGACCACGAGGGTGGCCACGTTATCGCCGGCTCGCTCGATGTCGCCGTCGACGGCATCGCCGTGGCAACCGATTCCAACACGGTTCGCGTAGCCGACGAGGGCTATCCCACGTTTGAAATCGCGCTCGACACGCTAGACGTTCAGGAGTCCGAGAAGGGCACGTCCGCAAGCCTCGTCCGCGGCATGGCCCACGAGATTGCAGCCCTTGGCGTTGAGCCCCACGGCTTCGACTTCGCCTTCACCTGCTCTGTCCCCTCGGGCGGCGGCCTTTCCAGCTCCGCTGCTGTCGAGGCGGCATACGGTCGCGCCATGGAGACGCTCTGGGGAGCACCCGCCATCGAGCCCGTCGCGCTCGCCCAGATGAGCCAGCGCACCGAGAACAACTATTACGGCAAGCCCTGCGGTCTGATGGACCAGGCCGCCGTTTGCTTGGGCGGCCTCGCCTACATGGACTTTGAGGATCAGGCTCAGCCTAAAACCCAGAAGCTCGAGCTCAACTTTGAGGATCACGGTTATGCGCTCGTGCTCGTTAAGGTCGGTGCCGACCACGTGGCCGCCACCGACGACTACGCCGCCGTTCCGCGCGAGATGCAGGACGTCGCTGCCGAGTTTGGCAAGGCACGCCTGTGCGAGGTAAACGTGGCGGACTTTGACGCCAAGCTCCCCGAGCTGCGCGCCAAGCTGGGCGACCGCGCCTGCCTGCGCGCCGTTCACTACTGGTACGAAAACGGCCTGGTCGATAAGCGCTGGGCAGCGCTCAACGCCGGCGACATCGATCAGTTCCTGGTCCTGACGCGCGAGTCCGGCGCCAGCTCTGCCATGTACCTGCAGAATGTCGTTGCCAAGCTGGGCTCCGAGCAGCCTTCGATGTATGCCCTGGCACTGGCCGAGCACGTGCTCGACGGCCGTGGCGCCGTCCGTATCCACGGTGGCGGCTTTGGTGGCACCATCCAGGCCTTCGTGCCGCTCGACCTGGTCGACACCTTTATCACCAAGATGAACGGCTGGCTGGGCGAGGGCTCTGCCCGCCACTACGCAATTTCTGACAAGGGGGCTTACGCGGCATGGCTGTAATGACTGACGTGCGCGAGGCCGCGCAGAACCTGATCGAGTACGCTATCCACCGATCGATGATCGGCCAGGACGATCGCATCTGGGCGTATAACACCATTCTCGAGTGCATCGGTGCTACGGGCCCGGCGCTCGACATGGCCTGGGCGCTCCAGGTCGAGAAACTCTCGCTCTTGCACCTCGATACCCTGCCCAACTTTGACCTGGAGGGCACGCTTGCTGCGCTTGCCGAGGCTGCCGTTGCCAACGGCGCCGCCGAGGACACGGCGTCTGGCCGCGACCGCATTGCCATGCGCATTATGGGCGCGCTCATGCCGAGGCCTTCGGTTGTAAACGAGGAGTTCAACGGCCGCATGGGCGTCAACGAGCCCCGCGCCGCGACCGACTGGTTCTACGGTCTGTGCTGCGACGCCGGCTACGTGCGCCGCGCCGCCATCGCGCGCAACATCAAATGGAGCACCCCCACCAACTGGGGCGACCTGGAGATCACCATCAACCTGTCCAAGCCTGAGAAGGACCCGCGCGATATCGCCGCGGCAGGTGCAGCTAAGAACACGGGCGAGAAGTATCCCGCCTGCCAGCTCTGCATCGAAAACGAGGGCTATCCCGGACGCTCCGCCGCAGCCGACGGCGGCGCTCACCCCGCCCGCCAGAATCTGCGCGTCATCCCCATCCAGCTCGACGGCGAGCGCTGGGGCTTCCAGTACAGCCCGTACGCGTACTTTAACGAGCACTGCATTGCCATGAGCTCCGAGCATCGCCCGATGCACGTTGACCGCAAGGGTCTGACCTGTCTGCTCGACTTTGTCGACCTGTTCCCGCACTACTTTATTGGCTCCAACGCCGACCTGCCCATCGTGGGCGGCTCGATTCTGTCGCACGACCACTTCCAGGGCGGTGCGCACGAGTTCCCCATGATGCATGCCGCCGAGGTCTCGCAGTTTAGCGTGCCCGGATTTGACCAGGTCACCGGCACTGTGCTGCAATGGCCGCTCTCGGTGCTGCGTCTGCGCTCGCATGACCGCGCTCAGCTGCTCGACGCTGCTGAGAAGATTATCCTCGCCTGGCGCGAGTGGACCGATGAGTCGGTGGGCGTTATCGCACACACGGCCGACGGCGTGGCCCACAACACCGTGACGCCCGTCATCCGCCGCGTCGATTCCCGTGGCAATGCCGGCGGCGAGATTTACGAGGCCTACCTGGCGCTTCGCTGCAATATCACGACCGACGAGCATCCGCTGGGCGTTTTCCATCCGCATGCCGAGTACCACCACATTAAGAAGGAGAACATCGGCCTGATCGAGGTCATGGGCCTGGCCATTCTGCCGCCGCGCCTGGTTCCCGAGCTTGGCGCTGTCCGTGAGCATCTGCTGACAGCCAAGGTCGATGCCAGCTACGACCTTGCCGGTGCGCTCGAGGGCGATGATCTTTGCCGCAGCCACGCCGCATGGGCTGAGGACGTCTTTGCCCGCCGCGCCGACGAGCTTACGGCGGATAACGCCATCGATATCCTGCACGAGGAGGTCGGCGTGGTGTTTGGCCACGTGCTCGACAACGCCGGCGTCTTTAAGTGGGACGAGGCGGGACGTGCCGCCCAGCAGCGCTTTATCGACTCGCTGTAGAGCACAGACCCGGTCGCTCAACGGCAGCCCGCACAGCATAGACACCCACACGACAACGGCGCCCGCCGGCAACATCGCCGACGGGCGCCGTTTTATTGGCTAGTCGTTGGGGACTTTCTTAAACGACTAGTCGTTCGGGACGTTCTTGTTTGACTAGTCATTTAAGAACGTCCCCAACGACTACTTGCGACCAGGGCAACGCCGATGTTTTGGCATTGTCAGCGAAAACGCCCCTAAGCGAGCAAGGTGACGTGAAAGAGGAGGGCATTGACCTTCTGGTCATGCTCGACGATTGAACGTCAGATTGCCGCTTAGGGGCGTTTGCAGCGTCGAGCCGTTGCGCGGTTTGGAAAACCGCGCAACCCTAAAGCTCCGTTACTTCAACGTTGTTGTAGATCTCGTCCCAGCGGTCCATGACCAGGTGGCCGGTCTTGGGATCCATGGCGTTGAGTTTGCCGCAGGTATTGGCGGTCTTGAGCACCGTGACGTCGTCGGCACCAGCAGCAATGGCATGTGCAAAGCCGGCGATGGTCGAGTCGCCGGAACCCGTCGCGTTCACAGCCGCAATCGCGGGCGTCTTGGCACGGAACGCACGGCCCTCATGGAAGCCCACCGAACCGGCAGCGCCCATCGAAACGACAACCCAGGGGATACCGGCAAAACGGTCATCGGCGGCAAGCGCCTCGCGCAGGGCATCGACATCATCGGTCGTAAAGGACGTACCCAGCAGGCCGTTAATCTCGGTCAGATTGGGCTTTACGAGCTCAGGCTTTGCGTCGGACTCCAGTGCGGCCTCCAGCGATGCACCCGAGGTGTCGAGCAGCACCTTGGCGCCCGCCTCCTCGGCGATCTTGACGAGCTCGGCATAGTAGCCGGCATCGACGCCACGCGGCAGCGAGCCCGAAAGCGTCACAACGTCCGCCTTCGCTGCAAGCTCGGCGAACTTGGCCGTAAAGGCCTCGAGCTCGGCCGGGGCGATCTGCGGGCCGCTCTCCAGCAGCTCGGTCTGATTACCCTCGTGCAGAATATTCAGGCAAATACGCGTCTCACCGGCGATGGGCACAAAGTCGTTCTTGACGCCATCAGCATCCATGAGCTCGGCCATATAGGCACCCATGTGGCCGCCGAGCAGACCGGTCGCGAGCACGTCGTCGCCCAGCTGCAGCAGCACGCGGCTCACGTTGAGGCCCTTACCGCCAGCGGTCTTTTCGGGCGTCACGCGGTTAACATCGTCGATGATCAACTTGTCGAGCTGATAGCGCGTATCAATCGACGGGTTCATGGTAACGGTCAGAATCATATTGAACTCCTGTTTCCGAGGCACGACACGCGCGGCCCCAAACATACGATAGCTCGTTAAAGGATCTCGATCTCAAAGCCGCGGGTAACGGTCTCCCCCGGCTTGGCCACCAGGCAGCCACGCTTGTGCTCCAGAATATCGTCCTCGTCGGAGCAGGTGGACAGGCCGCCCCACGGTTCCACGGCCACAAAGTCACCCTCGGGCTTGCTCCACACAATCAGGTACGGCATATCGGGGAACGTCAGTCGCACGCCCTTGTCCTCGGTCTTCTTGGTCAGCGTAACCACGCGGCTCTCGAGCACGTCAAAGATGGTCTCCGCGAAGTCAAAGAGTTCGTGGGTCAGCGGCAGATCATGGCCAACCATCGGGTTCTTGCTACGATGCTCAACATCAATCAGGCCCGTCGAGGGAACGGCAGTACAGAGCTCGGCGGCCTCGCGCTGCTCAAAACGGAGCTCGTAGTCGTCATAGGACTCGCCCTCGTCAAGCGGGCACTTAAAGCCAGGGTGACCGCCCACAAAGAACGGCATGTCCTCGGTGCCCTCATTGGTCACCTCGTACGACACGGCCACCTTCTCCGCATCGATCGTGTAACGAGCAACGATCTTAAACGGATACGGGTACTGCTCGAGCAACTCGGCATGGTCGGCAGAGCTTAGGCTCAGCGCGACCATGTTGTCGCTCTGCTCCTCGAGCTTCCACTCCTGTTTGCGAGCAAAGCCGTGACGGGCGAGCTTAACCTCGCGGCCGCCCATGGTCATTGCGTGACCGTCGCGAAGGCCGCCGCAGATCGGGAAACAAATGGGTGCCTGGCCCGACCACACCGCCGGGTCGCCCTGCCACAGGTACTCACGGCCGTTGGCCGCAATAGAAGTGAACGATCCGCCAGCCGTGCTCAACGCAATGCGGACAGAGCCGTTATCAAGAACAAACTCCATGGGAATCTTCTCCTTCACATATCATCTCGCACGATCCATTGTGAACGTCGTGCCTTTAGAAGAAAGGTAATGAGGCAGCGCCGCAAACAAAAGAACAATGCACGTCCAGCCCGCTGGGCCAATTGGGCTGATAGCAAACCGGCCCGCGCCCCATCACAGAAACGCGAGCCGTCAACGGACTAGTTAATTACGCCGGATACCCGCTAATCGTGGTATTCGCCGCGGTCCCACTTCTCCAGGAACTCGTCAAAGAAGTGCGGGTCAGCCTGAGCCTCGGCGTCGGCCTTATTGCAGGCATCGATCTTGGCGATCAGGGCATCGTGCTCGGGGGTCTTCTCGTAGGGCTCCTCCAGGAAGGCAAGCATGATATCGGCCATCAGGAACTCGCCGGTAATCTTGCCGCCAAAGCCCACGATGTTGGCGTTGAGCTCGCGACGGGCATACAGGGCAGAGGTCATGTCGCGAACCAGGGCGCAGCGGGCGCCGGGAACCTTGTTGACGGCGTTGGTGATGCCGATGCCGGTGCCGCACAGGGCCACGCCAAAGTCGGCCTTGCCGCTGGCAACAGCCTCGCCCACGGCCTTACCGTAGATGGGATAGTGCGTACGGGTGTGGCTGTAGGTACCGCAGTCGAGCACCTTGTAGCCAGCCTGCTCCAGGCGGTCGGCCAGATAGATCTTCTCGTCCGTAACGATATGGTCGCAACCGATTGCGATGGTCTTCTTCATCAGAACGTCCTTTCGTCTGAATTCACAAGTTGAGGTAGAAGTTCGAGTTCTCGGTGGCTCTCGTTAGGCCATCTTGTTGAGCATGTCGACACGGATCTGGTGACGGCCGCCGGCGTACTGGGCGCGCAGGAACTCGCGGGCGATCTTCTTGGCGACCTCGGTGCCCACAACGCCCGGGCCCATGGTGACCATGCGCGAGCCGTTGTGCTCGCGGGTCATGTAGGCGGAACGCTCGTCGGAAATGTTGGCGACGACCATGCCCTTAATCTTGACGGCGGCCATATAGGAGCCGACGCCGTACTTATCGAATGCGAAGCCCTGGGAATCCTTGTGCTCCAGCAGGTCCTTGGCAACGGCGGTCGCGGAATCGACAAAGTCCGCGGCAGGGGTCTCGGAATAGTCGACGACCTCGTGACCGTCGGCGATGAGCATCTCCTTGATGGACTCCTTCATCGACATACCGTCGGCATCGGAAGCGATTACAACCCTCATGACATCCTCCTTGAGAGATACGCAGGTGCGTAGTTTCTGTTTGGAAGTGTTGAATCGCGTTCAGGTCCGGGCATCTGAATGTGCGGTTCTTCACTGTTCATGTTTATTTGAACACATTCGAACACCGACTGCAACATTTTTTTGTTTGTCTTTGTTCTTTTTTGAACAAATACCGTTTACGGATGATTGCTGACCGTTTGGAATCGGGAAAAACCTAGCCTGCCACGTATTCATCAAACAAAAAGGGCGGCCGAGAACGCATCTCGGCCGCCCTTCGGCGGTATATCCCGGTATATACAGCTGTTTTAGTTACTCAGACCGTACGCTCTTCTTGGCGTGCTTGGACGGAGCGCTCAGAAAGCGGCCCGTCAAATAGTTCGCGGGACCGGAGATATCAATCCCCAACAGCGTGTGTCCCAGCCACAAAAACGCCGCGAGCACCAGCAATGGAATCACGCACGAGGTCACGATCATCACGATGACGCCTTCGATAAGGTCGGTCACCTGCTGCACAATTTCATTGGTCATCTGCTTGGCACCGCTGGTCACCGATGTGACGAGACCCGAGGCGCCGTCGGCAAGCTGCTCAAGCACATTCTTGGACTCTGTGGACTCGGTCTTTTTCTTGCTTGCTTTGGAGCTGTCGCTATCTGCCGCACCCGCAGCGTCAGCCGCCTTTTGCTCGGCTTGCTCGATGCTAACGCGATACGTTTCGTCGACCTTCTGCGACACCCAAACGCTTGCAGGCACCAACGCCATGCCAATTATGGCGACCACCAGCACACGCGTTGCCACGCGGCGAATGACCGTGCTCGTACTCCAGCGTCCGTGAATGCCAAGCGACACTGCAAAGAGCACCAGCGCAAACGGAATCAGGATGCCCAGACCAACCGACCACAAAATGGTCAGCAGGTATTTCTCGAGGTAGAGCACGGCAAGCACGATGCCCAAGTTACCCGAAAGCTGTGCGAGCTGCTCGGCAACCGGCGTTCCCGTATCACCCGGCAGTGCAGTGATACCCGCAGATAGGGCGACGCACGAGGTCGTGAGCGCCAAAACATTGCCCTTCTTTTGATCGATGACCTCGATGGTGGAGTCCCAAGTTTTGGTATCGGCGAAATGCGGACGAGCTACAAAGCCCGACAGCAGCGCCAGGACCACGAGCGCAACGATAAAGCCAATCTGCAGCTTTTTGTTTGCGCACACGACATCGGACAGACTGAGCTGCAGCTCGGTTACCGCCGTGTGCTCGGTTATCTGGACAGGACGCCCATGAGCCATCTCGTGCGCATCTTTCTTTTGAATCAATCCGTTGTCCGGCATTTGGATACCTCCTCATTCCGGCCTGTATTGCGGATGGAAGTATACCCACCCATCGAAAAACCGAACGGAAGGGCGTGCAGAAGCTCCAAGACTGCCCCCAACGACTAGTCGTTTAAGAACGTCCCCAATGACTGTCTCGGGATGAGTTGCGGTGGAATAGGGATTGTTTTGCGCCCGTCGGCCCCTATTCAGTCCCCATTTCACCGCAACTTGGAGGAGGACAGAAAAAGCCCTGCCGCGGGTAACGGCAGGGCTTTTGGAAGGGGGCTTGGTTGTGAGGGCTCGTTAGGCGAGCTTGGCCTCGAGCTCGGCGATGCGCTTGTAGGCATCGATGGTAAAGCGGGTCTGCTTCTCCAGAATCATGGTGGTCATGAGAGTATCCTGAGCGTGAGCCATGATGAAGGTCATCTCCATCTCGCCACCGCCGGCCTCCTGCGAAAGCAGCTTGGTCTGCGTGTCGTGGGCACCGATGAGTGCATCGCTGGCATCCTTGTGCAGCTGCTCGGCCTTCTCAAAATCACCCTCGCGAGCAGCATCGAGCGCTGCAAGCAGATCGGTCTGGGCGTCACCTGCGTATGCGACAATCTCGAATCCAACCATCGAGATTTCTTCTTTGGTTGCCATGTTGCGTTCCTTTCACATATGAACCAATGGAGAGCATCGCGTCCGGGCATACGCGCTGCGTTCTGTATGGCAGAAACATTAACATTCAAACAAAAAAGAACAGCGCAAAACGTAATTTCAAGCTATGAACGGTCATTTTTTGCCCGTGAACGGTTTTTAAACCAATCTGAACAATATCGAACACAGTTAGCGGCAACCCAAACGGGATCGCACCCTAACGCAAATCGCGCACCGTATCGCCCTCTACGAGCACGCCGGGAATCAGCATGTGCTCCACGTCAGACGCAACCCCCTCGGCACCGGCGATCTTATCGACTGCCCACATGCCGACACGCTTGTTGTCAAAGCGCACGGTGGCCAGGCGACGATCGGGCACGATATCGCCCAGACTATCATCAACCCCCACCACGCTCACGTCCTCGGGCACACGCCTTCCGCGCGACTCGAGTCCGCGAATGCAGCCGTAGGCCATGGCGTCGTTGGAGGCATAGATGGCAGTACAGGTCAGATCGTCCGCCAGAGCCTGGCCTGCGGCATATCCGCTCTGCGCCGTCCAATCGCCACGGATGAGTCGCGGCAGCTCAATACCATGTGCGCGCAATGTCTCGCGCCAGCCTTCCTCGCGCTGCATGCCCGAAAGCGAGCGCTCGGGACACGAGATAAAGTGCACGGTCTTGTGCCCCTGCTCCAGCAAATACTCGACCACCTGGCGCGAGCAATCGAACTGGTCGTTATCGACCGTTGAACAGAGCGGGTGCTCCAACATCGTAACGAGCACTGTCTGCATGCCGGGCAGTGGCTCGAAGGTGCCAAAGTCCGCCGGCATGCGATTCATGATCACGACCATGCCATCCACCGGCAGTGCGCTCATGCGCGACGATGCGCTCTCGAGGGTATACGGATGCCCATCTACTTTCGTGAGGGTAATGGCGTAGCCGTGCTTATCGGCGGCGGCAGCAAAGCCCTCCATACGGTCGAGGTTGCCGGTACCGGTAATGTTGAACATGGCGACGCCGACGGTCTTAAACTTGCCGCGGCGCAGCGATCGACCGGCAAAATTGGGGCGATACCCCAGCTCGCGCATGGCGGCACGCACGCGTTCCTTGGTCTCGGGGCGCACGCTGGGCGAATCGTGCACCGTGCGCGAGACTGTCTGCTCCGAGACGCCCGCGAGACGCGCCACGTCCTTAACGGAAACCGATTTTTTAACAGCGGCCATAGGTCGATCTTTCTATGTCAACGATGCCATTAGTGGCATCCTACGCAGTCAAATGAAACGTCTTCAAGTATATCCAACGCCTCCCCCACCATACGCTCACCACCCAAAACCTACCGTTCACCGACATTTTTGCTTCCCCGAACGGCTTTTGGCGCCCAAATGTTAACGTTGCCATTATGCAAACACAGAGCCACCGGGCGGCTCAAACGTTTACGCGTAAGGAATCGACGGTTCGCAGGCACAGGAACCACCGGTTCGCTTCTTTTTTTGTGTCACAAAATGGCAACGTCAACATTTTGGCAACCGAACGTCAAAAGCTACCATCGTTGCTAACCCACCGACTCTTAGGAGCATTGCATGGAGCAACTCATCGCCATCATCGAAAAGGGCCAGCCCTTTTTCAACGCGATCGCCCGCAACAAGTACCTCAAGGCGATCCGCGACGGCTTTATCTCCGTCATCCCCATCATCATCTTCTCGTCCATCTTTTGCCTGGTAGCCTCGGTCCCCAACATCTGGGGTTTCTACTGGCCCGATGACATCAACAACGCTCTGTGGAAGTGCTACAACTACTCCATGGGCATCCTGGCCATCGCCTGCGCCGCCACCACAGCCAAGCACTTCGCCGACGCTCAGAACCGCGACCTGCCCAAGAATAACCAGATTAACTTTATCTCATGCATGTGCGCGGCCATCATCGGCTTCTTGCTCCTTTCGAGCGACACGATCGCCACGGACGCCGCCAGCGGTTTCAACACCACCTACCTTGGTTCCAAGGGCCTGCTGACCGCTTTCATCGCTGCGTTTGTGACCGGCATCATCTACAAGTTCTTCATTAAGCGCAACATCACCGTCAAGATGCCCGAGCAGGTTCCGCCCAACATCTCGCAGACCTTCAAGGACATCATCCCCTTCTCCGTCTGCATCACCGTCTTTTGGGTTTTTGACATCGTCTTCCGCGCTGCTTTTGGCTTCTGCTTTGCCCAGGGCGTCATCCAGGTGTTCCAGCCCCTGTTCACCGCTGCCGATGGCTACATCGGCCTCGCTGTGATCTACGGCGCCATGAGCCTGTTCTGGTTCGTGGGCGTCCACGGCCCCTCGATCGTCGAGCCCGCCATCGCCGCCGCTCTCGTTGCCAACATGACCGACAACCTGGCTGCGTTCCAGGCCGGCCAGCACGCTTCCGCTGTCCTGACCCAGGGTGCCCAGTACTTCGTCGTCTGCATGGGTGGCACCGGCGCCACGCTCGTCCTGGTCTTTATGTTCTGCTTCCTGGCCAAGTCCCAGGAGATGCGCGCCGTCGGTAAGGCCGCCATCGTCCCCGTGTGCTTTGCCGTCAACGAGCCGCTGCTGTTCGCCGCACCCATCGTGCTCAATCCCGTCTTCTTTGTCCCGTTTGTCTTTGCCCCGATCGCCAACATCTGGATCCTCAAGATCTTTATCGACTTCTTGGGCATGAACGGCTTTATGTACACCCTGCCCTGGACCGTCCCCGGCCCCATCGGCACCATCATGGGCCTGGGCTTCCAGCCGCTCGCCTTTGTGATGCTCGCCCTTATCCTGGTCGTCGACTTCGTCCTGTACTATCCGTTCTTCCGTGCCTATGACGCCCAGAAGTGCGCCGAGGAGGCCGAGATCTCCCAGGAGGAGCTCGCCGCCAAGAACGCCGAGAAGGCCGCCAAGCTCAACGACGCCTTCCAGGGCAAGGCTGACGCCAAGAGCGTTGCCGCCGGCGCTGCTGCCGAGGCCGTGAAGTCCGACGCTCCCGCCGTTGTCGCCACTGAGACAACGGCCGCCAGCGACCTCAACGGCAAGCGCGTGCTCGTGCTCTGCCAGGGCGGCGGTACCTCGGGCCTTCTCGCCAACGCGCTGGCCAAGGCTGCCAAAGAGCGCGGCATCAATCTTGAGACCGCTGCCGAGGCCTATGGCAACCACGTTGACATGCTCCCCGACTTTGACCTGGTCGTCCTGGCCCCGCAGGCCGCAAGCTACCTGGCCGACCTGCAGAAGGACTGCGAGCGCGTGGGCAACAAATGCGTCGCCTGCCGCGGTAAGCAGTACATCGAGCTCTCCCAGAACGGCGACAAGTCTCTCGCCTTCGTAAGCGAGCAACTCTCGAAGTAAGTAACGCTCAGGGCCAGCCGACTATCCGAGACCGGCTGGCCCTTCGATTTAGACGATTGGATCATCATGTCCGTTAACCCTGCTAGCGTAACCAACCCGCCCGCGCAGTTTCCCGAGGACTTTGTCTTTGGCGGCGCCACTGCTGCCTACCAGGTAGAGGGCGAGACCCGCACTCACGGTAAGGGCAAGGTTGCCTGGGACGACTTCCTGGAGGCCCAGGGCCGTTTCTCCCCCGATCCCGCTTCGGACTTCTACAACCAGTACCCCGTCGATTTGGAGCTGTGCGAGGAGTTCGGCATCAACGGCATTCGCCTCTCCATCGCCTGGAGCCGCATCTTTCCCAACGGCACCGGTGAGATTAACCCCGAGGGCGTCCAGTTCTATCACGATCTCTTCGCCGAGTGCCACAAGCACCACGTTGAGCCGTTTGTCACGCTGCATCACTTTGATACGCCGCTGTCCCTCTTTGAGAAGGGCGACTTCCTCAACCGCGAGACCATCGACGCCTTTGTGGACTTTGCCACCTTCTGCTTTAAGGAGTACGCCGACCAGGTGACCTATTGGTTCACCTTTAACGAGATCTGGGCCGACGCCTCCAACACCTACATCGAGGGCACCTTCCCCGGTGGCGTCAAGGCGCATCTGGCCGAGGCCTTCCAGTGCGAGCACAACATGATGCTCGCCCACGCCAAGGCAGTACTGGCCTTCCACAACGGCGGTTTTAAGGGCAAGATCGGCGTCATCCAGTCGTTGGAGTTTAAGTATCCGCTCAACGAGAACGACCCCGCCGACATCAAAGCCGCCAACAACGAGCACGTGCTGCAGAACCAGTTTTTGCTCGACGCCACCTTCCGCGGCGACTATGCGCCCGATACGCTCGAGTGCGCTAACCGCCTGGCTGCCGTCTCGGGCGGCACCATCGAGATCCCGGATGAGGACCTCGAGATCATGCGCGAGGCCGCGCTCTACAACGACTACCTGGGCGTTAACAACTACCAGTGCCGTTTCTTGAAGGCTTACGATGGCGAGAACGACCTGCACCACAACGGTACGGGCGAGAAGGGCACCGGCCGCTGGCGCGTCAAGGGCATTGGCGAGCACGTGAACAAGCCTGGCATCCCCACCACCGACTGGGACTGGATCATCTATCCCGAGGGTCTGTTCGATCTGCTCGTCTACATTAAGCAGCGCTACCCCAACTACAAGCAGATCTTCATCACCGAGAACGGCATGGGCTACAAGGACCCCTACAAGGACGGTTTTGTGGACGACCAGCCGCGCATCGACTACATCGAGCAGCACCTGCGCTGGTTGCTCAAGGCCATGGAGGTGGGCGTCAACGTGGGCGGCTACTTCCTGTGGAGCCTGCAGGATCAGTTCTCCTGGACCAATGGCTACAACAAGCGTTACGGCTTCTTCTACGTTGACTTTGAGACCCAGAAGCGCACGCCCAAGGCAAGCGCCTACTGGTACAAGCACGTAGCGCAGACCCGCCGTCTGGACTAGCGGCTGACGGGGTTACCCGCCCACATAACCTGTCCCCATTTCTCAGCCGGGGGCGGCACGTCACACGACGCGCCGCCCCCGGCCTTTTTTGGGCGGACCGTACCGCACGTTTGTCTCAATCTGTAACATCTAGCCGAGTTTTTTGGTCCTGGCTGTTACAGATCGAGACGAACAGGATTGCTCTTTCCGAAGAATCTAAATCTGTAACACGTAGCCCGCTTTTGACCGTCTACCTGTTACAAATCGAGACAGACGGAGTAGGACCTAACCCCGTATGTCCCTAACAGTCGAGCGTTCGACCAGCGTGCTCGGCACATGAATCGCCTCGATAGACGAGCTCTCTCCAATCGCCGCCTCAAACGCAAGCTTACCGACACCGCGCAAATCAAATCGCAGCGTCGTCAGCCGATTGTGAGGAACAAGTCCCTCGAGTGCGTCGTCGATACCAACCACGCTCACGTCGTCGGGCACGGACAGGCCCGCGTTCTCGAGCGCGGCGATAACGCCCAGCGCCATCTGGTCATTTGCCGCAAGCACGGCAGTCGGCGCCTGCGACCCGCCGGCAAGCACCTCGGCCGCAATCCGCTCGCCCATGGCGTACCCACTGTCCGCACTCCAATCGCCACGCAGCATCGGAGCGGCATCGACATGAGCACGACCCAGCGTATCGCGCCAACCGGCCTCACGAAAACGTGAGGAAATCGAGTTTTCCGGACCCGCCACAAACCGCATATTCGAGTGACCATGTTCCAGCAGATAATTGGTCAACAGCTCGCACGAACCATACTGGTCGGAGTCGATCGTCGTGCAGCGCGGATGCGCATACATGGACAGGATGACCGTTCGCACTCCCGGCTGGGGAACAAACTCCTCAAAATCGGGAGCCATGCGGTTCATGTTGAGAATCATACCGTCGACGGGTCGCTCGACCATGCGGCGCGAGGCATCGGCAAGTGCATAGGGCTTGTCGCCGCCCATCTCGATCATAGTGACGGCAAAATCGTGCTCGCGCGCCGCTTGCATGATACCCTCGAGCGTCGCCAGGTTACCGACACGTGTGATGTTGTACATGCACAGGCCAATAGAACGATACGACCCGCCGCGCAACGCCGCTCCAGCAAAATTGGGACGAAAGCCCAGCTCTTCCATGGCGGCCAGCACACGCTTGCGCGTCTTTTCCGTCACGTTGGGCATACCGTTGACCACGCGAGACACAGTCTGGCGGCTCACGCCAGCGAGCGCCGCAACCTCTGCCGCGCTCGCCGAACGACCATTCCTTGTCTGCTGATCCATGCCTTCCACGCTAACCTGCTTCCCAACTATTCCCCGCGCCCATGGCGCATCGTACATACATTGATAACGTGCTCATGATACCCGAGCCATATACCACAACATGAAAACTTCTGTCAATCAAAACCGCTTACCGAACAAATACAACCGTTCGCGGCTGTTTGAAGTTGTTTTGTTTCTATACATCCCAGCCGGATGTTAACGTGCTCATTGTCAAATGTTCACGTGCTCATTTTGGTTCTAATCATTTTAAGATAGTGTTTATCGGGCTTTTTCACCGCTGAACGCTAACCAGGGAGCCTCCTGAGCGCAAACGCACAATATCGAACAGCGAGACGAGAGGGTGTATGCATATGTCTTTGCTAAACCGCGTACAGCAGCTGCCGAAGGGCTTTGTTTGGGGCGCCGCAACCGCCGCGTACCAAACGGAAGGTTCCACGAAGGTGGCAGGCAAGGGTAAGACCATGTGGGACGATTACCTTGTCGCCCAGGGTCGCTTTTTGCCCGACCCGGCCAGTGATTTCTACAACCGCTACGAGGAGGATATCCGCCTTTCTGCCGAGCATGGACTCAACGCCATTCGTGTGTCCATCGCCTGGACCCGCATCTTCCCCAACGGCGACGATGCCGAACCCCTCTCCGAGGGCGTTAAGCACTACCACGAGCTGTTCGCCTGCTGCAAAAAGTATGGCGTCGAGCCCTATGTGTCCCTGCATCACTTTGACTCCCCCGCCGCCCTGTTCAACCAGGGCGACTGGCTCAACCGCAAGACCGTCGACGCCTATGTGCGCTATGCCGAGTTCTGCTTCCGCGAGTTCCGCGAGGTCAAAAATTGGTTCACCATCAACGAGCTCATCAGCCTCTCGCACTCCCAATACATCCAAGGCAACTTCCCGCCCAACCATCACTTTGATGTGACGAGCGGCATCCAGAGCCAGCACAACGAGCTCGTTGCCCACGCCCGCGCCGTCAACCTGTATAAGGATCTTGACGAGACCGAGCACCTGGGCGGACGCATTGGCATGGTCAACGTCCTGACGCCGGCATATCCTGCCACCGACTCGCCCGCCGACCAGCACGCCGCCGACCTGTACAACGCCTTCTACACCGACTTCATCATGGACGGCACCTTCCTGGGTCACTACTCCGCGCGCACCCTCTCACTCATCAACGAGATTCTGCGTGCCAACAACGCCACACTTACGGTTGAGGACAGCGACATGGAGGAGCTCGCCAAGGCGGCGCCCCGCAACGATATGTTCGGCCTCAACTACTATCAGTCGGCGTTTATCGCCGCCTACGATGGCGAGTCAACCAACAGCTTTAACGGCACCGGAGACAAGGGCACCTCGTGCTTTAAGTTTAAGGGCGTCGGGCAGCAGGTCGATATGCCGGGTATCCCCACCACCGACTGGGATTGGCTCATCTACCCGCAAGGCCTCTACGACACGCTCAAGCACATCAGCGCCACCTATCCCAACCTCCCCGTCATCTATATCACCGAAAATGGCCTGGGCCACAAGGACCCCGAGCCCGACGCAAACGGCATCGTCGCCGATCCCGAGCGCATCGACTTTGTCGACCAGCACATGGAGAAGGTGCTCCAGGCGCGCGCCGAGGGCGTCGACGTCCAGGGCTACTTTATCTGGAGCCTGCAGGACCAGTTCTCGTGGGCCAATGGCTATAACAAGCGCTACGGCCTGTTCTACATCGACTTCGACACGCAAAAACGCTACATCAAGCAGTCGGCACTCTGGTACAAGGAGCTCGCCGACACTATGGCGGACGCGCAGTAGCGCATCGCCTCGCTTTCCCCCGAGAGGGGAGCGGCCCTATGCGATACAAACCCAGCCGCTCCCCTCTCTCCCCCTGGGACCGACCCCGCCTGCACCCGGGCTTTTAGCAAGCGGGAGACCATATAGGTTTTCAACGTCCATGCCATTAAGATTTCATGCAAAGAGGAGCGTGAACTATGGAATCGATCGTTAAGTTCTTGGAGAAAGGTCAGCCGTACTTCGACAAGGTCTCTAAGAACATCTACCTTCAGGCCATTAAAGACGGCTTTTTGGCAGCAATGCCCATCATCCTGTCTTCTTCTGTCTTCCTGCTTATTTCGACCCTGCCGGGCGTTGTCGCCACGGTCGGCGGCTTTACGCTGCCCGACTGGTGGAACGTCGACGTCGTGAACTTCTGCAACAAGGTTTACAACTTCACGATGGGCGTCGTGGGCATCATGGTCGCCGGCACCACCGCAAGCGCGCTGACCGGCTCCAAGAACCGCCGCATGCCTGCTGGCAAGGCCATCAACGCCACGAGCACCATGGTCGCCGCCATGTGCGCTATGCTCATCTTGGCCGTTACCCAGACGAGTGCCAAGATCGACGGCGCCGATGTCTCGGTGTTCTTTACCGACAACATGGGCACCAAGGGCCTGCTGAGCTCCTTTGTCGCCGCATTTGCCACGGTCAACATCTATGCCTTCTGCATTAAGCGAGACATCACCATCAAGCTGCCCAAAGAAGTCCCCGGCGCCATCGCCCAGAACTTCCGCGACATCTTCGCCTTCAGCTTCTCCATCCTGTTTGTCGCCGTCATCGACGTTATCTGCCGCACCTGCTTGGCCGTCCCGTTTGCCAACGTCATCTCCACGCTGGTGAGCCCGCTGTTCGCCGCTGCCGATTCCTACGCCGGCCTCGCCCTCATCTGGTTCATGATCCCGCTGTTCTGGTTCATGGGCATCCACGGCCCCTCGGTCGTTAAGCCTGCCCTCAACGCCGCGCTGTTTGGCAACATCACCACCAACCTCGCCACGCTGCAGGCCGGCGGTCACCCCGCCCTCGCCCTGACCGAAAACTTCGGTAACTACATCGGCGAACTCGGCGGCACCGGCGCCACGTTCATTGTCCCGATCATCTTCCTGCTCTTTATGCGCTCCAAGCAGCTCAAGGCCGTCGGCAAAGCCTCTGTCGTGCCCGTGATGTTCGCCGTCAACGAGCCGCTGCTGTTCGCCGCGCCCATCATCCTCAACCCGTACTTCCTGATCCCGTTCCTGTTTGCCCCCGTGGCCAACGTCCTCATTGGTAAGTTCTTCATCGACTTTTTGGGCATGAACGGCTTTATCTATGCCATGCCGTGGGCACTCCCCGGACCGATCGGCACCTTCATCGACACCAACTTCCAGCCGATCTCTCTGGTCCTGGTTGTCGTCCTGCTGGTCGTTGACTTCTTGATCTACTACCCGTTCTGCAAGGCCTACGACAACGTCCTGTGCAAGCAGGAGGCCGAGACCCTGGCCGAAGAAGAGGCCGAGGAGACCAAGGCCGTCAAGACCGCTGCCGCCCCCGCCGTTGAGGCTCCTGTTGTCGAGACCGCTTCTGCCACTGAGGCCTCCGCAGCTCCGTCCGCCCTTAAGGGCAAGGATCTGAGGGTTCTGGTTCTGTGCGCTGGCGCCGGCACCTCTGCACTGCTCGCCAACGCGCTTAAGGAAGGCGCCGACGAGCTGGGCATCGACATTACCGCCAACGCCGGTGCCTACGGCAGCCACTACGCCATCATGGACCAGTACAACGTCATCGTCCTGGCTCCGCAGGTTCGCACCTATTACAACGAGATGAAGGCCGACACCGACCGCCTGGGCATCACGCTGCTGTCGCCCAAGGGCAAACAGTACATCGACCTCACTAAGGATCCCAAGGGTGCCGTCGCCTGGATCGAGGAAAACCTCGAGGCATAAGACGCTGACACCACCTGCCGCTTGCAGACAATAAATGGCCCGTGCATCGATGTGTGATGCGCGGGCCATTTTGTTTAGACCGCACCCGTCCTCCTGTTCATCTCAATCTGTAACATCTAGCCGAGTTTTTCGGTCCTAGCTGTTACAGATCGAGATGAACGCACAGGCCAAGCCGAAAATCTCAATCTGTAACATGTAGACCACTTTTGACCGTCTAGTTGTTACAGATCGAGACAAACGGAATAAGCCGGGCCAAAAATCTCGATCCGTAACATCTAGCCGAGTTTTTGGGTCCTAGCTGTTACAGATTGAGACAAACGGAATAGGCCGAGCACGTCTACGCCCGCAAGTCCTTTACGCTGGAACGCTCGACCAACACGCCCGAGACGAGCGTACGGCTTCTGGAGCTCGGAGCTTCCAGACCCGCGACGACCTCGTTGAGCGCACGGACGCCCAGCTCGCGGTGGCGAAACTTCACCGACGTCAGAATCGAGTTGGGAATCGTCTTATAGAGCTCATCGTCGAAGCCGATCACGGACACATCATTGGGCACACTGAGCCCTTTGTCACGTAGAGCCATCATCACGCCGTTTGCCATGCAGTCGTTAGCAGCGAGGACCGCCGTGCAATCGGGCTTATCGGCAAGCACAAGGCCCGCGGCATAGCCACTATCCGCATTCCAATCGCCTTGCAGAGGCTCGGGCGGCTCAATGCCACGCGCCTCGAGTGCCGCACGCCAACCTTTCATACGGCACTGGCTCGACAGCGCTTCTTTCTTACCAGAGACGAAGTACACGTTCTTGTGCCCGTGATTCAAGAAGTACTCGCACGCCATGCGCGCGCCGCCCTCTTGGTCGTCACTGACGGTGGAGCAGGTAGGATGTTCCATCGGTGTGATAATCACCGTCTTGAGGTCTTTCGGTGCCTCAAAGGTATCAAAGTCATCGACCATCTGACGCAGGTTGAAGATCATGCCATCAACAGGCAGCTGCGACATCCTGCGCGCCGCTTCGGCAAGGGTCATCTTCTCCCCCGCGCGCTTCTTAATCATCGTGAGCGCAAAGCCTCGCTCTGCGGCGGCATCGGCGATACCGTCAATCATGTCCACGTTGCCGCCCGACAAGTGGAACAGCACCACGCCGATGCACCCGTAACGGCCCAACTTGAGTGAACGCGCGGCAAAGTTCGCCCGGAACCCAAGCGCTTCCATGGCAGCATGGACCCTATCGCGTGTCGACTCTCGCACGCTATCGGGCTCGTTGATCACACGCGACACCGTCTTGAGAGAAACACCCGCGGCAATCGCCACATCGTTCATTGAGACATTTTTCTTGTCCATCGTTGCCACTACTTCTCCAGTCGGTTTTGCATCGCTTGTTTATTGCGTTCTAGCATACACTACCTGCCCGACTGACAAATCAGCCGTTTATCGGACGATATCGACCGTTCACCCGTAAATCCTTGTTGCTCTTCCAAAAATGTCTTACGTTGTCATTAACGAAATGACAACGTTGTCATTTCGCAATGCCTTCCTTAAGCAGGAAGGTTTCCGGGCAGTCCTGACCATCCATCGACGACCAGTTCCATCCACATGCATCGCGCATCAAGTAGCAAAGGAGCTCTATGGACGCCATCGTAAAGATGCTCGAAAGGCATCAACCGTTCTTCGAGAAAATCTCGAGAAACATCTACCTCCAGGCCATCAAAGACGGATTCCTTGGGTGCATGCCCATCGTCCTTACCTCTTCGATCTTTCTGCTGATCGCCACCCTTCCCGGCGTAGTTGGCATCACGTTGCCCCAGCCGCTCATCGACTGGTGCAACAAGCTGTACAACTTCACCATGGGCGTCATGGGCATCATGGTTGCCGGCACCACCGCCAAGAACTTCACGGCTTCCATGAACCGTCGCATGCCCGCCGGCAAAGTGCTCAACGACGGTTCCACCATGGTGGCCGCCCAGTGCAGCATGCTGCTGCTCGCAGTCACACAGTTCACCACCAAGCTCGACGGCTCCGAGCTTTCGGTCTTCGATTGCACCAGCATGGGTACGCGCGGTCTGTTCTCGGCCTATATCGCCGCGTTCATTACCGTGTGGGTCTATAAGTTCTGCGTCTCGCGCGATCTGACCATTAAGCTGCCCAAGGAGGTTCCGGGCGCCATCGCTCAGAACTTCCGCGACATCATCCCCTTTGGCGGCGCCGTCATCATCTGCGGCATCATCGATGTCGTCGTGCGCAACCTCATGGGCGTTCCGTTCTCCGAGCTGCTTATCAAACTGCTCTCCCCGCTCTTCACTGCGGCAGAGACCTATCCCGGACTTATCCTTATCCAGGCAGCCACCGCGTTCTTCTGGTTCATCGGCGTCCACGGCCCCTCGATCGTCCAGCCGGGCATCGACCCCATCCGTCTTGCCAACCAGGCCGAGAACCTGCAGGTTCTGCTGGCCGGTGGCCACCCCGCCCACTCCCTCACCTTTAACATGTCGCTCGTGGGTGAGTTCGGCGGCACCGGCGCCACCTTCATCGTGCCGCTTCTGCTGATTCTCTTTATGAAGTCCAAGCAGCTCAAAGCCGTCGGTAAGGCCTCGATTGTTCCTGTTGCCTTCGCCGTCAACGAACCGCTGCTCTTTGGCGCGCCGATGATCCTTAACCCCTACATGCTCATCCCCTTTGTTGCCGCCGGCTGCGTCAACGTGAGTGTTGCCAAGTTCTTTATCGATAACGTGGGCATGAACGGCTTCTCCTTCGTGGTGCCTTGGGCCACCCCTGCCCCCATCGGCATCTTCATCACCACGAACTTCCAGCTTATCGCCTTGGTGTTTGTCGCGATCATCATCTTGCTGGACGCCATCATCTACCTGCCGTTCTTGAAGGCATACGATAAGCTGCTCTGCGACCAGGAGGCCGAGCGCGCCGCCGAGCTGGGTCTCGAGTCCGATGGTGCTGCCACCATCGCCGCCAGCACCTCTGCGCCCGCTGTCGAGCAGACCACCGCTTCCGTCGAGCCGACCGCCGCTGCCGCCGACAGCAAGCCTGTCGCCGATCAGCCCGAACCCGCTGCCGATGCATCCTCCAAGAAGGATGTCGATGGCCTAAAGGTCCTCGTCCTGTGCGCCGGCGCCGGTACCTCTGCCATGCTCGCCAACGCCATCAAGGAAGGTGCCGCACAGACCGGAGAGAATATCGCTTCCTCCGCAGGCGCCTATGGCCAGCACACTGCCATCATGGATCAGTACGACGTTATCGTGCTTGCCCCGCAGGTCCGTAGCTACTACAACGACATGAAGGCCGATACCGATCGCCTGGGCATTAAGCTGCTCGCTCCGCGCGGTAAGGAATATATCGACCTTACTCGCGACCCCGCTGGCGCCATCAAGTGGCTCCGCGAGAACCTCGACTAGTTCCTCCCTCTGTTGGTGCCCGGATTCCCGGTTCGGGCACCTCTCCCTATTCGTATCCCACAGAAAGGATGACTCATGACCAACCCCATGCAGTTCCCCGACGGCTTTGTGTTTGGCGGCGCCACCGCTGCTTACCAGGTTGAGGGCGAGACCCGTACGCACGGCAAGGGCAAAGTGCCCTGGGACGATTTCCTGGCAGCCCAGGGTCGCTTCTCCCCCGATCCTGCAAGCGATTTCTACAACAAGTACCCGGTCGATATTGACCTGTGCCAGCGCTTCGGCATCAACGGTATCCGTGTCTCCATCGCTTGGAGCCGCATCTTCCCCAATGGCACCGGCGAGATTAACCCCGAGGGCGTCGCTTTCTATCACGAGCTTTTCGCCACCTGCAACAAAGCTGGCGTTATCCCCTATGTCACGCTCGATCACTTCGATACGCCCGAGGCCTTTTACCAGAACGGCGGCGAGGGCTTCCTGACGCGCACGACGATCGACGCCTTTGTCGAGTACGCCAAGTTCTGCTTTGCCGAGTTCACCGAGGTCAAGCACTGGTTTACCTTTAACGAGATTCCCGCGACCGCCGAGGGCAGCTTTATCGTCGGCAACTGGCCGCACGGCGAGAAGTATCGCCTGGACAAGGCCTTCCAGCTCATGCACAACATGATGGTGGCCCATGCCAAGGCTGTCGTCGCCTTCCATGAGGGCGGCTTTGAGGGCGAGATCGGCATTGTCCAGAACCTGGAGCCCAAGTATCCCCTCGACCCCAACAACGCCGCCGACTGCGAGGCCGCCCGCATGGCCGATGTCATCAACAACCGGTGGGTACTCGACGCCACCTTCCGCGGCCACTATGCAGCCGACACCATGGAGGCTGCGACCAAGCTGGCCCATATCGCCGGCGGCGAGCTCGACGTCCGCGACGAGGACATCGCCGCGCTGACCGCCGCGCTCCCCTACAACGATTGCCTGGGCGTCAACACCTACAAGTGCCAGTTCCTGCGTGCCGCCGAGGGCGAAAACGACATCAACCACAATGGCACCGGCGACAAGGGCTCCTCGCGCTGGTTCCTCAAGGGCGTGGGCGAGTCATGCGTGCGCGAAGGCGTACCCACCACCGATTGGGACTGGATTATCTATCCCGAGGGCCTCTACGACCTGCTGTTGCGCATTAAGAACGATTACCCCAACTACAAGAAGATCTACATCACCGAGAACGGCATGGGTTATAAGGACGACTTCGAGGACGGCTTTATCGACGACGCCCCTCGCATCGACTACATGCGTCAACATCTCGCATGGATCCTCAAGGCAATCGACGGCGGCGTAAACGTCGACGGCTACTTCGTGTGGTCGCTGCAGGACCAGTTCTCCTGGACCAACGGCTATAACAAGCGCTATGGCCTGTTCTACATCGACTTTGAGACCCAGAAGCGCTATCCCAAGGCGAGCGCGTACTGGTACAAGAACGTCGCGGAGACCGGCCTGCTTATGGCCTAACTTTTGCCGCATACCCCCTGTCGGCCGCATGTGAGTCCCTCCACGGGATCGCATGCGGCCTTTTTGTTTTTGGTGAGCCCGAGCGGATCATTTGTCTCGATCTGTAACATCTAGCAGGGATTTTCAATCTTAACTGTTATAGATTTAGACGAACGGGCGACCAGGGCTGAAAGATCTCAATCTGTAACACGTAGCCCACTTTCGACCGCCTACCTGTTACAGATCAAGACCATAAGATAGTCAAATCCAAACTTTCCAAGCAGTTATGAACCATGGTTTCTAGTTTTCGGTATCACGAACATACTTTCGGTATCATTTAATGATATTATGATATCGAAAGTATGTTCGTGATACCGAAAGGAGCCGCATGCGCCAGTTCGATTACACCACAGTCCCAGCGGAACTCGAAGCAACTCCAATCACCAACCTCCTCCTCTCGATACGCGAGCATAAAGGCCGTCAGCTTGCTCTGAGTCAAGTCAAACCCGAGCTTCTATCGTCCCTAATGGAGGAGGCTAAGATCCAAAGCACCCGGTCCTCCAACGGACTTGAAGGAATTGTTACCACCCAAAAAAGACTCAAAGCGATCATGGCGTATTCCGCCAAGCCAAGCTCCCGCGCAGAGGAAGAAATTGCTGGATACCGAGATGTGCTGTCGCTTATTCACGAGCAACACGATTCCATTCCCGTAACGCCATCGGTCATTCTGCAGTTGCATCGTGACCTCATGGCGCACACGGCAATCTCGTATGGAGGCCATTGGAAAGATGGCGATAACGAAATCGTCTCCATTGACGATCAAGGAAATCGATTTGTGCGCTTTAGGCCCCCTTCGGCCCTAGCAACCCCGGGACTTATTAAAGAAGCCTGCCAGTCCCTCAACGATGCTTTATCTCGCCAAGTTTGCGATCCCCTCCTTATATCGCTCCGCTTTATCTTCGATTTTGTCAGCATCCATCCCTTCAACGATGGCAATGGCAGGATGAGCCGGCTCCTTACAACGCTGCTGCTCGAAAAGACTGGATACGACGTTGCGCGTTACATCAGCATCGAACGACTTATTGAAGACAACAAAGCGCTTTACTACAACGCCCTCGCTGCAAGCTCCACTGGATGGAATGAAAATCAAAACACCGAAGTACCCTTTATCCGTTTCATGCTCGGAACAACCCTGGCCGCCTACCGACAGCTCGAGCAGCGTACCTTAATTGAATCAAGCACTCGTCCCATGTCGAAGCAAGCGCGCATCGCTGTTCTATTTCAACAGAGACCCGGCGTCATTAAGAAATCCGACATCCGGTCCAACTGCCCCGATATCAGCGAGGTAACCGTTAAACGAACCCTCGGTCAGCTTGTTAGTTGCAGCGCAATCGAAAAAACAGGAGCGGGTCGTTCGACGGGCTACATACTCAAAGACGTCCATGCTCTAGAACTATTCTTGCAAGCCACAATACCCGATGGCGAGGCCGCAATAACAAAAGAGGCTCCAAAGGATAAGCTCCTTGAACGTGTAAATCACGCCGAGGATGAAAGCAGAGAAGGGCTCTATGAAGACTACGATTCATTCTCAAGGGACATAAAGACGAAATACGGAGTCTAGTCATATCTCAGAATAGCCTCATCCTTGTTGCCCAAAGTTATTTTCGCGTCATTGTAAAGCGGTACCCCCGCGCCGGCAGGGGGCAGAAGTATCACCTGCAGCGTTAGCTAGCAGATGACCTGCGTGTGCTCCTCGATGGCGACACGATCCTCGGCCGTGGGCCCCACAAAGGCGGCGGTACATGCCGCCCACCAGGCACAGCTCGCAATCCTCGCGCGCCTCGAGCAGGTTAAAGGCCGAAAGCGAATTGGTCACATAGATGGAAGGCAGCTTGTCGGTAACTCGGAGAGCGCCAATGCGATCTCACGACGGTTGCGCTCATTGTCTCAATTAGATACCCAACGAAATACGGCCCCGCAGCTCAATAAGCTGCGGGGCCGTACTATACACCGACGAATCAACGACGAAGTGCATCCACTATTTGGCCAGCTCCTGAACGATCCAGTCAATTGCACCTTCGGGATCGTTGGTAAGGTCGATATACTCCTTGCCCCTTGTGGTGAGCAGTTTAATTCCAAGGCGATCGGTATCGGCCTTCATAGCGTCATAGTACATGCGTGCCTGGGGCGCCAGAACAATCGCGTTGTACTGATCCATCGTATCATAGTGGCTTCCGTACGCACCGGACTGAGAAACCAGATCAATACCCTTAGCAGCGGCGCCTTCGCGAAGAGCATTTGCCAAGAGAGTCGAAGTGCCGGCACCCTGGCAAAGCACAAGCACGCGGATCTGCTCCGCCTTGTCCTTTACCGCCTCGAGAGCTTTTGCGACATTTTCCTGTGCGGCAATAGCATCTGCATCCGAGTTTCCTGCAGTCTCCTTTGCAGACTCTTCCAAACAAAGCTGATGGTCATACGCCTTGCAGAACGGATAGTAAATCACAAAGTCAACGACCAACAGCACTGCCATCAATACGAGAGAACGCAAATCGAGACCCGTGGTGAGGAACGCACCAATTGGGCCGGGAAGCGCCCACGGCATGGTATACATGGGGGCGTTCATTCCAATGACGTCAATGAAAAATTTACCGATAATGGCGTTGACCATAGGAGCCGCTAGGAAGGGCACGAACATATAGGGATTGAGAACAATCGGCATACCGAAGAGAACGGGCTCGTTAACTCCAAAAATCACCGGGATAATCGATGCCTTGCCCATGGCTTTAAGCTGCTTGGAGCGCATAAACATGATCAGGATAATAGGAACGATGAACGTGCAGCCAGAACCGCCCAGACCGCCGATGAAGTTTGTAAAGTCCAGGGCGAGAGCAATTGACGGGTGTCCACCTGCTTGGAAAACCTGAAGATTGGTAACGGTATTGTCGTAGAGCGCAGCATTGATCGGCGTCATGACAACCGAGGCACCGTGAATACCCATAAATTGGAAAAGTGCGACCGCGCCTTCGATAAGCGCCATGCCAGGATAGGTGTCGACCGCGGAGAACAGCGGCGAGATGAGAGCGGATACCAAATTGGCGAACGGCACAGCAAGCAGCTTACGGCTCGCGAGATCGATAACGGCGCACGCAAGGATTGAAAACCCGAACGCAAAGATATCGCGAAAACTCTGTGCAATAGAGCCAGGGACCTCTTTGGGGAGCTTGATCGTCACATTATGGCTAATGCACACCTTATAGATATTAACGGTCAAGAATGCGGATACGAACGCGGCGATAAAACCCTTGGTTCCCATGTAGCCGGTTTCAAAAACAGACGTATCTACTCCGCCAATCGAGACAACATCGTTCGTCACCGATAGCAGGAACATGCCGCACATGGCACAAACCATGCACGAGGTGGGGTTGAGAGATTTACCCGAAGGCATGCGGCGGTTCATCGACTTGGCAAGTGAGCTCGCCGTGGTGCCGGCCACCATAATGCCAAGAAGTCCCATGGTATATGCATAGATTTTATTGAAGAAATCCAGCACCTCAGACGGAAGAGCGATGCCTACATAGGCAGGGAGCGTCGAAAGAAGAAGGAACAGACTCGAGAACAGCACAATTGGCATATTCGAGAGAAAGCCATCCTTGATCGCCACCAGATAAATGTTCCTCGAGATTTTGTCGAAGAGGGGCTGGTGTTTTTCAAGGAATTTGACGATAGCGTCCATAACACATCCTTTCATGATTCCCGGGCACGTAACGATTTATCCGGACTCAACCGTCGTCGTCCCCGTTTGTATCCACTTATGTAAATGAATACGTTCTCGTGCGAAATGTAATATCATTTGCGCGATTTGTCATAACCAATTCTTTTTCCGCTTTGTCGATATGTCAAGAATTCAAATACTTATTCGGTGAACGGCAGTTGCGTAATTTTAGATTTGTCCAGCTAAAGGCTATTTTTTCGGAGCAGTACAATAAGTTTGCAACCGTTCACCGATTGGATATAACATATTTAATATATTGTTGTAACAATATTAGTGACGATGTCACAAGCCTGTCGTTCTAGTCAAAGGAAGTAACAATGCCCAAACGATTACTGAACATGTCCGCATCCGATTTTGTCGCCACGTCACCCATGGATCTAAAGCAGGCAATTCTGGCCTCCGAGGGACGTACCATCATGGCGGAAAACGTACCCTCTTCCCAATTTCTCAGCGGCGTTACTAATGCAGAAATCGAACGTGCCGCAGGTGCCGACCTGCTTCTGTTTAACGCGTTCGATGTGTTCGATCCAGTTATTGCCGGTATTCCAGATGATCTCAATGAAAACCCGGTCACTTGGGTGAAGCGAGCATGCGGAAGGCCGATTGGCGTCAATCTGGAGCCAGTTGATAACGAGGCAGAGATGTCTGAATCCCGTACGGAAATCCCCATGGGTCGTCGCGTCTCTCCCAAGACCTTAGAAAAGGCTAACGAACTCGGATTTGATTTTATCTGCCTGACGGGCAACCCTGGAACTGGCGTCTCCAACGATGCGATCGCCCATTCAATCAAACTCTCCAAAGAGCATTTCAATGGCCTGATCATAGCCGGAAAAATGCATGGAGCAGGCGTTGCGGAACCTGTCATGACGCTCGAAATAGCGCGCGAGTTTGTTGACCTCGGTGTCGATATCCTTCTCGTGCCAGCCCCCTACACCGTCCCCTGCTTCCAAGAAGCAGACCTGCGCGCCATCGTAGACTTTGTACGATCCTACAACGTGGGCAAGTCAATTGAAGAGAAGGTTCTCGTCATGGCGGCGAACGGGACGAGTCAAGACTCTTGCGACAGCGAGACCATTAAGAAAATAGGCCTTGCAGCAAAAGCAGCCGGCGCTGACCTCCAACATATCGGGGACTCCATGAACGGTATTTGCCTGCCCCAGAATATCTTCACGCTCGGACAAGCCCTTCGTGGATACAGGCATCAGATCATCATGCTGAGCCGCTCTGTGATACGTTAAGATTGTTGCGCTCAAGCTACATCCCGACTGAGGCAACCATCAGATACCACCAATATGCAAACTGAGGCTCTAATGCTCGATACACATGAAAAACGGCCACTCTATTTACAGCTCACCGACGCGCTGCTCAAGCAGATCGTCGATGTGTATCAAGCAGACGATAAACTTCCAACAGAAATGGAACTCTGCGACGAATACGCCGTAAGCAGAACAACCGTCCGACTTGCCATGAGTGAGCTGGAGCGTCGTGGAAGTATCTATCGAATCCAAGGTAAGGGATCGTTTGTCGCACCGAAACGCGTTAGCGAGCTCAATTCACTTTTAGACTTTGACTTTGCAAGCCATTGCGATGGCGTTGATCCGGATGCCATCACCAAACATTTCGGCGGCCTCACATCAGGTCGTCCAATTTCCGTAATGATGCTCCAACAATTTGGATGTCAAAGTCGCGATGAGATTCAGCGCCTTGAATTGACCTACGAACTTGAAGGCAGCTTCATAGGCGCTGATACGTTCTTCATTTCAAAGTCGCGCGTTCCGAATAACCAGTTAGATTTTCAGGCATTTAGCAGAATCATGGACGACTTGTCCAAGTCTATCCAATCTGTTAGGGAAAGCTATAGAGCACGTCAGCTTAGCGATTCCGAAGCCAGTAATTATGGTGTTGCAAAACTTCCGGTCATCGAACTGACTCATTATGCTTACGACTCCGGAGGCAAACTAATCTCAATTGTCTGCCGCACCGTCTTAACTGGGCGAATCCCTTATCAAAACTTTATTTTCAAGTCCTAATGTTCTTTTTCTTTCGTCTCGATCTGTAACACTAAGACCGGTTTTGGACGTCTAGATGTTACAGGTTGAGACGATTTGATAGTGGAGTCCTCATTTGCGCGTCATATCGCGTAGCGCTGACGCGCTGGTTTCCACAATGACAGGAGGTAAAAGTCCTCCCGCATCACCCGTTGGCAATCCCGTAGCGATAACTAGCAAATAACCTGCGTGTGCTCCTCGATGGCGGCACGATCTTCGGCGGTAATACCCGGCTCGCACACCATGGCATCCAAACTGTCCAGGCGGCAGAAGGTGTAGAAGTCGCGCTTGCCGATCTTGCTGGAGTCGGCGATCAGATAGCGCGAGTCGGCCTTGCTAAAGGCGAGCTGCTGGATGCGGCCCTCTTCCATATTGGATGTAGACACGTCGCTGTCCAGAATGCCGTTTGCGCCGATAAAGGCTGCGTCGATCCCCAGTGCGCGCAAGGTGTCCTCGGCCGTGGGGCCCACAAAGGCGGCAGTGCGGCGACGGTACATACCGCCCACGAGACACAGGTCGCAGTCTTCGCGCGCCTCGAGCAGATTAAACACCGAAAGCGAATTAGTCACGATGCGTAGGCGGCACGCCGGCAGCATCGAGGCCATCTGCTCAACCGTGGTGCCCGTGCCCAAAAAGATGGTCGAGCCTTCCTCGATAAGCTCCACAGAACGGCGCGCAATCTGCAACTTTTCCTCGGCATGCTTCGTGCGCTTTTCGCTGTGCGAATACTCATGGCGCAGCATAGCGTGTGGACGGCCCTGTGCACTGCGGGCTCCGCCGTGCACGCGCTCGATCTCGCCCAGGCTCGCAAGCTCCTCAAGGTCACGGCGGATCGTCATATCCGAGACACCTAACGCATCCGAAATCTCCTTGACCGAGACCGTTCCCTGTTCCTCGAGCAGCTGCCGAACCTTATCCTGTCGCTCCGCTTTAATCACGATGAGTCCTCGCTGTTCCACGCTCACGTCAATTCAAACAATAACGAACAAATTGTATCAGACTCGCGCGCGTCAGAAATGAACGCCCGCACAGCTCCAATCATCACTTTTTTGAGAAAAATACCCCCTGCTTTAGTGGGGTGTAGTGATAATCTTGCTTGTTCGCGCTACAGTTTGTCGGAAATACCTCGATGTTAGGAACCAAATGATCACTTCCGAGCTTTTCGGCACCGCGCCGTGCGGTACCCCCGTTCATCGTTACACCCTCAACGGGCCCGAGATCTGCGTTCGCATTATGGACTATGGCGCCACCGTGCTGGGTATCGATGTGCCCGACATTCCCGGCAACGTGCGCGATGTGGTGCTGGGCTTCGATAAGCTCGAGGATTACTTTGACAACCCCGCCTGCTTTGGCGCGACCATCGGACCTGTGGCCAACCGCACTGCAGGTGCCACGATCACCATCGCCGGCACGGACTGGCATATGCCCGCCAACGAGGGCGTCAACAACCTGCACAGCGATCTTGAGCACGGCCTGCACAAGCGCGTGTGGGACGTTGAGCTCGACGAGGTCCACAATGCTGTGCGCATGACCACCTCGCTTGAGGACGGCGAGCTGGGTCTTCCCGGCAACCGCACCTTTACGGCCGTGTTTACCGTTACACGCACCGGCGTCTTTCGCATCGAGTATGGCTGCGAGAGCGACCGCGCCACCTACGTGTCCATGACCAACCACACGTACTTTAACCTTGCCGGTCACAACGCCGGCATGGACTGTGAGCACTTCTTTGTTGCTAACGCTGCCCACTACCTGCCCATCAACGAGCAGAACATCCCCACCGGCGAGATCGCTCCAGTCGAGGGAACCCCGTTTGACTATCGCGAGCTGCGCCCCGTCGCGCCCGGCATGGAAGCCGATGACCCGCAGATTAAGCAGGCCCGTGGCTACGACCACTGCCTGTGCATCGATGGCTATCAGTACGGCCGCAACCTGCGCCGCGCAATGCACGTCGAGGAGATGTGGACCGGTCGTGAGCTGGACTACTACACCACCGCCCCGGGCGTACAGCTCTACACCGGCAACTGGCTGGACGACGAGCACGCCAAGGACGACGCCAACTATGGCTGGGGTGCCGGCTTTGCCCTCGAGGCAGAGATGTACCCCGACACACCGCACCAGCCGCTGTTCCCGCGGGGCATTGTGGGCCCGGGTCATCCCTACAGCAATGTGATCGAATACCACTTTATGAGGCACTAAGCCCACAATGCAACATATTGCACAGCAACGCCCGCCGGCACCACCGCCGACGGGCGTTTTTCTACCTAGTCATCGGGGACGTTCTTAAATGACTAGTTGGATGGGGTCGGGATTGGAGCTGGGGAGATAACGGATTTCTAGTTCTATGCCGAGTTCTTGCAGCTCTTTGAGGGCTGCGACATCTGCGTCGTCTACGGCAACTGCGGGCGTTGCAGGACGCTTGCCCTCCCCTGCCTGCATATGGCCAATGCTGATCTTGGTAATCGGCACACCACCCTTAACCAGCGCGAGTGCATCGGCGGGTGAGGCCACCATGATCAGAATCCATTGACGCGGCGTTGCGGTATGGATGATGTCGATGGTCCTTTGCACCGAGAAAAACCGTGTCCACACGCCTTCTGGCGCCGCCGCCCTCATGGGTGCCCATTGGCGCGAATCCGCCGCGATCTCATCGTTGACGATTAAAACAAGGTTGGAACCCACGGCTTCGTTCCACAGCTCAACGTCTTGCCCGTAAATGAAACGGTCATCGATACGCGTGAGAAGAATCTTGGGTTGAGCCATGGCTGCCCCATTCTGTTTGAGACCCATACGAGCGGGACATCACGTCTCCAATATTAGTGCATTTAAAGTGAGAAAAGCCGTCAGAACCCTTGCGCGGATGTGCGATGTCCCGTATCATAAACAGCCGTTGACGCCTCAGTTGCGTCATCACATGGCCGCCAGCGTAGCTCAGTTGGTAGAGCACCGCTCTCGTAAAGCGGGGGTCACCGGTTCGAGCCCGGTCGCTGGCTCCATTGCACAAGATAGCCGCCTTCGGGCGGCTTTTTTGTTGCCGATTTATCGCACAATGCCAATCCAAGCACAACGCCGCCGGCAACTCCCCTACTCAACAACAAGCCCCGCCAACCGCAATCCCCAAGGGAACCGCGATTAACGGGGCTCAAGCGCGCTCCTCAATGGAATCACGCCAGCATACGAACAGCTCAGCCGAGCAGCGCGCTACTCCTCCCAGTAAGCGTCTGCAAGCAGCTTAAAGCAGATCTTCTTGACCGGCTGTGCACCATCGCCCGGGAACTCGAGCGTGGGCATATGAGGCTCGCCGGCAACAAACAGCGCAAACTTATCGTCGGCAAGATCGCCGGCGATCGAAGTGTCGGAATCGACCAGATCGTAATCGTCCTTCTCGTCAAACTCCTGGACCAGCGTCAGGCTACCCGTAGCGACCTTAAAGGCCTCGCGACCCTCGACGTCGATCTGCAGATCGTGATAGCGCTGATGCGTCTCATAGTGGGCCTCGGCCTCGGGACGCGTCGTGGGAGCCATGACGTTCGCAAAGACCTTGTCACCCAGAATCGGATGGCTGCCGACCTCGAGCTCCGCCGGGTCGTTCTCCTCGAGCCAGTCGATCAGCACGTCGAGGCCCTTGAGCATTCCGCGGTACTCCTCGATATCGCCCAATGCACCGTAAATCATCTAAATCCCCTCTCAGATCGTTTCTTTGGCGGCTACTCGGTAAACGCGTTACCGACGCTGTTGCCACCCACATACGTCTCGACCAGGGTAAGGTCGGGATTGAACACGACAAAGTCGGCGTCGCGCCCCGGCATAATGCTACCGCACTTGTCGTCGGCTCTAACCATAAGCAAACAAGCGATGCCAGGGGCGACGCCCAAGCTCTTACAGCTCGGTCACGACAACGCCGTTGTAGACCTCGTCCCAACGATCCATGACCAAGTGACCAGTCATGGGATCCATGGCGTTGAGCTTGCCGCAGGTGTTGGCGGTACGCAGCACCGTCTCGTCGTCTGCGCCGGCAGCGATGGCATGTGCGAAGCCGGCAATGGTCGAATCGCCAGAGCCCGTGGCGTTAACGGCAGGGATATCGGGAGTCTTGGCGCGGAACGCACGGCCATTGTGGAAGCCAACGGAGCCGGCAGCGCCCATGGATACGACGACCCAGGGGATATCGGAGAAGCGGGCATCAGAGGCAAGCGCGGCGCGGAGCTCGTCCACATCGTCGGTGATAAAGCTCGTGCCCAGAAGGCCGTTGATCTCGGTCAAGTTAGGCTTGACCAGCTCGGGCTTAATTTCGGACTTAAGGGCGGCCTCGAGCGATGCGCCCGAGGTATCGAGCAGCACCTTGGCGCCGGCGTTCTCGGCAATGCCCGTGATCTTGGCATAGTAGTCTGCCTCGACGCCGCGGGGCAGCGAACCCGAGATGGTGACGACATCGGCCTTGCTCGCAAGTTCGGCGAACTTGGCGGTAAAGGCATCGAGCTCCTCGGGGGCAATCGTCGGGCCGCTCTCGAGCAGCTCGGTCTGGTTGCCGGCATGAAGGATATTGAGGCAGATGCGGGTCTCGCCCTTGATGGGCACAAAATCATTCTTGATGCCGTTGGCATCCATGAGCTCTGCCATATAGGCGCCCATATGACCACCAAGCAGGCCGGTTGCCACAACGTCGTCGCCCAATTGACCAAGGACGCGGGCTACGTTAAGGCCCTTGCCGCCGGCGGTCTTTTCGGGCGTCACACGGTTGACGTCGTCGATAATGAGCTCATCGAGCTGATAGCGCGTATCGACAGACGGGTTCATCGTGACGGTGAGGATCATTTTTAGCTCCTTATCTCGCAGGCTCCTTGTGCCTCGCGATACGAGTCGACAAAACGGAATTACAGAATCTCAATCGTGAACGAGCGCACGATGGTTTCTTTGGGCTTGGCGATAAGGCAGCCGCGCTTGTGCTCAAGCACGTCGTCCTCATCGGAGCAGGTCGAAAGGCCACCCCAGGGTTCAACTGCCACAAAATCGCCCTCGGGCTTACTCCACACAATGAGATACGGGAAGCCCTCAAAGCTCAGGCGAACACCCTTGTCCTCGCCCTTCTTGGAAAGCGTGACCTGACGACTCTCGAGTACGTCAAAGATGGTCTCCGCAAAATCGAAGAGCTCATGCGACAGAGGCAGCGTCTTTCCCACCATGGGGTTCTTGGAGCGGTTTGCCACGTCAATCAATCCAGTCGAGGGAACGGCGGTGCAGAGCTCCGCAGCCTCGTCTTTCTCAAAGCGCAGCTCGTAGTCCGTATAGGCCTCGCCCTCATCGAGCGGACACCTAAATCCCGGGTGTCAACCGATAAAGAACGGCATGTCCTCGGTGCCCTCGTTGGTCACCTCGTAGGAGACGCGCACGGCAGTCCCCTCAAGCGCATAGCGGGCGACGAGCTTAAACGGGTACGGATAATCGCTCAGCAGCGCGGCGTTATCCTCCGAAGCCAGGCACATCGCCAGCTCGTTCTCGCTCTGGCTCAGCAGCTTCCACTCCTGTTTGCGCGCAAACCCATGGCGAGCGAGCTTTACATGATGCCCGGCAAACGTCATGGCGTTGTTATCGCGCAAGCCTCCGCAAATCGGGAAGCAAATCGGTGCCTGGCCGGACCACACGGCGGGATCGCCCTGCCACAGATACTCGCGACCTCCGGCCTCGATCGAGGTAAACGAACCACCAGCCGTGGACACCTTAATAGAAATCGAATCGTTGGAGAGAGCGTATTCCATTGCCCATCCTTTCGAACAACTGCTTTTTGCTCGCAAGTACCCGTCTCGGCCCTAACCAAAGGACAAACCCGCACGTTCATCGATGCGTCCGGTATCCCAGCCATGTAACGGGGTACCATACAGACATTGATGCAATTACAGCTGAAAGGCCTTCTTATGCGAACCATCATCCTCTACGCCTCGCGCCATCACGGCAATACGAAAAAGCTCGTGGACGCCATCGTCGAGGCGCACCCCGAGATCGATACCCTCGATGTAAAGTCACTCGGTAAAAACGAGTATCCCAACCTGCACGAATATCATCTAATCGGTGTTGCCACGGGCATCTATTACTCCGAGATCGACAAGGACATGGCACGCGTGCTCACGAACGTGCTGCAGCCGCAGGACAAGGTGTTTGGCCTTATGACCTACGGTGGCAAAAACAAGTGGTACGGCAAGGATATCGATGGCATCTGCCGCATGAGGCAGGCCATCTTTATGGGTGTCTACGGCTGCCCCGGCTTTGATACGTGGGGTCCGTTCAAGCTCGCCGGCGGTGTCCAAAAGGGACACCCGACCGCTGAGGAAATTAAGGGCGCCGTCGACTTTTTCGACAAGATCGAAGACGAGTATGGCGACATCATCGTCGAAGAGTACGCCAAGCGCGAGAAGCGCCTAGCATACGAGAAGGAGCATCCTGCAGGAGGCCTGGTGGCCGGCGTTAAGCGCACGGCAAAGAAGATCGCTAACAAGCTGTAACTGTTAAGGTGCTTTTGAGCGTTTAACCCATACGGCGGGTCCGAGCAGATTCGGGCCCGCCGTCTTTTTCTATCGTTACTCGGTAAAGGCGTTGCCGACGCTCTGGCCGCCAACATACGTCTCGACGAGGGTGAGCTCATGGTCGAACACGACAAAGTCGGCGTCGCGACCCGGCATGATGCTGCCGCACTTATCCTCGATGTGCGCGGAGCGTGCCGGCACCTCGGTTGCCATGCGAATGGCGATATCGGCGCTGGCGATGCCCCAGTCGACGATGTTCTTGACGCCCTGGGCAAGCGTGAGCACCGAGCCGGCAATGCTCTTGCCGTCGGCGAGCCAGCACAGGTTGTCCTTCATGATGACGTCCATGCCACCACTGGTGTAGCTGCCCTCAGGCATGCCGCCGCAACCCAGGCAGTCGGTGATGAGCACCGTGTGCTGCCAGCCCTTTGCCTGCAGCAGCGCCTTGATGGCGGCAGGGTTTACGTGCTTGCCGTCACAGATGATCTCGGCGTAGGTCTCGGGCGTGGACATGGCAGCGCCCACGACACCGGGCTCACGGTGATGCAGCCCGCGCTGACCGTTATAGGTATGCGTAAAGCAGCTGGCACCGGCGTTGATGGCGGCGATGCACTCATCGTAGGTGGCGTCGGAGTGACCGATGCTGGTCACCACACCCTTGGCGTTCAGAGCAGCCGCATAAGCAGCGGCACCGTCGCGCTCGGCCGCCATGGCGCTCTTAACGATGCGACCACCCGCAGCCTCCTGCCACTGATCGAAGACCTCCTCAGAGGGATCGATGAGGTAAGCGGGGTTCTGCGCGCCCACGTGCTTCATGGTAAAGAAGGGGCCCTCCAGGTAGATGCCCTGAATGCGGGCACCGCAGAAGTCGGGGCCGCGACCCTCGTCCGCCTGAGCGATGGCAGCGCAGGCGTCCTTGATCTGCTCGACGCCATCGGTGAACGTCGTGGGCAGCCAGCTGGTGGTACCGCGACGGGCGAGCTCGGTCGAGCTGATATCGATGCCCTCGGGATCGTTATCGGTAGTTGAGTGGTTGTAGAAGCCATGGATGTGAGTATCGACCATACCCGGTGCGATCCACGATCCCGTGTAGTCCTTAATCTCGCAAGAGGGCTCGTCGGCCTGCCAGGCGCCAAAGACGCCATCCTCGACCATAAGATAGCCGCCCAGTTGCGGGCCTGCCGGCAAGAAGAACTTGTCAGCCTTAATTGCGTATGTGCTCATATGCACTCCTTGCTTCTTGAAGCAGTTGACCGTGGTGATACTTATACCCGGTCCATGTAAAAACAAAAAGCGCCCGCCCGCCGTTATGAGCGGACGGGCGCCCTTACAGGGGGGACGCGATTAAGCGGTGAAGGGGTGAATCGTCACGCCCTTAACCACGCGGTTGACCGTGCCGGTGGGGCTCGGCGTATCGGGCGTGTTGCCCACGCGCACGGAGTTGAGCAGGCTGATAGCCTGGGCAAACATCACGAACGGCAGAGCAAGGTAGCCCTCGGGAAGTGCCTCGTAGCCCTTAAAGGTGAAGGACTCACCCTCATAGACGGTGGCACCTTCCTGCTGAACGGCGATGGTGTGCTGAGCGATCTCGTCGCCACCGATCTCGTTGAGGATGTCGATGTCGTACTGACGGGTGTAGGCGTCGTTATTGACGAACACGAAGACGAGCGTCTTATCGTCGACGAAGGACTTAGGTCCGTGACGATAGCCCATGGAGGTGTCGTAGGAAGTAGCGACCAGACCGTGAGCGAGCTCAAGGATCTTGAGCTGGCTCTCCTGGGCAAGGCCACCGAAGGAGCCAGAACCCAAGTAGGTCACGCGGTTGAAGTCGCCAGCCAGGTAATCGGCGATCTCGGGCTCACGGGAGATGACCTCCTCGCCCATCTTGGCAATTGTCTCGACACACTCGGCCTTCTGCTCGTCAGAGGCAGTGTCGAAAATAAGGGTGGAGAGCAGGGTCATGCAGGAATAAGAACCGGTCATGGCGAAGCCCTTGTCGTTGGCGCGCGGAATGAGCAGCGTCAGCGCGTTGGGATCATCGGCAGACTCGACGGCGAGCTTGCCCTCGGGAGCGCAGGTGATGTTGAGGAACTTGACGTTGTGGACGAGCTCCTTGGCAACGGCAACGGCGGCAAGGCTCTCGGGGCTGTTGCCAGAGCGGGCAAAGGAAACCACGAGCGTGGGATCCTCGGCGCGCAGGAAGTCACGCGGGGCGCTCACGATGTCGGTCGTGGCGATGGGCTTAAAGTCGTAGAGATCAGTGTTGCCAGCGTGACGCAGGTACGGGGCACAGGTATCGCCAACGTAGTCGGACGTACCGGCACCGGTGAAGACAACGGACAGACGGCCCTCGCCCATAGCGCGAGCCTCGGCCAGGAAGGCCTCGATGGCCTCCTTGTTCTCGCGATAGATGTTGAGCGTATCACGCCAAAGCTCGGGCTGCTGAGCAATCTCGGCCGTGGTGATCTGGGCGCCGAGCTCGGTGAGCTCCTCGACACTCTTCTCGAACATTTCTAATACCTCTCTCTAGAAGTAATCCTCTGACGTGCAATTATACACTTCAGTTGGTTATCTGGTAGTAACCAGTTAAATGCAAAGAATCATCATATGGATACGATGCGAACACTAGTCGCTACGCTGGTGGTAAACCTTGTATTTAAACTGATCGGCACGAGCAACCGAGAGTGTATACTCCACAACCTCGTTTGACTCGTTATACGTAGTCCTGACCAAATCGAGCACAGGCGAGCCCTCGACAATTCCCAAAAGGTGAGCGTCGGTGGGACGGGCTATGCTCGCATAGAACTCCTCTTCGGCCACGCGTATCTTTTGCTGAAAGTCTTGCTCAATCACATCGTAAAGCGGCTTACGCTCCAGCAGCGGTCGCTTTAGGGACAGAAATTGACGAACTGGTAGATAGCTGCGTTCGACCATCATGGGCATATTGTCGGCAGAACGAAGGCGCTTAAGCTTAAAAATGCGATCACCGATACGCAATCCCATATGCTCGGCCAGATTTTTATCGGCCTCCATCTCGCAAAACTCGAGAATCGTGGTCTCGGGGTCGCGACCCAACGCGCGCATCTGCTCGGTAAAGCTGTAGGACTGCATAAGATTGGTTGCCTTTGCCGAACGGTCGGTCACAAAGGTACCGCGACCGTGCTGCCGAACCACCAGTCCTAAACGCTCTAGTTCCTGCAGAGCCAGGCGTACCGTAGTGCGCGAGAGACCATAGCGCTCCGAAAGTTCGCGCTCGGAAGGAATCATGTCACCGGCGCGATATTCATGGTCGATCTTTTCGGTCAGAATATCGACCAGCTGATCGTACAGCGGTTGCTTACGCGCTCCGATCGCCATCCTATCCTCCCATTTTCTCAAACTCGGCTACTACCTTGGGTGTTTAGCATTATCTGTCTGCCACACCCGAATCAACAAGAAAACAAAAGCCGCGCGCTCTTTCGAGCACGCGGCTTTTAACATACACATGGCTTAAGGGGTCGGGGTGTGAGCCGCGTAGGGACACACCCCTCAAGCTAGAGCCTTACCAGATGCTCGGCCAGAGACCAAGCGGGCCAGCGCCCAGGATGCCGAGGACGAAGAGCAGCAGAATGCCCTTGGTCGGGGTCCAGCTGTGCTTAGCGAACATGTAGTAAAGCAGCAGCGTAAGCATAAGCGGGACGAGCTTCGGGACGATGGTGTTGAGGGTGTCGGCAACAGAGAAGTTGACCGGATCCTCGGTGACGGTAGCGTAGGTCACGGACTCCATGCCGTTGCCCAGATCGGCGACGCCGCACTTGACCTCGTTGCCGTCGGCATCGACGGCGGTGAGGGCGTTGCCGTCCTCATCGGTCATGGCGATGGTACCGGCCTCAGCGGTCTCGGTATCGATGCCCTCCATACCGGTGAAGTTCTCGGCCTCCTTCTCGGAGACGATCACGGTAGTAGGGGCAAGGCCACGGGTGGTGCCGTTGGGGATCTGGAGGTTGATCTGGGTGCCACCCATGGTGACGACCAGGCAACCGACGACGAAGACGCCCATGATGGAAGCGGCACGCGTGAAGGCTTGCATGTTGGCGGTCAGAGCGTCAATAGCGCTGGTGCCAAGCTTGTAGGACCAGTTCATGAGCCAGAAGCGCAGAGCGAACTGGACGGCGTTGAAGATCACCAGGAAGATGATCGGCGCAGCGGCGTTGCCGTTGATGGCCATGTTGGAGGTGATGCCGGCCGTGATAGGCACGAGCGTCAGCCAGAACAGGGCGTCACCGATACCACCGAGCGGGCCCATTGCGGCGACGCGGACGGCGCGGATCGTGGGGATGTCAACCTTGTTCTGCTCGAGCGAAAGCACGATGCCCATAACAAAGGTGACAAGGAACGGGTGGGTGTTGAAGAACTCCAGGTTGTGGCTCATGGAAGCCGCGAGGTCGTTCTTGTTGGTGTGGATCTTCTCCAGACCGGGGATGATGGAGTAGAGCCAGCCAGCGGCCTGCATGCGCTCGTAGTTGAACGATGCCTGCAGGAAGCAGGAGCGCCAAGCCATCTTGTTGAGGGTCTTCTGGTCGAGCTGCGGAGCAGGAGTGAGATCCTCGTAGTGCTCCGGGATCACATACTCATTAGATGCCATCTTCGAAGTCACCTCCGTCAGAAACAGCTGCACCCTTCAGCTCGGTCTGCTGCTGGAAGTCCCAGAAAGCGATGCCGAAGCCGATGAGAGCGAGGATGAGCAGAGCAGGGGTTGCCAGCGAATCGTTGGCGACGGTGATGAGCGCGAGGCCAAAGCCCATGAGGAAGAAGCCCCACATATCGCGGTTCATCATAACCTTGAGCAGGACGGCGAAGCCGACGAAGCGCATCATGCCGCCTGCAGCGGACAGACCGGTCTGCAGCCAAGTCGGGATGGCGGAAGCGATGGTCTGACCAATGGTAGCGCCAGCGATGAAGAACAGGGTGACGACGACAGCGAAGATCAGGCCGAGCAGAGCCATGGCGAAGTAGTTCAGGCGCTCGATGCCCTTGGTGTCCGCGTTGTGAGCCATGTTATCGGCCGTGGACATAAGCGGGGACATAAGCGTGAAGACCAGGGTAACGCCGAGCTGGCCAAGCAGAGCGAACGGAATGGCGAGACCGACTGCCGCGTTGGGCTCGAGGCCCGTGGCGATAGCGAGAATGGCTGCCATGATGCCGCCGATGACGGCGTTAGGCGGCTGAGCGCCTCCGATCGGCATGTTGCCGATCGTCATGAGCTGATAGGTACCACCCACGAGAAGACCGGTGTTGAGGTCGCCAAGGATAAGACCGATGACGGCGCCGGTGACGATGGGCTGATAGAGAGACTCGAGGAAGTCAAACTGGTCGATTGCCGCGATGAACGTGACGACGAAGACCAGAGCGATCTGGATGATCGAGTATTCCATCTTGCTGCTCCTTTCAAAATGTATGTACGCACTTTGGATTTCACGTACAGAACGTCAGGGTTTCACTCCTGACAACGTGGATCACGAGGATTACGAGAAGAGCTTGCTCGTGTCCTCAACAGGCGTGCTCGGAACGCGCCTGATCTCCAACTCCACCCCCAATTCCTGCAGCTCTTTAAACGCAGCGACATCCTCGTCGTTAACTGCGACGGAGGTGGCGACTTGGCGCTTTCCTTCCGACATGTGCATGTTGCCGATGTTTACCTTCTTTATAGGCACACCGCCCTTGACGAGCGTAAGCACGTCTTCCGGTGTTTCGGCCACGATGAAGATCTTCTGGCGCGGGCTCGCCTTGCCAATGACGTCGATGGTCTTCTGCAGAGAGAAGAAACGCGTAGCGACGCCGGCGGGAGCGGCCATCTTCATGAGGTTCTGGCGCATGGTGTTGGACGCCACGTCGTCGTTGGCGACGAGGATGAGGTTGGAGCCCAGGGTGGAGTTCCACTGGGTGGCAACCTGACCATGAACCAGTCGGTTATCGATGCGGGTAAGAAGAATGTTGGGTTCTGCCATGTTGATCAGCTTCCTTTCGTTATTTGCTGACGACAGTTACTTGATCTCCTGAATCGCGTAACGCGAAACATCTACGACGGCTCCGGATCGGACTTTGATCTGGACCTTCTCGCCTTCGATGCCTTTGACGGTTCCGTAGATACCGCCGGCGAAAAGAACCTCTTGACCCGGCTTGAGCTCGGTGTGCAGCTCCTTGAAGTACTTCTGCTTCTTCTTCATGTTGATTTGCGACCAGATGGTGTAAATCAAGCCCATGATGACAAGCAGGCCTAAAAGGGCGACCGAGGAGCTCAGGACGTTGGCTCCGAAATCGGCCATTAGATGCCGTCCTCGTCGCCGAAGATATCCTCTTCGTCGGAGCCGGCAACGGATGCGACCGTCTGGGCGGTGATGCCCGTCTGGCCAACGGTCACGGCCTGCTCGCCAAGCTCGGCGAGCGTGGCGTTGCCGCGGAGGAACAGAAGCTCAATAACCATGGGAAGGTTGGTGCCGGTCAGAACCTCGACGTTGTCGACATCCTGGGCAATCATCATCGCCTGGTTGAACGGGGTGCCACCAAGCAGGTCGGTAAAGACGAGCACGCCATCGCACTCCTCGCGCATGGCGGTAATAGCGGCGCGGAGATCCTCACCGTAGGAAGCAGCCTGGTCGCCCTCAAAAGGAACGACGGTAAAAGCGGGCTGGTCGCCAGCAACCATAGCGATAGCGCTTGCGAGGCCGGGTGCGAACTGTCCATGACCGGTAAGAATAAAGCCAACCATTCAAATTTCCCTTCCGAAGGTGTGTACGATCTGAGTCCGATGATTTTCGGAAGCCAGCGGGCGCTCGCCCTTAAAGCTTCTTAGAAAGCGTACTTTGAAGACCAGTGGTTTCTAAACTGGTAGTAACCACGTGACGTGTTGTTGTCACTATATCACCCCAGAAGAGGTCGCTTTCGTTGATTCATACGGTAAAACGTTTTTGCACCGCTCACGGTGATAAACCGACCGTTTACCGGTCGTTAACACTTCTACCTGCGGTTTTGAAACCGTTCCGAAATGCTTTGGCAAAAGATCGGATCTTTTCCTGTGTCTAAACAACGCAGGGCGGCTAAAAATAGCGTGTAGAAAAATTGCAGGTCATTGTGAAGATATGTGAATTGGTCTTTTTGACTTAATACCAGTTAGAACCAGTTTTGAGATTATCGGTGAACGGTAGTTTTCGACCGTTCACCGGTTACTTGCAATCGTTTGCAGTCGTTTTCCTAGATGAATTAGGGAAACACAATGGAGCGCTTGCGCGATCAAGGGAAGTTTTGACATTTGTCCTCATCCCCCGCGCGCCAAACTCCGACACCCAAAATGAGCCATAGCTCTCGCTATTCGTCTCACAAACATTACTTACTCTAATCTGTAATTGTTTATCGTTTATCATTAAATATGATATAAGATACAAGTATCATCCAAGACATTGGTTGGAGGAGCTATGATCCGCTGGAACGTATCCAAATCGAATGAAGCCATCGACCGTGAACAGGCAATAGCCGATCTGAGGAAGCTCACTCGCATCTGCAAATGGGCCACAATCTGCACCACCGTGGCGCTCGCTCTGGGACTTCTCGCAGTCATTGCGATTGACCTTCTACTCGTATTGCCTAGCCTCTCCCAAGGGTCGTGTCTCCAATCCGTAGAACTTCAAGGCGGCGAAGGGCCGTGCCTGGCTATCGTCGGTACCGATGCGCAGACCCCACTTATGCTCGTCGCACACGATGGTCACACTGCCATAGGGAGCCTCTTGATGACATGCCTCGCGCTTACCATCGCGCTAAGTGTGCGCAGGCTTTTCTTAAACATTGAAAAGGAAGGCAGGCCCTTTGACCTTGAATGTAACCAGACACTTCGTCGAGTAGGACATTTATTCCTTATCGGCGGCGTTGCCGTGAGGCTTCTTGGTGCCGTAATCACGGGAATGATACTCTCAGGATTTGGCGGCAGCTTTACGGATGCGTTCGCCGGCCAGTTATTCGAGCCCTCCATGCTCTTTGCGGGCCTGATTATTTGCCTGATTGCCAGCATCTTCCGCTACGGGTATATCCTGCAAAAACAAGATGACGAGTTGCTCTAGGGGGAATCCATGATTATTCTGCGGCTTGACCGCATGCTCGCCGAACGCAAGATCTCATCCAAAGAGCTTGCGGGACGCGTGGGCATCTCCCAGGTCAATATGTCACGCATTAAGACGGGCAAGGTTTCTGCCATACGTTTTTCAACTCTTGACGCGATATGCCGGGCACTCGACTGCCAACCGGGCGATGTACTGGAATATATGCCTGACGATGAAGCCGATAACCTTTTTGGACTTAAAGATTGATAGGCATAATTTAGCCACCAGCGCCTAAACGCAAATAGCCCGCTAGAACAACATCCGTTCTAGCGGGCTTATTCAGATATTTCGGTTACGCGCTCGGCGGCTCAGACAGATCTTTATGCAAACAGACCATAGATGCTGATGTTGGCCTTGGCATACAGGCCGTTAGCATACTCGGTCCACTTGGAGCTGGCGCTCGAAGCCTGCGAAGAGTACTGCTGGTAGGCGGTGTAATAGGCGGTCATGGCCTGCTTGTAGGTAGCGCTATCAGCCGTAAAGGCATCGTCAGCGAAGGCCTTAGCGTAGGTGCTATCGGCGTCCTTCCAGGTGCCCTTTTCGCTATCCCACTCGTCGCCGGCAAGTTTGATGATGTAATCGGCGTAGTCCTTGCTCGCGGTCTCCTCGTTGCCGTCAGCAGGCTCGGTCGGGGCGGTCGGCATGCTTGCGGAGCTATCGCCCACCTTCTTCTTGTAGAGCTTCTGCAGCGTCGCGGACTGACGGACGATCTGCTTGGCCTGGTCCTTGGACACGCCATACTGCGTGGCCATGGTCTTGTAGTCCGAAGTGCCGATGGAATCCTCGGCGTACTTCTTCATCTCCTTAGAAGAGACGGTGATGCCCTCGTCCTCGGCAGCGTCGAGCAGGATCTTGTTGCGCACGTAGGACAGGATGACGTCGGCAGAGGGAGCGGTGTAGTTGCCATCGCCATCCTTGACGGTGTCGAGGCTGTACTGGCTCTCAATGGCCTCGCGCGCGGTGATGTCGCTCTTCTTGCCGTTGTAGCTGTAGCTTGCCACGGTCGAATCGAGCTGGTCCTCGGTGAGGGTCGCCGAGCCGACGCCCTTGCCGCCAAAACCACCGTTGCCGATAAAGAAGCCGACCACAGCAGCGATCACGACTGCAACCACGAAGGCGGCAATCATCGTCTTCTTGTGCTTGGATGCGCGGTCGTCTTCGTCGGAACCCAGGATATCGTCGTCCTCGTCCTGCTCCTCGGGCATGAGGTTCTCGTCGGCGGCGTCCGCGGCGATCTTTGCCTCCAGGCGAGCGTCCTCCTCCTCGGCCGTCGTACCGGCGGCAATATGTTCGGCAGACGTACCGGCGACCAGATCGATCTTCTCCTCCTCATCACCATCGGGGCCTTCGCCGCGCTCGATGATCTGGATGCCGTCGATCTCGTCCTTCTCGTCCTTCTTTTGAATCAGACCCATATCAGTTACTCCTTGTTAGGAAACATAGTCCGCAATAGAATACGCCCGACAAAGCGCCGGGCGTATTGATTCTCAGGTTATACGCAAACACTTAAGTACTATTTAGGCGTTTGCAGTCTGCATGCCTTAGGCCAGGTGCGCGATAACGGCATCGGCAAAGGCCTGCGTGCCCACAGCGCCCTCAACGGAGCCGGTCTGGGCACGACGAACGTCGCCGGTAACCTGCTCACCCTCGTCGAGCGTGGCAGAAACGGCGGCGCGAATGCGATTGGCCGCGTCGTTCTCGCCCAGGTGATCGAGCATCATAGCCGCAGAGAGGATCTCGGCCGTGGGGTTAGCGATATCCTGGCCAGCGATATCGGGCGCGGAGCCGTGCGTCGCCTCGAAGATGGCGCAGTCGGCACCGATGTTGGAACCCGGAGCCATACCCAGTCCACCTACCAGACCGGCGCACAGGTCGCTCACAATGTCACCGTACAGGTTGGGCAACACCAGGACATCGAAGTCGTTGGGGTTCTGGACCAGGCCCATGCAGGTGGCGTCGACAATCTTGTCGTTGAACTCGATATCGGGATAGTTGGCGGCCACCTCGCGCGCAACGCGCAGGAACAGGCCATCGGTCGCCTTCATGATGTTGGCCTTATGCACGGCCGTCACCTTTTTGCGGCCGCAGCGGCGGGCGTACTCAAAAGCGTACTCCACAATGCGGCGGCTCTTGGCGATGGAAATCGGCTTGATTGAGATGGCGGAATCCGCGGCGAAGGTCTTCTGGCCCGAGCGCTCGACGAGCTGCGAGAGCTCCTCGACCTCGGCAGCGCCCTCATCGAACTCGATGCCGGCATAGAGGTCCTCGGTGTTCTCGCGCACGATGACCAGGTCGACATCGCGGAATCGCGAGCCGTCACCCGGCTGCGACAGGCAGGGGCGCACGCAGGCATACAGGTCAAAATGCTTGCGCAGAGCCACGTTGACGCTGCGGAAGCCCGTGCCGACCGGCGTGGTGATGGGGCCTTTGATAGCAACCTTGGTCTCGGCGACCGCGTCGAGCACGTGCTGGGGCAGCGGAGTGCCAAACTCGTCCATGACGCCGGCGCCGGCCTCCTGGACGTTCCAGTTGATCTGGACACCAGTGGCCTCGACCACGCGGCGCATGGCCTGCGTAATCTCGGGACCGATACCGTCACCGGGAATCAGGACTACATCGTGCGCCATAATCTGTTACTCCTCGTCTTCGGCGTCGTCAGATTTTTTAACGCTAGCACGCTTCTTCTTTTTGGAGAGATCCAGGCCAAAACGTTTAACAAGCATTTCGCAAATCTCGCTCGAACGGGCCTTGAGATAGCTGCCCTTACCGTTCTCGGCATCGAACTTAAGGCGCAGCGCGAGCTTCTCGGCAACCTCGGCGTCGATCTCGCCCTGGCAAAACTCGTACAGGCAACCGAGCATGTCGCGATACTCAAGGTCGCCGTGGTAGCACTGGATGGCCTCGTCCAGGATGGGCCAAGCCTCGCGCGAACGCTCGACGCTCGTGGCACCCCACACGCACAGCAGGCGGAAGGCGGCATAGCGCAGCGTGGAGGAGATCTCGTCGAACAGTGCAGTCTCGGCGCCCTCAAAGGCATCGCCCAGCTGCTCGGGGCAGGTGGTAGCGAGCGCCGTCAGGGCATCGAGGGCCTCCCAGCGGGTCTGCGCCTCGGGGCGGTCGAGCGCCTCGATCAGCACGGGCACGCAGGGCACGACGCGCTGTGGATCGCGCTCGGCAAGCAGGTGCAGCACGCGGGCGGCAAACTGGCGGATGCGGCGCGTGGGGCAGCCGAGCTCCTGGACCAGACGGTCGACGGCGTTCTCGTTCTCCTCTGCCAACTGAAGCTGTGCCAGCTCCTCGTCGGTGAGCTGTTCTTCCTTGTTTTCTGCCATAGTTACCTCTTCTTACTATTTCTTAGCGTGCTTGCCAGCACCCTTGCTGTCATCGGTGACCGAGATGAGCTGTCGGTCGGCCGCGCCATTGCGACGCGCGCGGCGGCGTTCCTCGGCATCGCCCGCGTCGGCGGCGGCGCGGTGTGCCTTGTTGACGTTAAAGACCTCGTCGTGCTTGCGCCACGGGCCGACGGACTCGCCAAAGCTCATCTTAAGGCCGGCGATAAAGCCGCCGAGCCAGCCGATCGGCGCAAACTGCACCAGCGGGAACAGCGAAAACACCCAGGTCAGCAGGACGACTGCCGCCGCTCCTGCAAAATTGGCGATCCAGTAGTCGCGTTTGGTGATGACGCGCTTTTCGCACGCCCACTGGCCGCACAAAAAGCCGATGTAGATCGCAAAGAGAAAGAGCACCAGCACAAGCACCACGAACGTCCAGCTCATGGTCGCTACTCCCCGTGATGGTGGCCGCAGCAGCACTCGTGGCCGCCGTCATGGCCGTGGCCGCCGCAGCACTCGTGGTCCTCGCCATGGTGGTGGCCGCAACCGCACTCATGGTCGTCGCCGTGCTCGCCGCAACCGCAGCCGTCCTCGTGAGCGCCATGCTCTTCGGGACGATACTGCGACCAGTCCAGACCGGCGGCGATGGCGTCGGCCTCCTCCTTGTAGAGTACCGTGATGGCCTGGGTACCCAGCTTGGCGCCGCCGATGGCGTCGAGCATGTCATAGAGCGTAAAGGCGACGTCGGCGCCGGGCAGCGCGAGCTCGCGATCATCGGCGTAGGCGAGCGCCAGACGCAGGTCCTTAATGAAGTGCTCGACCATAAAGCCGGGCTTGTAGTCGCCGTCGAGCGCCTTGGGCGCCAGGCTCTCCATGGCGCCGGACTTACCGGTGCCGCCCAGGATCATCTGGCGGGTCTTCTCCAGGTCAAGGCCGCTCAGCTCGGCAAATGCCATGGCGTCCGCCATGCCGACCATGCAGGCGCCCAGCGACACCTGATTGGCGAGCTTGGCAGCCTGGCCCTTGCCGGCGCCGTCGAAGCAGCAGATGTTGGCCGCGAAGGTGGCAAGGATGTCGCGGACCGGGGCGATGTCGTTCTCGGTAGCGCCCACGATAGCCGTGAGCGTGCCGGCGATAGCACCCGACTCGCCGCCGGTGACGGGGCAGTCAAACGCCATGCGACCAGAAACCTGGGCGGCCTCGGCAATGTCACGGGCGAGCTCGGGCGAGCTCGTGGTGAGGTCGATCAGGACCGCGCCGGGCTTAGTGCACGCGAGCAGACCGTCGCCCGCCAGATAGAGCTCCTCGACCTCGGAGGGATAACCCACCATGGTAAAGACGACATCGGCGTTCGCCACGGCATCGGCCGGCGTATCGGCCCAGGCGGCACCGCGCTCGATAAGCGCGGCAGCCTTGGACTTGGTGCGGTTGTTGACCGTGACGGGATAGCCGGCATCCAGGATGTGACCGGCGATGGGGGCACCCATGATTCCGGTGCCGATAAATGCGACGGAGAGCTTGTTTGCCATGAAACCTTTCCTTTTGGGTTGGGTGTTGTTACCAGGTTGAATACTCAGTGCCAGCGTTTGGGCCGTGGCTTGAGGGCGCTTGCAACCGCAGCGCCCGCCTACTCGCCGCGCACGCGACGCGCGATGCGGTCGGAAAGCGAGGCTTTCTCGGCGCGATTCTTGCCCCAAAACGCGCAGGCCACCATGCCGGGGCCCACGTGCGAGCCAATGGTGGGACCCACGGAGCCGCGAATGATCGTGACGTCGGCGCAGCCTTCCTCCTTGCGGATGGCGGCTTCGAGCCAGTCGCCGTCCTTTTCGGCATCGGCCGTCATGATGGCGATGGGCATGGTGCGGTCGGGCACGTAGTTCTCGCGGAACGACTTGAGGATGGACTTGAGTGCCTTCTTGCGGCCGCGGTTGACGCCGATCAGCGACAGCGAGCCGGCAAGGTCGTAGGAGAGCTCGGGCTTGACGTCGAGCTTTGCCGTGAGCTGTGCCGCCGCGGGCGGAATGCGGCCGCCTGCAGCCAGTGCGTCGAAGCTCTCGAGCGTAAAGTAGCCGTGCACGTAGGTCTTTGCTTCGTTTGCCCAATCGACCAGCTGCTTGGCGGTCAGTCCCGCCGAACGCTGGCGCACGGCCTCGAGCGCCAAGAGTGCGCCGGTCGCACAGGGCAGAGCGTTGTCGACCACGTAGAGCTCAAAGTTGGGATACTCGGCGCGCACGGCATCTGCCGCCTGGCACGCGGAGTTGTAGCTCGACGACAGCGCCGAAGTAAAGCACAGGTAAACCGTGGGCGTGCCCTCTTTGGCGCACTCGGTAAAGAACTCGATATAGCGACCGAGCGACACAGCCGAGGTGGACACGCGGGCGCCGGCGCGCATGCGGTCGTAGAACTCCTTAGGGCTCATGCTCGACCAGATGTCGTCCGCGCGCTCCTCGCCATCGATAATGAAGGGGAAACCCAGGATATCGACATCGAGGTTCGCGGCGACCTCGGGGCTAAAGTCGCAGCAGGTATCGACGACGATGCGGCAACGGTTCGAATGACCGGCGGATGCGGCCTTGTCCATCAAAGCGACTCCTTACGTAAAAAGGCGGCCACCCGCATGGGATGGCCGCCAACCGTTAACTCATGCAAGTTAACGTATTTTACTCGTCAAGTGTTTCGATGCGGGGCTTGATGATGCCATATCCACCATTCTTACGGTGATACACCACATTGATGAGGCCAGTCGTCGCGTTCTCGAACACGTAGAAGTCGTGGCCGAGCAGATCGGTCTGCACCAGCGCCTGCTCCTCAGTCATCGGGGTGACATCGATGACCTTCTCGCGGACGAGCAGGTCGTCCTCCTCCTCGGGCAGCAGCAGGTCGGCCAGATCCTCGACGCGCTCGACCGGTGCGACATCCGCTGCGCTGGCACCGCCCTGGCGGTTGTCCACAACCTTGGTCTTGAACTTGCGCAGCTGGCGGGTGACCTTATCGGCGGAGAGGTCGATGGCGGCGTACATATCTGCGCCATGCTCGGCAACGCGAATCACCGAACCGCGGACGCGAACCGTAACCTCGACGATTGCCGGGTTGGGGTTCGAGGGGTTCTTCTCATAGCGAAGTACAACGTCGACCGTCATGGGCTCGATATCGAAAACCTTGAGCGCCTCGCCGATCTTCTCATCCACATGCGCACGCAGAGCATCGGTTACCGTCGTCTTGCGTCCAGAAACCTTGATATCCATACGTGGCTCCAATCTGCCTCGGGGACTTACTGTACTGGCTATGTACCCATTGCCGTGCATTTAATCACGCGGATTCCTAAAGACCCGAATAACGATTGCTTGATACCGCATACCGAAGTCTCG
>DBEZGO010000118.1:0-14301 GCA_048189345.1 Collinsella sp.
GACGGTCTTCTTGCCGTCCTTGGCCATGGCAACGGCCTGCTGCGAGAAGACGTTGGTGGTCTCCTTGGCGCTCTTGAACGGAGCGGTCAGACCCATCTTGTCGGCGATGATGCTGGTCGGGGTGTCAGCGGTGACGCACCAGTACATGAAGTCCTCGGTGGCCTTCTGGGCATCCTCGGAAGCCTGGGAGCTCACGCACCAGTAGTTCTCGCCGCCGGAGCACAGGCCCTGGTTCTCCTCGCCGTCGACACCGATGTAGATGGGCATCATGCCAATCTGATCGTCGGTCATGCCGGCCTTGGTGAGGTCAGCGTAGGCCCAGGAGCCGTTCTGATAGAAGACGGCTTTCCCGGTTGCGAACTCGTTGGTAGCGTCGTCGCCGGTCTTGGAGGCAAGCTGCGAAGGATCGCAGGTGGAGTCGGTGATGTACAGGTCGAAAATCTGCTTGAAGTTGTCGAGATACTCGCCCTTGATCTCGTCGTCCTCCTGGTTGTGCTCCTTCTCGAACTCGTAGTAGAGCGGGAGGTTGGCGAGGTGGGTGGTGTAGCGCCAGCTGGAGGAGTCATCCATGCCGGCGGAAGTAAAGGCACCCTCAACACCAAGCTCGTCCTTGCGGGCCTGAATGTCATCGGCGCAAGCCTTCAGCTTGTCGAAGGAGTTGATGTCCTCGGCCTTGTAGCCAGCCTTCTCGAGCAGCTGCTTGTTGTAGATGATGCCGTAGCTCTCCTGGACCCAGTCGATACCCAGATCCTTGCCGTCGGACTGCAGAGCCAGGGAGTCGTCAATGAGCTCACCGCGGAGCTTGGTATCGGACAGATCGGCGCAGTAGTCCTTCCAGTTCTTAAGACCGGTGGGGCCGTTGACCTGGAACAGGGTCGGAGCGGAGCTCTTGGACATCTCGGACTTAAGCTTCTCCTCGTAGGTGTTGGAAGCGGCGGTCACGATCTTGACCTCGACGCCCTTCTCCTTCTTATAGGCCTTGGCGATCTCCTTCCACTCCTTGTCGACCTCGGGCTTGAATTGGAGGAAGTAGACCTCGGCAGCGTCACCAGAAGCAGAGGAGCCGGAGCCGGCAGAACCACCGCAACCCACGAGGCCCAGACCAAGAACTGCAGCCGCGGAACCAGCAAAGCCCAGGAACTGCCTTCTGCTCATTTCGTTCTTCATTACAATCCACCCTTTCACACCGTGGCGGCACCCTTTGCCGCCGCCTTCGGAGATTGGCTCGGGGACTTTGCCCCTTTTGCTGATTTGAACGATACGCTATTTGGCTAGTTGTTTGAACAAGTATTACTAGAGCGGTAGAAAAACTTCGGTGAACGGTAATTTCAACTTGATACTTGACAAGTTTTGTATAAACAATTATTTGTTATCGAATGCAGAGAAAACGCCCGGTCAAGCCGATGTACCGTCGGTTTGACCGGGCGTTTTCTCTTTGAGGCCATGAGTCTCGTCAGGCTGCGAGCTAGCTGGCTATCGCTTGGAATTGACGCGGTAATGGAAGATCTCGGGGTGTGTGCGAGTGTGCGTCACCTCAAACAAGATGCCATCCGAGGTGTACGACTGACTCTCCATGACGGCAACGCAGTTGTATTTGCCGAGGTCAAGATAGCTGCAGTCCTCATCGTTGGCGAGCTCGACACTCACCGTACGACGGCTCGCCATCACTTTGACACCGCGCTTGTGCTCCAGATAGCCGTAAATAGAATCTGCCGCGATCTCGGGAGTCAGGCCCTTGGCGATCGACGCCAAAAAATAGCCATGGTCCACTTGGCGCGCGTTGCCGTTGAGGCTTCGGACACGCACTACGCGAATCAACTCCTCGCCCACCTTAAAGCCCAGGTGACGAGAGAGTTGCTCGGTGCAAACCAGATGTTCGAAAGACTTAACGTCCGTCGATGCAACGGCATTGTTGCGCTTTGCAAACTCGCCAAACGACTCAACCTCTTCGAGTGCGCCCAACATGTCGGTTTCGCCCTTAAGCCAAATAACGCGCACGCCCTTGCCGTGTATGGGCTGCACAAACATCCCGTCGGCCAGCATGCTCAAAGCGCGGCGGACGGTATTGCGCGTGCAGCCAAATTCCGCGGTCAGCTCGGCTTCGGTTGGCAGCATCTCCTGAAACGCATAGGTCCCATTAATGATGCGCGAGCGTATTTCTCGGTAGATTCCTTCGTATATCGCTTTTGGCATTGTTTCACCTCTACATTATTCATTTCCGGCTAGGCACGATAGCATTTCTTAAAGTTGTTTAAACTGAATATCGGTAAAGCGACAGGATTTAACCGTTGACGGTTTCTGTCATGCCCAAATCGGTTTCGCTCAAAACTGCCGGTACGACAATCGTCTGGTCCTCTACAATGAATCCATTGTTTAAACGTTTCCCCACGCGCAACGCGCCTCGATATTCGGAAGGCAGAACATGCTGCAAAAAATCCAACGCTTTGGCGGGGCAATGTTCGCGCCCGCCATGCTGTTTTCTATATCAGGCCTCATGGTCGGCGTCTCCGCTCTCGCAACGACTGCGGACATCGTCGGCGATCTCGCCGTATACGGAACCCCTTGGTACGTTTTCTGGGCTATCATCCAGCGCGGCTCGTGGACGGTCTTTAAACGCCTCCCGCTCCTTTTTGCCGTAGCGCTGCCCATCGGTCTTGCCCAAAAACAACCGGCTCGTTGCTGTCTCGAGGCTCTCGTCGCCTATTTTGCCTACTGCTTCTTTTTGAGCGAGATCATTAAGCTGAGCGGAGACAACCTTGGACTTGAGTACCCGTCATCTTTGACCTCCGCCAGCGGTATCACCGTCATCGACGGCATCAAGACGCTCGACACCGGCATTATCGGCCCGCTGGCGGTATCGGCAACCGTCGTCGCCATCCATGACCGCTTCTACGATGCCAAAATTCCCGATTGGCTCGGCACCTTCTCGGGCTCCTCGCTGGTCTACCTCATCAGCTTTTTTGCCGTGTTTGCCCTTGCCGCTATCTCGGCCGCCATCGTGCCCTACGTATACGATGTAACTGATACGCTGCGTCACGCGCTTGCAGGCGTCGGTCCCTTTGGCGTGGGCATCTTTGTCTTTTTAGAACGAGCACTCGAGCCCTTTGGCCTGCACCACCTGCTCTACATGCCGATCTACTACGACAACCTGGTCATTAACGACGGCATCTACGCCACGTGGAGCAGTTTGCTCCCCATCCTCTCCCATAGCACGCGCCCCCTTAATGAACTTGCGCCGTGGGCCGGTTTTACCGCCACCGGCTGGGTCAAGCTCTTTGGCCTTCCCGCCATCGCAGCCGCGTTCTACTCCACCGCAAAACCAGAGCGCCGCGCCGGCCTTAAGGTCATCCTTTTGCCCGCCATCGTCGCCTCGGTGGTTTGCGGCGTTACCGAGCCACTCGAGTTTCTCTTTATGTTCACCCACCCCGGGCTCTTTTTGCTCTACGCCGTCTTATCGTCTTGCCTTGCCACAACCATGAATCTCTTTGGCATCGTCGGCATCTTCTCGGGCGGCCTGATGGAGATGGCAGCCTTCAACTTTATTCCGCTCATGCGCACGCATGCCGGTGCCTATCTTTTGGCGCTCGGTATCGGCCTTGCCTTTAGCCTCATCTTTTTTGTTAGTTTTCGAGCACTCATCTTGGTCTATGACCTTAAGACACCGGGCCGCGAGGATCATGTTGCCAATCGCGCGGCAATCGATTGTTTAACGGGAAGCGACTTTGCCAAAGAGCAATCCCCCAATGACGAGGTCGATAGTCGATCCGATCAAGATCACGTCCTCGCTGAGCGGGTAATTCAGCTTTTAGGTGGCGTTGGCAATATCGTGGGCGCAACCAACTGCGCCACGCGCCTGCGCGTCGAGGTCGCAGACCCTTCCATCGTTGCAGATAACGCGTCGTTTGTCGCGGTGGGCGCCAAGGGCCTCATCATTACGGGCAAGACCGCCCAGGTGGTCATCGGCATCTCCGTTCCCCGCGTTAAAGAGCATTTTGACCAGATCATGGGCCTCGAGCCGGAATTTGTGCCCACCACCTCGGCCTCCCCTGCCGCCAGCGCAGCCCATAAGCGCGGCTCTATTTGCTTCTTCGATATCGACGGAACGCTCGCCTGGCAAGACCCCAGGCTCGCCCAAGACCTTCCCGAAGACGAGCGGGACCTCTCCCCCTATCCCAACGAGGCGGTTTCGCAGGCAATCCGCGAGTTTGTCGCCAACGGCAACATGGCCTTTATCTGCACGGGACGCACCCTGAGCTGCATCCACCCCAAACTTCTTGAGCTGCCTTGGACCGGCATCGTCTGTCTTGCGGGCGGTTACGCCGAGATTAACGGACACGCAATTCGCGATCTGTCGATGACGCCCAGTATGCTGCAGCGTCTTGCCCCCTACCTTGAGCAATCGGGCGAGGTCATCCGCTTTGAGGGCCTCAACGGCGTCGTGCGCATGAGTGCCGATGCGCCCGATGCTCCCGGATACGCGCGCACCCTGGGCGACGCAGTCACGCAGCTGCAACATTACAGTGTCTACAAGATCTTGATGTCTACATCGCTCGCCAACCACATCGCTCAAGATAAGGCACTTGAGCCGCTGCTGTGCTTTAATGAGCTCGAACTCGAGGTAACCGAAATCTCGCCCCGCGAATGCACGAAGCGCGGGGGCATCCAGTCTGTACTCGACGCCCTCGACCCCCACCACGGAACCGTATACGGCATTGGCGACGCCAGCAATGACGTCTCGCTGATGAACGCCGTCGATGTCGGCATTGCGATGGGCAACGCACCGGACTATCTCAAGGATAAGGCCGATTACGTGACCGACACCGTCGATCATGACGGTGTCGTTGCGGCGCTCGAGCATTTTAGGCTGATTTAGGCACACTCCATCAAACGCACGCCCGTTGTCCTAAATCGCCAAAACTGCCGCGCCAAACGCCCTGATGTGGCAATATGTTGTCTGCATATTGCATCAATGCAACCTCAGAAAGAATGCGAGAACCCGTGTCCAGTCCGTTTACCAGCTTTTTAGCCCAGCACTTTGACCAGATTAACGACTATCTGGCCACGTTCTTTGACGGACAGGCGACCTCTGCCGATATCGAGCGCTACCTGTACGCGCCGCTCTCGGCTTTTACGGCCAACGCCGGCAAGCGCCACCGCCCGCTTATCTGCATGCTCGCCGCAACCGCAGTGGGCGGTAGCTTTGAGAGTGCCCGCAGCGCCGCGGCGGCCATCGAGCATTTCCAGTCGGGCGCGCTGATCCACGACGACATCGCCGACAACGGACAGCTTCGTCGAGGCAAGCCCTGCATGCACCTTACCGAGGGCACGGGCCTTGCCATCAATTGTGGTGACCTGGCGCTCACCATGGTCACCAAGACGGTTCTCGACGACCCTACGCTGGAGTCCGACGTGAAGCTGCGCGTGCTCCACGAGCTTACCGAGATGATCGTCCGCACCATTGAGGGACAAGCACTCGACCTGGGTTGGGTCCGCGACGGGCGCTTTGATATCTCGGTTGATGACTACCTGGACATGGCGACGCACAAGACCGCGTTTTACAGCGGAGCCACGCCGCTTGCCGCCGGAGCCATTATCGGCGGCGGCAGCGATGAGCAAATCGAAGCGCTGCGCGCCTTTGGCCTGCACACAGGCCTTGCCTTTCAGATTCAGGACGACCTGCTCAACCTTGTCGGCACTAAGGAAGCCGCCAACAAGGACTTCCGCACCGACATCACCGAGGGCAAGCGCACGCTTGTCGCCGTACACGCCCTCTCTGATGAGCGCCACCACGACGAGGTCGAGGCGATTCTTTCCTCAGGCACCGATGATCCCGCGCAGCTCGCACGCGCCGTGGAGATCTTCCAGGAGACCGGCTCCATCGATTACGCCCACACTTACGCGCTCGACCTGACCGCTAGGGCCAAAGCGGCCATCGAGAACGTTGAGCTTGATCCGCACGCACGCGAGCTGTTCCTCTCCATGGCAGATTTCTTTGTGGAGCGTCTTAACTAACGGGGGTTATAAAACCTGTCAGCAGCGTATTTAGGCACAACTTGCTACACTGTTGAGTGCATGTTTATGCATCCCTTTGCGTTGTCTATCCGACAGACGCTCAAATAGTACGAATGGTACGCTGAAAGGGGTTCGTTCATGGAACCTATTACAACGGGCATGCAAGGAGCAGCCGTCGAGGACGTGCAGTCTCGTCTCCTGCAGCTCGGCTACACGATTGATGCCGCCGAAGTCACCGACAAGTACTTTGGAGCCACCACTGAGCAGGCCGTCAGCACCTTCAGGCTCGACAGCGGCCTTGCTGCCGGTCATGCCGTCGATATCCCCTGCTGGAGCGCCCTTGTAGACGCTTCGTATAAGCTGGGCGACCGCACTCTCTATCTGCGCATGCCCAATTTCCATGGCGCCGATGTGCAGGCCCTGCAGCGCGCTCTCAACGTTTTGGGCTTTGCCTGTGGCGAAGACGACGGCTACTTTGGTCCGCATACCGAGGCCGCCCTGCAGCAGTTCCAGGAAAATGTCGGCCTGTTTGCCGACGGCATGGCCTTCCAGGACACCTACGCCTACATCAACCGCCTGCACCATGTGTGGGAGGGCAAGCCCTCGGTCACCGAAGCCGAGTCCCGTATCGGTTTTGCTCGCGCCGCCAACGTGCTCGAGCGCTTCCAGATTGCCGTTATCGGCGAGGACCCCATCGCACGCAGCGTTGCGTCGCGCATGTGGAATATCGCCACGGCAACGACCGACAACAGCGGCATGATGCTCTGCGACTCCGAGGTCCCAACCGACGTTGACCTAGTGCTCGAGATCGCAAGCGATGAGCTGCCCGCAGATGCAGCGCCGCGCGCCACGATCGCCCTCGCCGAGTGCCACAACCTGGCCCAGCGCATCCGCACTGCCAATGTCGCCGCGCAGCAGAAGCCGGCACGCATTCGCATTGAGCTCACGGGCATGACGCGCTACAACGGCACCTTCACGGCCAGCGACGCGCAGACACTCGCCGTACGCCTGCTCGATGGCGTTTGCGATGCCCTCGCAGATTAGGTAAACTAAACGAGTTGCTTTTGGGCAACACCACACATTGGGACGTAGTTCAACGGTAGAACTCCGGTTTTTGGTGCCGGCTGTTGGGGGTTCGAATCCCTCCGTCCCAGCCCTTAAGAACACAGCGCTCCAGGCCCTTATGAACCTGGAGCGCTTTCTTGTGGGCAAGCGGAGGAATTCGAACCCGCAAGGGTGCGGAGCTGAGGAAACGCGAAGGCGCCCCAAGCCCATTAGGACCAAGAGCGCCTAACATCAAGAAAATATCAGCCCAGTTCCGAAAAGCGAGCCGCATGCAACAACCAGGTAACCACAGGCCCCGGGAGAGCGGGGACACCGGCTTAGGTTTATCGCGAGTTCCGCACGAACAGGAGGCCACTTAATGTGGCCTCCGTCGTGAGCAGGACTGTAGAGCAGGAAACCTAAGCCGGTGTCCCCGCTCTCCCGGGGCCGAACGCCCTAGTTGTTGAGCATGCGGTCGAAGCTTCCCGAGTCGCCATCCCGATAGTCTGCGGTCATCAGAATCTCCTGCGGAATGCGCCCGCCTTCACGTAGCACATTGCGGAACTGCACACGCGTGACCATGGGCAGATCCTTGATCGTCGCCGCCAAGTTCTGCGGCACGCCCTGGTTGGCAGCCGCGGGCTCGCACTCTCCGCCGGCCTTCACGCGACGCTTGTGCTCGGCGAGCATGGCGCGGTACATGCCGGCATGCAGGCGGATCTCAACCACATTGGCATTGCGAGCCTGCTCGACGATGCGCGCGCCCTCGCGGTCGATATCGCCCACGTAGTAGACGTAGTTAAAGCGATAGCCGATCTCGGCCAGATAATCGTCCAGGGCATGCGAGACGCTCGCCTTGCATCCGCCGCCAAAAATCACGCCGCCCACCTTGATGCCAAAGAGCTTGGCGTGCTTGCGGCCACGCAGCAGCTTGACGATCTCGTCGTAGGTATCCAGGTTCTCAACCATAATGAACGGCTTGTCGGCGCCCAGCGTAAAGAAACCCGTAAAGTGCACGGGGCGGTTGGGGGCGACCTTAATCGCCTGCATGCTGATGCCCTTTTCGGTCATACGCCGAATTAGGCGCTCGCCGTGCTTGCCGTCAAAAGCCTTCTCGTCGTTAAAAATCTGGTAGGCACGCTGGCGGCGCGAGGCAACCGGCGTATCGGCACCTCGGTTTTGCTCGATCCAAGCCTGGATGATTGCGATTTCCTCGGCAATCTTGCGGTTGGACATCTCGTTGTGCTGAGTGCGCTGCGGAGCCTTTTTGCCGTCCTTGCCCTCGACCTTTACGATCTGTGTCTGCTGCTCCTTGATCTTAGAGAGCGCCGTAGGCGTAGGGACAACTTTGAGCAGCTGCCTGCCTAAAACGCGGGCAAGGGCAAACGCCGAGACCTCGCCGCGGACGGCCGACTCGGGCTGCCGGGCAGCAGTATCTGCTGCGGCAGACTCCGGCTTCTTCTGAGACTTGCGCTTAGAATCGCCTTGGGAATTGCGCTCGCGCTTCGGCATAGACGCCTGCTTCTGCGGACGATCGGACTTGCTCTCCTTCGCCGGCTGGCGCTTAGGCTGCCCCGAAGAAACCTCGGCAGTCGCATCCTCGTCCTGCGGCGTGGTCTTCTCGGTTGCAGTCTCGGCATGGGAGCTGCGTCCCCCACGATGGCGACGGCGGCGAGGCTTGCTCGACGTGCTCTGCTCCGTCCGCTCATCAGTAGGCTGCTGGCCCTTGGCCTCGGCATCAACCTCAAGCTGCGGCTCAACAGGCTTCTGCTCGCGAGTCGCCGGCTCAACGGTTTTCTCGGTTTGTTCGGCCTTCTCGGCCTGAGCGATCGAAGCCGGCTCGCCCTTCTCCTGACGCTTTACGGGATACGCGCGTCCCGCAAAACCGCGGCCGGGACGACACGAACCCGGAGCCCTCTTGGCAGACTCCTCAACATCGTCTGCAACCTCGGAAGGCCCTTCAACCTCACGCGCGACATCCTGCTGCGCAGCCTTAAAGTGAGCACCGCGACGACGCTTGGGCTCTTGGGCCTCCACGGGCTTTTGCTCCTTCGCGGGCTTCTGCGACTCGGCAGCAACCTCGTTCTCAACAGCCTCGGCATCCGTCTCACCCTTTTGAGCAACGGCGCGACGGAAGCGCTCCTGCTGGGCGCGGCGCTGCGCATCGCGCTTGCCACCCCCGCCAAAACCGCCGCGTCCTGCCTTGGCCGTAAAGGCGCGCACGACGTTCTCATCGAGCAACTCATCGGTATCGACATGCTCACGCGGAGCAACTTCTTCCACAGCAGGCACGTCAGCGGAATCCTCGACGACAAAATCTTCGACGGACTCGGCAGGCAGCTCCTGGGCATCGCGGATCTCGACATTGATGGTATAGAACGCCGGGCGTCCGTTAATGCCGCTACCCTCGATCTTGGTCACGATATTTGCCGCGATAAGCTCATCGCGCATCGCCTTGGTGTCGCATTCCTTATCGACGGAGCGGAAAATCTGCGCCAGCGCACTCGACTTAATCTTGAGCGCCTTGCGGCAAAGCAGATCGTAGGCAACCAGCTTGGCACGCTCAGCAGAAAGCGACGTCTGGCTGCTCAGGCGCTCAGCCAGAGCATCGACATTGTTTTGATTATCGGAATATACCGTCTTGGCCACGGGGCCCCTTTCATATGCACACATATACGTCCATATGGTACAACGCACGAGCCTATCCACGCAAAACATCTGCGAGAACGCCCTTGCACCACCTGTTCTCACAAGAAAAAAGACCGGGTCCGCTTGATTGCGGACCCGGTCTTTCCGAGTCAAATAGATGGGAGATTCAACCCGTCCGACCGACTAGGCCTTGGCGGCCTCGGCGTCAGCGGGAGCCTCGGCGGCAGCGGCGCGACCGTACTCGGCCTTGCCCATCTCGGACCACTCGGGCTCCTCATCAGGCATGGAGCCAGCCTCCTTGCCGAAGAACTCCTTGAGGCAGTTAACGGCAACGATGAGGCCCAGAACCATCAGCAGGACGGCAAAGACGAGCTGCAGGCCCTTGGTGGCGGCGACGGAGACGGCGGCCGTGGTGGCGGTAGCCGGGATGGTACCGAAGAAACCGTAGGCCTGGACGGCGGTCATGCAGCCCATGGCGCTCTGGACCAGCGAGGTGAAGGTGCAGCAGAGCAGGAAGACGACGGGCACGTAGAGCATCCAGCCCTTGCGGCCGGTGCACTTGCAGAACACGGCGAGGGTGATCATGGTCATGCCGCCGAGCAGCTGGTTGGAAGCACCAAAGAGCGGCCAGATGTTGGCATAGCCACCAAAAGCGAGAGCGAGACCGGGAAGCAGGGTAACGACCGTGGCGAACCAGGGGTTGCCGAGGACCTTCATGTAGCCGGCCTTGGACTCGATGGCCAGGGCATCGTTGGTCTGGGCAAAGAACTCGGAGAACGAAGTGCGGGCGATGCGGGCGACGGCGTCGAGCGAGGTCAGGGCCAGAGCGGAGACGTTCATGGTCATAAAGACGGTAGCAAGCGTGCCGTCAACACCGAAGGCCTGCATACCGCGGGAGATGCCGGCGGCGAAGATCTGGAACGGGGTGGAAGCGACACCGGCGTTGAGGGCGCCGGTACCGGCGGTGTTCATGTCGGAGAACATGATGCCGGCGACGATGATGGCAAGGATGCCGACGAAGGACTCGACGATCATGGCGCCGTAACCGACCTTGACGGCGTCCTGCTCCTTCTCGACCTGCTTAGAAGAGGTGCCGGAAGAAACGAGGCTGTGGAAACCGGAGAGAGCACCGCAAGCGACGGAGACGAACAGGACCGGGAACATCATGCCGGAGGCAGTGGAGAAGCCGGTGAAGACCGGAGCGGTGATAGTGGCCTGACCGTTGACGCCCAGGACGACGATGCCGAGGACAGCGCAGACGATCATGACAATCATCATGATGGAAGTGAGGTAGTCACGCGGGGTCTTGAGCATCTGGATGGGCATAGCGCCAGCAAAGACCAGGTAGACCATGACGACGGCGAACCACTGGAACTTATCCAGGTAGAGCGGGAACTGCATACCGACGGCGAACATGAGAACCATGAGGACCACGCCGGTGACGAACTCGGCAGCGCCGGTGAGGTTGAACTTCTTCTGGGCCCAACCAAAGGCGATAGCGACGAAGGTGAACAGGATGGAGATGGTACCAGCGCAGCCGGCGGCATAGGACTTGGTGAAGTCGATAGCACCGGTAGCAGCACCAGAAGCGTCAACGGCCGGGGTGAACATGAACGTCTTGCAGACCATGTCGGTGAAAGCGGCGATGACGATGATGCAGAACAGCCAGCAGAACAGCAGGAACAGGCGACGGCCGGTCTTGCCGATGTACTTCTCGATGAGCTGAGCGAGCGACTTGCCGTTGTTCTTCATCGAAGCGTACAGAGCACCAAAGTCGTGGACGGCGCCAAAGAAGATGCCGCCGACGAGGACCCAGAGCACGACGGGCAGCCAGCCAAAGGCCATGGCGACGATCGTACCCGTGACAGGGCCAGCACCGCAGATCGAGCTGAACTGGTGCGAGAACGCGGTAAAGGCGGAGACGGGCGAGAAGCTCTTGCCGTCCTTCATGCGCTTGGCCGGCGTGAGGGCCTCTTTGTCAACGCCCCACTTGTTGGCCAGCCAGCGGCCGTAGCCCAGATAGCCGCAGGCGAGCACCGCCGCGGCCACAACCATGAGCAAAACTCCGTTCATTACATTTCCTCCTCTAAAAAGAACTTCCTAGGCATAAAAAATGAGGGCCGTCGGTTGCGCTCGACGGCCCTCATCTTCATCAGCCGCCCGTTATCGTACGGGCCAGCTGTATGTGCTAACCCGCATCAGATAATTACTACGCTGATAATGTTTAGCTGATGCGTGAACATGTCTAAGAAATCCTCTTCAATCATGATGTGAACGATCCGTGCGTGTTCACATCCCCCAGTGGTTGAAAAGGAGTATGAAACTTTAGTTACCTAAAGTCAACGCAAATTTGTAATGAATTTTCAACTTTTTTGAATTTCTCGGTATAAAACGCCATTGACCTCGGACTTTACCCCACGACAGTTTTTGCATGAGAGATGCCCCTGAGAGCCGCGGGAGCCGGGCGGCGCATATGAACTTTCCTGCTCTACAGTCCTGCGCAAGACGGAAAGCACATTAAGTGCTTTCCTTTGCGTGCGGAACTCGCGATAAAGTTCATATGCGGCCGCTGGCGCCCGGGCAGCGTCGGGGACCGCATCCGTACGACTACAGCGTCATGTTTGGATCGGCGTCGACGTCGAACGGCGAGATTTCACCTCGGTCGAATTTACGGCGGGCGACCTCCGCGATCATGGCGGCGTTATCGGTGCAGGCAGACAAGGGCGGCACCGTCACGCGGATGCCCTGGCGTCCGAGCTTCTTGATCATCATCTCGCGCAGATGCGGGTTAGCCGAGACGCCGCCACCGATGCAGTATTCCTTGCATCCGGTAGCGTGCAGTGCGTTTTTGGCCTTCTTGTACTGCACGTCAAAGACAGCTGCCTCAAACGAAGCCGCCAGATCGGGAAGGTGAATCGTGCGCCCGGCCTTGGTCTCTTGCTCGATGTAGAGCGTCACCGCCGTCTTGAGGCCCGAAAGCGAGAAGCGGTAGTCCCCCCTGCTGTTAAGCGCACGGGGGAAATCGATCGCCTTGGGGTTGCCCGTCTCGGCCAGCTTAGAGATGATGGGGCCACCGGGATAGCCCAGGCCCAGCGCCTTGGCCACTTTGTCGAAGGCCTCGCCCACGGCGTCGTCGAGCGTCTCACCGAGCACCTCGTAGTCGCCCCACGCCTTCACGTGCACGAGCATGGTGTGCCCGCCCGAGACAAGCGTGAAGATGAACGGCGGCTTGAGGTCGGGCTGCGCCAGCAGGTTGGCAAACAGGTGCCCCTCCAGATGGTTGACGCACACGAGCGGCTTGCCAGCAGCGTAGGCAAAGCCCTTGGCGAAGGCGACGCCAACCACGAGCGCGCCCACCAGGCCCGGACCCTGCGTCACGCCCACGGCGGCAAGCTCACTTGGTGCAATGGCTCCGCCCGTAAGGCCCAGCGATGCTGCGGCATCCTCGAGCGCCGCATCCACGACACTCACAATCACCTCAACGTGCTTGCGCGAGGCGATTTCGGGCACCACGCCGCCAAAACGGGCATGGAAATCAATCTGCGTCGACACCTGGTTGGCCAGCATATTGCCATCCGCATCGATAATCGCCACGGCCGTCTCGTCGCAGGAACTCTCGATAGCGAGCACTAGGCGGCGGCGTTCAATTTCGGCACGCTCCCCCTCGGAGCGCCCGGGCGCAGGCAGCGGCCATACGCGCTGCTCTGCCGCCGTCGGCTCGGGCGAAGCATTGTCGACCGGAAGCACGAGGGGCAGCGGAGCCGTCATGACGATGGCATCCTTGCCGGCACCATAGTAGCCGCGGCGACGGCCAGCCTCGGTAAAGCCCAGGGCGGCATAGAGTGCAATTGCGCCCTCGTTGCCGTCCTCAACCTCAAGCGAAGCCGTGGTGCAGCCGAGCATCTGCGCGTCATAGCTCACGTGCGACAGAAGCTTGCGGGCGATACCCTCACGGCGATGAGTCGGATCGACGGCAACGTCCATAATCTGCACGTCCCCGTCGACGACCATGCCGCCGGCAAGACCCAGCAACTGACCGTCGTCGTGCGCCACCCACCAGCTACGCGGAGCGGCAACGTCCTCGCCCAGCTCGGACAAGAACATGCCCGGCGTCCACGCCTCGTGTCCGGCGCCTTCAAAGCAGTCGGTCTCCAGTGCGCTCGCGCCCTCGGCATCCGCCGCGCCCATGGGGCGGAATTGCAGATGACGCCCAGCGAGCTCGTCGGCAACACCTGTCACCTCACTCTGCGCGCTCTCGGCAAGGCCCAGGCGCTTGCGCTCGTTTTCCTCGGCGTCCGAAAGGCGCGTGTAGATCGGCAAGACGCGAGCGGGATCGCCATCGCCTGCGACGTGCGCCATCAGCAGGCCCTCGCCCGAGGGCCACCACAGGCCTCGCTCCACGCAGCGTGCCGTCTCGTCCTCACCCAGCAGCTTGCCATAACGCACGAGACCGTCACCAGTTAGCTGAACCTGATCCCAGCCCGCGGTCTGACGCCACTCATCAAGCGCCACGGCGGCCTTGACCACGCGCTCGCGCTGAAACAGACGCTCGGGACCCTCATCGACCAGCATATACAGCGCCGGATATACCTCACC
>DBEZGO010000119.1:0-3703 GCA_048189345.1 Collinsella sp.
TACTACCGCCAGATGGAGGTCTACTGCGTGGCGCTCGTGGTCTACCTGATCCTGACGCTCGTGGCGAGCCGCCTGCTCGAGGCCTTTGGCAAAAAGCTCGGCGCCGAGGCTCCGGTCACGCTGCCCAGCTCCAACTAGGCTCAAGACGAGGAGAATTATCATGGCAGATACCGCCATTACCGGCGTTGCGGCCGCCGCACAGACCAATGAGCCGCTCATCCGCGTTGAGGGCCTGCGCAAGAGCTTTGGCTCGCTCGAGGTACTCAAGGGCATCGACCTGTCCGTTAACCCCGGCGAAGTCGTCACCATTATCGGCGCCTCGGGTTCGGGCAAGTCGACCTTCCTGCGCTGCCTCAACCTGCTCGAGACCCCGGACGCGGGCCACATCTGGTTCCACGGCCAGGACCTCACGGCCGAGCGCTGCAACATCAACAAGCTGCGCGAGGACATCGGCATGGTGTTTCAGGGCTTTAACCTGTTCAACAACATGGATGTGCTCGACAACTGCACGCTCGCGCCCGTCACGCTCAAAAAGATGAGCAAGGCCGAGGCTGAAAAAATAGCGATGGAGCATCTGACGAGCGTGGGACTCGAAAAGTTCGCGCACGCCGCCGTGGGTCGCCTGTCCGGTGGTCAAAAACAGCGCGTGGCCATCGCTCGTGCCCTATGTATGAATCCGCAGATCATGCTGTTCGACGAGCCGACCTCCGCACTCGACCCCGAGATCGTGGGAGAGGTGCTCGAGGTCATGCGCAAGCTCGCTGCCGACGGCATGACCATGGTCGTCGTCACGCACGAGATGGCCTTTGCCCGCACGGTGTCCGACCGCGTGGTCTTTATGGACAAGGGCGTAGTGCTCGAGGATGCCGCGCCGGCGGAGCTCTTCGGCAATCCCAAACACCAGCGCACCCGCGAGTTCCTCTCGCGTTATCTCGAGGACAAATAACCGACCGCAAACGCTTATGTGGCAGGGCCGCTCCGGTGGGGCGGCCCTCGTCATCACAATCGAAAGGATGTCATGGCCGAGGTTTGGCGCTTTTTTGCGCATGAGGATGATTTTGCCGATTTGGACAAGGCCGGCGCATGCGAGCGCCTGGGCCGTGTGCTGTCGTTTCCGACCATTTCGAGCATGGATGCCGAGGCGGTGGACTGGCAGCCGTTCGACGACCTGCGCGCGTATATGCAGCAGGCTTGGCCGCACGTGTTCGCGGCGGGCGAGGTCGAGCTTATCGATCATTCGCTATTGGTGACGCTTAGCGGTTCCGACCCTGCCCTCAAGCCCATTATGCTCATGGGCCACATGGACGTGGTCCCCGTGGTGCCGGGTACCGAGGACGATTGGACGCACGCCCCCTTTAGCGGGCACGTGGACGATACCTACATTTGGGGCCGCGGCGCGATCGACATGAAGGACCAGGTCGCAGGCATTCTCGAGGCGGTTGAGTATGCGCTGGCGCACGGTTGGCAGCACGAGCGCACGCTGCTCCTGGCCTTTGGCCAGGACGAGGAGACTACGCAGTACGGCGCAGGCGCCATCGGCCGCGCGCTCGAGGAGCGCGGCATTGAGCTTGAGTACCTGATCGACGAGGGTGACTACCGCATCGTTCCGGCTGCCGAGTACAGCGCGGGCGAGGGCTGGCTTATGCATGCCGACCTTGCCGAGAAGGGCTATGCCGATATTGTGCTCAAGACGAAGAGTGAGGGCGGGCATTCGTCCAACCCCTACGGCGGCACATCGCTCGAGGTGCTGAGCCGTGCCATCACCGCAATCTGCGATATCGAGTGGCCGACGCGCGTGACCGACTTGCTTGCCGCCCAACTCGTCGAGTTGGGGCTCTACACGGCCGATGAAATTGCCGCCAACGGGGATGCCATTGTCCGCGAGTGCCTCGCCAGCAAGAAGCTCTATCCGCTGGTGACGACCACCTGCGCGCCCACGCAGATCGAGGGTGGCAGCACCGGCGCCAACGTAATGCCGCAGGATATGTGGGCCAATATCAATTTCCGTATGCTCGAGGGCACGAGCGTGGCCGATGTCGTGGCCCGCTGCTGCGTCGCCGTTGCCGAGGCGGGGCTCGCCGACCGTGTCGAGGTCGAGCTCGGCCCTGGCAGCTCCGAACCCTCGCCGTCTCCGCGCATCGGCGGACCGGGACTCGAGGCGGTTCGCTCCATCGCCGCCCGCTATTTCCGTGATCCAAAGGGGATGGAGGAAAACGGATCATCCGAGCCGTTGGCGATTGTCCCCTCGACCGTGATCGGCGCGACCGACGCTGCCAACTACCAGCGCATTTGCTCCGAGTGCATTCGCTTCTCGGCCTTTGTGGTTGATGACGACGAGTGTGATCGCGGCGTCCACGGCACCAACGAGCGCATCACCCGCCGCGCCTACCTCCAGGGCATCCGCTTCCTCGTCGCTCTACTCCAAACGCTCTAGCCAAAAAGCAAGCCCTTGGTGCAATGGGGTCAGGTTTGTTTGCACCAATCATTCCGTGCGGGTTATATGCAGGTTTGCCTGGGCACGCTATCATGTTTGGGTTAGACCGCAACTATGTACCCCATACGCGAAGGGATGCGCATGTATCTGAAGATCGACATGTTCTAGCCGGGCTTACCCCCGCAGTGGCGCCGCGCGCCCCATCAACTCTGCCGATTTTCACCTTCACGCATATAAAGGAGTCCCGCCATGCGCGACAAGCTCGAAAAGATTATCAAGGCCTACGAGGAGCTCGAGAAGAAGCTCTCCGACCCGGCCGTCGCCTCCGATATTAAGGAGTTCACGCGTCTCAACAAGGAGTACGCGCACCAGTCCGACCTCATCGCCGCCTCGCGCGAGTACATTGGCGCGCTCGATGACATCGAGGCTGCCAAGGAAATGCTGCACGATACCACCGATGCCGATGAGAAGGAGATGCTCCAGATGGACATCTCCGAAAACGAGGCCAAGCTTCCCCAGCTCGAGGAAGACATCAAGTACATGCTCATCCCGAGCGACCCCAACGACGACAAGAACACCATCGTCGAGATTCGCTCCGCCGCCGGTGGCGACGAGGCGGCCATCTTCGCCGGCGACCTGTACAAGATGTATCAGCGCTTTTGCGAGTCGCGTGGCTGGAAGACCACCGTGCTCGATTCCAGCCCCAGCGAGGCCGGCGGCTTCAAGTCCATCGAGTTCAAGGTCGAGGGCGACCGCGTCTACTCCGTTATGAAGTACGAGTCCGGCGTGCACCGTGTCCAGCGCGTCCCCAAGACCGAGTCCCAGGGCCGCATTCAGACCTCCACGGCTACCGTCGCCGTACTTCCCGAGGCCGAGGAGATCGACGTCCAGATCAACCAGTCCGACCTGCGCATCGACACCTACTGCGCCTCCGGCCCTGGCGGTCAGTGCGTTAACACTACCTACTCCGCTGTGCGAATCACCCACCTGCCCACCAACACCGTGGTGCAGTCACAGGAGCAGCGTTCCCAGATCCAGAACCGCGAGGTCTGCATGCAGATGCTGCGTGCCCGTCTGTACGAGATGGAGCTCGAGAAGCAGCAGGCAGAGCTCGGTGCCGAGCGCCAAAGCCAGATCGGCCACGGCAACCGTTCCGAGAAGATCCGTACCTACAACCAGCCCCAGGACCGCGTGACCGATCACCGCATCGGTTTCAACTCCACCTACAACGGCGTCCTTCTGGGCGATCAGCTCGGCACCGTCATCGAG
>DBEZGO010000120.1:0-3105 GCA_048189345.1 Collinsella sp.
CTCGTGCTCATCGGCGGGGACATTCGCCCGCACGTGGTCGATGCGCTGCAGGCGCTCGTTGGCACCATCAAGAATGAATGCGTGAGTGAGGTCGAGCGCGAGGCGTAGAGGCTTGCGTCGATAGAAGGCTCGTTTATAAAAATGCCCGCCGGTACGTGTGATACCGGCGGGCATTTTGCGTTTTGGGCGCGGTTGGCGCTACACGCGCGTCGCATCCTTGGGGCTCATGGTCATGCTCTGGAAGCGGTTCTCCATGTAGTCGTTATCGAAATACTTGCCGTAGAACTGTGCGACGGGAATATCCGGCTCCGTGCCGTTGACGCGCTGGTACCAGTAGTCGAGCGACTGCAGCGTCATGACGCCGTCGACCAGCATAATGACGGTAAAGATGACGGTAGCCGAGTAGCGACTCTTCCACGGAATCATGTTGATGAGCTTGAGCAGCCTCGGCAGCAGCAGCTTGATCCAGATAAGGCCACCCAGGCCCCACAGGCAGGCAAAGCCCGTGCAGGTGCGTCCGCCCGTAAGGACGGCGAGTGGGTCGGGCATGCCGAACAGTTTCATGTGCGAGTAGCTCCACGACACCACGCCAAATGAGGTCTGCATAAACCAGCCTACAAACACCTCGAAAGCGCCGCCGATCAGGGCACTTACCAGGAAAATGATCAGAGGATTCTTTTTATAGAAGCGGTTGAGCGCCATGGTCATGAGCACCGCGCCAAATCCGTAGATGGGGCTAAAGGGGCCAAATAGCATACCGGCCCGGTCCTGATAGACGCCGGGATCGACGACGACCATATGCCAGACTTCCTCGAGAATGAGACCTAACACGCTGCAGACGAAGAATACCCAGAACAGGTTGAAGTAGTTGAGCTTGATGTAGCCCTCGCCGGTTTCGTCGCGGCCGAGCATCCCCTCGGCGGCGGCATCGCGGTCGAGCATCTCTTGCAGGCGGCGCTGCAGTTCGCGCTCCTGGCGTAGCGTGGGGTCGACGGTGGCCGACAGCGCAATGAGGATACCGAGCTGAATGGCGGGGCGCAGCAGGAAGGGTCCGATACCCTGGAGCATCACGTCAACTAAAAGCTCCACGACGGTCAATGCGATGAGGACGTAAGACAGGCGGGCGGCATTGCGCCGCTGGTCCTTGATGAGGTCCAGGCCAAAGACGATTAAGATGATCGCGCTTGCCGCCGAGAGCATAATGCCGGCGACGATAAGGCCAACCGCGACCAGGGTGTTATCACCGAGCTTAGCGGCGGCGTTGCCGTTAATGAGTGCGGTGATGACCTGCCACATAAAGACGGCGACCGACGGGAGTGTGCCCACGCCGGACAGGATGCACAGGACGGCGTACACTTTAATGATGAGGGGAATCTTCTTGACCTCCGTGGCGCTGGGGACGCTGGGGTCGAGTTCGTTTCGATCCATACAGAACCTTTCTCGCTTTGTCCTAGGTTACTAGGATACGCCGCCGACCTGCTAAAAGACAGGACGAACGTCCCAATTGCAACTTTGCAATCCCCAACGGTGGACGCGGCGGCCATATGGGGGCGCGGGCGCTTGCACTGGGCAGACCAATAAAATGTTTGGCCGCAAAACGGATTATTAGCTCGGTGGGCTTTTAAAAAGCGCTGCTCATGCGCTGGGGAGCGCGTCGCGCCGTGCGTATAATAAGGCGGGTAACGCCAAAATACGAGGCTCTGAGGGGATGCCATGTCTCAAGAAACCATCCGCGCGGCCGAGCGCGCCGCGGGACAGGTGAACGCCATGTCGACGTATGATCCGGACTCCGACCAGCTGCATGAGGAATGCGGCGTTTTTGGTGTGTGGGCGCCCGATCGTGACGTGGCTCGACTGACGTACTTTGGCCTGCGTGCACTGCAGCACCGTGGCCAAGAATCGGCGGGAATCGCTGTTGGTGACGGCGGTACGGTTATGGTCCGCAAGGACCTGGGCCTGCTCGACCGCGTGTTCTCCAATGCCGACTTATCGACGCTCTCCGGTCAGCTGGCCGTGGGTCATGTGCGCTATGGCACCGCCGGCGCCAAGAGCTGGGAAGCCTCTCAGCCGCACCTCTCTACCATCAATAGCGTCATTATCGCGCTCGCGCACAACGGCACCCTCGTCAACACCGACGAGCTGCGCCGCCAGCTGATCGAGCTGGGCGTGCCGTTCCTCTCCAACTCGGATTCCGAGGTCGCGACCAAACTCATCGGCTACTTTACTCAGCGTACAGGCCATCTGCGCGAGGGCATTCGCAAGACCATGGAGCTCGTGCGTGGCGGCTACGCCATGACGCTCATCAACGAGCAGGCGCTCTATGCATTCCGCGATCCGCACGGCATTCGCCCGCTCGTGCTGGGCAAGCTGGTGGACGAGGGCCTGGACCAGGCCGATGCCGCATCCGTTTCGAAGCTGCCGTCGCAGGACGGCGCCGCGACGGTCGACGCCACCACCCGTGTCACCCGCGCCGGCGGCTGGGTCGTCGCCTCCGAGACTTGTGCGCTCGACATTGTGGGCGCCGAGTACGTCCGCGACGTCCGTCCCGGTGAGATTTTGCGCATCAGCGCCGAGGGCCTTGTGTCCGAGCAGGGTGTGCCCGCTGCCGAAGAGCCTGCTAACTGCATCTTTGAGCAGGTCTACTTCGCCCGCCCCGATTCCATCATGAACGGCAAGAGCGTCTACGCCTGCCGTTACGACATGGGTCGTCAGCTGGCACATGAGGAGCCCGTCGAGGCCGACCTGGTCATCGGCGTGCCTGACTCCGGCCTGCCGCCCGCGGAGGGGTATTCGCACGAGAGCGGCATTCCCTTTGGCGAGGGCCTTATCAAGAACCGTTACGTGGGCCGCACGTTTATCGAGCCTACGCAGGAGTTGCGCGCCATGGGCGTGCGTATGAAACTCAACCCGCTGCGCGACAACATCGAGGGCAAGCGCCTGGTCGTCATCGACGACTCCATCGTCCGCGGCACCACCATGGTGCAGCTCGTCAAGATGCTGCGCAACGCCGGCGCCAAGGAGATTCATATCCGCATCAACTCGCCCGAGGTCATCTGGCCGTGCTTCTACGGTATCGATACCGACGTGCAGTCGCAGCTTATCAGC
>DBEZGO010000121.1:0-14071 GCA_048189345.1 Collinsella sp.
TCGGGGGAGTGGAATGAGCAAAGAGTGTGTCGAGCAGGTCGAAGGCGCAGGGGCTTCGGTGCCGATGACCGATATATCGAACATTGATGTGCCCGAGGGCACCGACGAGCTCAGCCGTAGCACCCGCCGCGCCTGGCGCGATCGCCTTAACGATGCGTCGTCGCGCAAGATGATCATGGGCGTCTTGGCTACGCTGGTGGGCGGTTCGTTTTGGGGCTTCTCGGGCACCAGCGCGAGCTTTCTGTTCGATACCTATCACGTCGACACCTTGTGGCTTATGAGCGTGCGTCAGATTCTCGCCGGTCTACTCTTTATGTCCGTGGTTGTTACGCGCGACCGCGAGCGCCTGATTAAGCTCTGGACCACACCCGCCGATCGCAAGCAGCTGCTGCTCTTTATCGCCTTTGGCCTGCTGTTCAACCAGTTTTGCTATCTTTCGGCCGTGCGCCTGACCAACGCCGGAACCGCGACGGTGCTCCAGTGCCTGCAGCTCGTTATCATCATGGGCTACACCTGCGCGACCGATCGCCGCGTGCCGCGTACTCGCGAAGTCATCGGCATTGGCCTGGCTCTGGGCGGAACCTTTTTAATCGCCACCGGCGGCGACCCTACCAGCCTGAATATCTCGCCGCTTGGCCTGACAGCAGGTCTTATGTGTGCGGTCAGCGCCACGTGTATGGCGGTGATTCCCGCCAAGATCCTGTCCGAATACGGCAGCCCCATCGTCACGGGCTCGGCAATGCTCACGGCGGGCGTGGTCTCGTGTGTCTTCGTGCAGCCCTGGGCGCATATGCCGGCGCTCGACGTTGCCGGCGTCGAGGCGCTCGCGGTGTTCGTGGTTATCGGCTCGTTTTTTGCTTACATGCTCTATATGCAGGGCGTTAAGGACATCGGCTCGGTGCGTGCGAGCCTCATCGGAACTGTGGAGCCGGTTTCGGCGACCATCACCAGCGCTGTTATGCTGGGCACGGTATTTTTGCCGACCGACCTTATCGGCTTTGCCATGATCATCGTGATGATGTTCCTGACGGTGTAGCTTACGCCGCTGCCTAGACGGACACGGTGTTGCACCACAATTCCGTGAATTGGTGCCTGCATCTGGAGTTTAACTGACGATGCCAAATATGTCATAAACTAATAGCGTTATTGACTTTTAGTATTGCGAGGACTCCTCTATGGCTGGTAACCACTTTAAGAACGGCGACGGCGAGCGCCCTGCAGTTCCGCCGCGTTCAAATGGGACTGGAAACGCTGGCGTACCGAGTGGATCCAGCCAAAACGGTGCTGGCAACCGTACGTCTCCGGGCGAAACGGCGATGTTTGCCGCTCTGTACGAGCAGTCTCAAAAGGCAAAACAGGCTGGTCGCGTAGGCAGGCAGGCATTTCCGGGCGGGTCGGGCTCTGCGGCTTCGCCGGCCGGGGTCCGTCCGGCGCCAACGGGCGGTGCAAATGTCGCCGGCCCCACTGGCCCCGCTAACAACGCTAATCGCGCCCACAACGCCAGCCCCATCAACTCTGCCAATCCCGCCGATAGTGCTTCTTCTGCTGAAGACGCAGGGCTTACGGGTAACCTGGGCACCATCTATACGGGCGCTTCTGAAACCGGCACGTTTGCCCGTCTCAATGACGACGGTGCCGAGTTTAAGGGCTCGGGCTCTAAAGAAGATTATTACGATTTTGGCTTGAACTACGGCGGTGATTCCTCGACGAGCCCGACCTCGAACGGCCTGGTTCGCCATCGCCATCGCAAGGGCGAGCGCAAGAAGCGCCGCGTTGCAGCCATTGTCGCTGCCATCGTTGCGGTGGTTCTTGTCGTGTTTGGCGTGAGTGGCTTCATGCTGCTTAACTCGGCAAAAACCGTGAAGAGCCAGGCAAAGGAAACTGTCGAGATCGTCGGCGGCCTTAAGGACAAGGTCACGTCGGGCGATTTTTCGACCCTGCCCGACGATGCGAAAAAGATCGACGAGCTTTGCAGCAGCATGAAGAAGGAGACCTCGAGCCCGGTGTGGACGATGGCTTCGTTCATTCCGGTGTACGGCAGCGATATTAACGCCGCCCGCACCATGGTCGACGCTCTGTCCGATGTTTCGAGCGGCGCGCTGGTCCCCATGGCCGATAATCTCGCTCAGGCAACGCCCGGCAAGCTGTTCCAGGACGGGACAATCAACGTGTCCGCGCTGCAGGCGGTCGCCGATTCGCTCTCCGATAGCTCAAAGGCGTTCAAGAGCGCCAACAAAAAGGTGCAGAGTATTGGCGATACGCATATCGCCCAGGTGACCGAGCTGGTCGATAAGGCAAAGGACGGCTTTGCCACCCTGGACGGTGCAGTCGACGCGGCAGAGAAGATCGCCCCCGTTCTGCCCCAGATGCTCGGCGCCAACGGCCAGACGCGCAACTATCTTGTGTATGCCATGAACAACGTCGAGATTCGTGCTTGCGGCGGTTTTGGTGGTTCGCAAGGTTTGATTTCAGTCACCGATGGCCAGATGTCGATCGGCGACTTTGTTCCATGTATTGCGCGCAGCAAAGACGAGGCGGTTGAGAGCGTCGACGAAGAGGACGAGGCACTGTTTGGTGACCACAGCAACCTGTACAGCTCTGGTAACGCGTATTCGCCCGATTGGCCCCGCAACTCGCAGCGTGTTGCCGCGCTGTGGAAGTCCCAGTATGGGCAGGACGTTGATGGCGTCGTCGGCATCGATCCGGTGTTCTTGCAGTACCTGCTGGGCCTTGTCGGTAATGTCTCGCTGCCCGATGGTACGGTCGTCGACGGTACCAACGCGGCGAAGGTTCTCATGCACGATGTGTATTGGAACTATCCGGTCGAAGAATCGGACGGCATCTTTGCATCTGTTGCCAGCGCCGCCTTCGACAAGATTCTCGGTGGCATCGGTGGCGTCGACGTTACGAAGCTTGTCGGTGCATTCGAGCGCGGTGCCAAAGAGGGCCGTCTGATTGCTTGGATGAGAAACGATGATGAGCAGAATGCCATCAAGGAGACGGGCATTGACGCTTCGCTGCCCGATCCGGATGATCCGAGTGCCGATCCCGTTGCCGGCGTTTACTTTAACAACCTGAGCTTCTCCAAGCTCGACTGGTATCTGAACGCCGACACGCAGATTGGCCCGGGCGTGAAGAACGGCGACGGCACGTGCTCCTATCGCATCACCGTTACCCTGACGAACATCATGACGCAGGAGGAGGCTGGCAAGCTGCCCGACTACGTTGCGGCGGGCGCACCCGATGCCGCGCGTGACGACGAACGCCTGAATGTCTCAGTGTTTGCCCCGACGGGCGGCAACATCAGTGACCTTACGGTTGAGGGCACCCAGTTTGGTCTTGGCGCCGCTACGTGGCATGGAATCCCCTTCTATTCGGGCACCGTTGACCTGCATGCTGGCGAGACGACGACGATCACGTATACGCTGACCACGTCGGCCGAGGCGGGGGACAAGCCGCTTACGCTGCGTCAGACTCCTACATGCCAGGCGGCTCGCGACAGCGCTTCGGCGTAGGGTTTTTCTGGTAGCGCAGATAATCGAGTACCATTTTGGGGCGGACAGGCAATCTGTTCGCCCCTATTTTGTAAGGAGAGCGCATGAAGTACTTTGGCACCGACGGCTTTCGCGGCGAGGCCAACGTTGGACTGACGGTAGAGCACGCTTATAAGATCGGCCGCTTTGTGGGCTGGTATTACGGCGCCAACCGCGGGACCAAGGCGCGCGTGATCGTGGGCAAGGACACGCGTCGCTCGAGCTATATGTTCGAGGCGGCGCTGGTGAGCGGCTTGGTCGCGAGCGGCGCGGACGCCTACATGCTGCACGTGATCCCGACGCCGGGCGTGGCGCATCAGACCGTGGAGGGCTGCTTCGATTGCGGCATCATGATCAGTGCGAGCCACAACCCGTTTTGCGATAACGGTATTAAGCTCGTCAACAGCGACGGCTTTAAGATGGACGAGGACGTGCTGGAGCTCATTGAGGACTACATCGATGGCAAGAGCGAGGTGCCGCTGGCAACGGGCAACCACATCGGCGCCACGGTGGACTACATGCAGGGTCGCAACCGCTACATTGCTTCGCTCATCGCCAGCGCGAACTTTTCGCTGCAGGGCGTCAAGATCGGCATCGATTGCGCCAACGGCTCGGCATCCTCGGTGGCCAAGCCGGTGTTCGACGCACTGGGCGCCGATGTGCGCGTGATCAATGCCGCGCCCGACGGCTTTAACATCAATGTCGACTGCGGCTCTACGCATATTGAGCGCCTGCAGCGCCACGTGGTGGAGCAGGGCCTGGATGTGGGCTTTGCCTACGACGGCGATGCCGACCGCTGCCTGGCCGTGGACGAGCGCGGCCGCGTGGTCGACGGCGACCAGATCTTGTACGTGTGCGGCGTGTACCTGAACAAGCACGGGCGTCTCTCGGGCGGTACCGTGGTACCGACGATCGCCAGCAACTTTGGCCTGATCAAGTCGTTGGAGCTTGCCGGACTGAGCGCCGTGACCAGCGGCGTGGGCGACCGTCACGTGTATGCCAAGATGCGCGAGGGCGGCTACAGCCTGGGTGGCGAGCAGACGGGCCATACGATCTTTGGCGATATCGAGCGCACGGGCGACGGCATTATGACCTCGCTGCGCGTGATGGAAGTGATTCGTGCCGAGCGCGAGACGCTCTCGCAGCTCACGGCTCCGTGCAAGCTGCTGCCACAGGCGCAGGTGGCCGTGCACGTGGCGGACAAGGACGCCGCGCTCGAGAACATGGGCGTGCAGAACGCCATCGCCGAGGCCGAGGCTGCGCTGGCAGGCGAGGGCCGCGTGCTCGTGCGCAAGAGTGGAACCGAGTCGGTTATCCGCGTGCTGGCCGAGGCGCCCGACCAAGCATCCGCCGATGCCGCCATGAAGCGCATCGCCGCCGCGCTGGAAGCTCTGTAAGGTAGTCATTGGGGACGTTCTTAAACAACTAGGTGGAAAGGGGGCGCTGCGGATTGGTTCCGCGGCGTCCCCTTTGCGTTGGCGTGTCGGTTATGCCTTACAGCTCGTACAGCGTGGTGAACTTGTCCTGCAGGTAGCTGCAGTAGTAGCGGGCGTCAAAGTCCATGCCGCACGCGCCCTTGATGAGCTCCGGTGCGTCCTTGGCACGGCCCCACTGCCAAATGTGCTCGCCCAGCCAGGCACGGACGGGCGCCAAATCGCCGCTCGCACAGGCACCGGTAAGGTCGACGCCGTCGCGGCACATGGCCGGCACAAACATAGCGTCGTAGGCGCTACCCAGCGCATACGTGGGGAAGTAGCCAAACGAGCCACCGCTCCAGTGCGTATCCTGCAGGCAGCCGTGCGTGTCGTCGGGAACGGGAATGCCCAGGTACTCATCCATAAAGCGATTCCAAAGCGCGGGGATGTCCTTGGCCGTGGCCTCGCCGGCAAACAGCATGCGCTCGATCTCGTAGCGCACCATAACGTGCAGCGGATAAGTGAGCTCGTCCGCCTCGGTGCGGATCAGCGACGGCCGTGCGATGTTCACGGCATGGTAGAGCGTATCCTCGTCCACACTGCCATAGACCTCGGGCGCGTGACGGCGCAGCACCTCGAGCAGCGGGCCCATAAAGGCGCGGCTGCGACCCACGGTGTTCTCGAAAAAGCGGCTCTGGCTCTCGTGGATGCCCATGGAAGTGCCGCCCTCCAGGCGGGTGCGCGCATAGGCAGGATTGACGCCCAGCTCGTACATGGCGTGTCCCGCCTCGTGGATGATGCTGTAGACGTTGGAGATGCAGTCGTCCTCGTAGATGTGCGTCGCGATGCGCGCGTCGCCCACGGCAAAGCCCTCGCTAAACGGGTGCTCGGTAAAGGCAAGCGTGGTGTCGTTCAGGTCCAGGCCGACGAGCTTCATAAGGTCGAAGCTCATGGCGCGCTGGGCGGCCTCGGGCACGCGGGCGTGCAAAAAGTCGGCAGCGGGCTGCTGGCCGCGCTCGCCGATGGCGTGCACGAGCGGCACGACCGTCGCCTTGACCTCATCGCAAAACGCATCGAAGCTCTTGGCGGAAAGGCCGCGCTCGTACTGGTCGAGCCAAACATCGTATGGGTCGCGCTTGGGGTCCATGAGCTCGGCCTGATGCTTAAGTTGGGCGACGATTCTATCCACATAGGGCTCAAAGCTCGCCCAGTCATTGGCCGTCTTGGCCTTGTGCCACACGGCGTCGGCCTCGCAGGTGAGCCTGGTCCAGGCCTCGGCCTCCTCGGTGGGAATGACGCTCGCTTCGCGCTGGTCGCGGCCGAGTACGCGGATCTCGTCGAGCAGCTGCGGGTCGTCGATCTTGCCGCCGGCGACGGTTTCGCGTGCCAGCGAGCGCACAAGTTCGACAGACTTTTCGCTGGTCAGGAGCTTATGATGCTCGCCGGCAAGGGTGCCCATGGCGTCGGCGCGCGCTGCGGCGCCGTTGGCGGGGGCAATGGTCGCGCCGTCAAACTCGGCAATCTTGAGCAGGTACTCGCGGGTCCACAGCTTGCCCTCGAGCTTGCGGAATTTTTTGACGGCCTTATCGACCTTCATGCTTTTGGGCGTCTTGCCCGCTGCGGGCTCGGCCTTCTTATCGTGCTTCTTTCCCATACCATATCCTTGATCTCGCGAACCGAGCGCCACGGATGGGCGCACGGCCAGTTTACACGGCTACCTGCCTTGTACCCAGCACGAACAAAACGGAACGCGGCGATATGCCCAAACAATGTGGTATCCTGTAGCCCAATGCGTTGACGGAGAGGGTTTTGCCCGCCGCGTCGCCGGCAAGAGAGGGAAGGTCATGGGCTGTAAGCCTTCCTGCGGTGGCAAGGGCCAAGCGTTCACTCCCGAGCAGCGACCTCAACGGGCACGCGGCCGGCGGCGGCGATGTCCCCAGTAGGGAAGCCGTGAGCCTCGCGACAAGGGGCAAAGAGTGGGCGCGGCGGGCCAGACATCCGCCGGGTCAAACAAGGTGGTACCGCGGAATTCAACCGTCCTTGGGCAATGCACATGCCCGAGGACGGTTTTTTGTTACCGAACCGGGCCGCGTTTTCGCAACGTCAGACGGCGGCAGCCGCCTCGGCAAGCGGGGAGCGCGAGAGACGAAAGGGAAGACATGAGTCTGATTGATGATCTGGTCAAACTCGAGGAAGAGGCCAAGGAGCTCGTCGCAGGCGCCGACGACGCCGCAAAGCTCGAGGCCGCGCGCGTTGAGCTGCTCGGCCGCAAGGGCCGCATCACCGGCCTGATGCGCATGATGGGCAAGCTCGCCCCCGAGGATCGTCCCGTGATGGGCAAGCGCGCCAACGAGATGCGCCAGCTGATCGAGGGCATGCTTGACGAGCGCACCACCGAGATGAAGGCCGCCGCCCTCAAGCACGCACTCGAGCACGAGGCCGTCGACATCACGCTACCGGGTATCCGTCCGCAGATCGGCCACCAGCACCTGATCAAGCAGATCATCGAGGAGGCCGAGGACATCTTCTGCGGCATCGGCTACACCGTCGAGTCTGGCCCCATGGTCGACACCTCCTATTACAACTTCACCGCGCTCAACGCCCCCATGGATCACCCGAGCCGCTCGGCCCGCGATACCTTCTATGTGGTCGACAACAACCCCGGCAGCGTCGCGCACCCCGAGGCTCACGCCCACGGCGAGTCCGACGTGCTGCTGCGCACCCAGACCTCGGGCGTGCAGATCCACACCATGGAGTCGCAGAAGCCGCCCATCTACATGATCTGCCCGGGCACCGTCTACCGTCCCGACACGGCCGACGCCTGCCACCTGCCGCAGTTCAACCAGATCGAGGGCCTGGTCGTCGACGAGGGCATCACCTTTGGCGATCTTAAGGGCACGCTCGACTACTTTGTTAAGTGCATGTTTGGCGAGGACCGCAAGACGCGTTACCGCCCGCACTTCTTCCCCTTCACCGAGCCGAGCTGCGAGGTAGACGTGAGCTGCCACGTGTGCGGCGGCAAGGGCTGCAACTTCTGCAAGCACAGCGGCTGGATCGAGATTCTGGGCTGCGGCATGGTCGACCCCAACGTCCTGATTAACTGCGGCATCGACCCCGAGAAGTACACCGGCTTCGCCTTTGGTATTGGCGCCGAGCGCGTCGCGGCCCTGCGCTACGACCTGCCCGACCTGCGCACGCTCATGACAGGCGATATGCGCTTCCTGAACCAATTTTAGGCTGCGGCTTGCCCAAGCACGGCACCTCGGCGCTCATTCGTCGCTTGCGTACCAAAGTACGCGGCGCTCCTCTTTCGGGCCGATCTGCCGCACTTGGACAACCCTCGCTTTGTAAGGAATGTTCACAAAGTTGAAGTTTCCACCTGCATCTCTTCGCAGGCTTTCAGTATGAAAGGAGAGCTAGATGCGTGTTTCTTACGACTGGCTCAAGACCATGATCGATATTCCGGAGGATCCCAAGACCCTTTCGGACGAATATATCCGTACCGGCACCGAGGTCGAGGCGATCGACACCGTGGGCGAGTCCTTCGACCACGTGGTGACCGCCAAGGTGCTCACCAAGACCCCGCACCCCGATAGCGACCATATGTATGTGTGCTCGGTCGACGTGGGCGACAAGAACCTCGACGCCGACGGCAACCCCGCTCCGCTGCAGATCGTCTGCGGCGCGCAGAACTTCGAGGCCGGCGACCACATCGTCACGGCCATGATTGGCGCTGTCCTGCCCGGCGACGTCAAGATCAAGAAGAGCAAGCTTCGCGGCGTCGTGTCCATGGGCATGAACTGCTCCGCGCGCGAGCTCGGCCTGGGCGGCGACCACTCCGGCATCATGATCCTGCCCGAGGATACGCCCTGCGGCATGCCGTTTGCCGAGTACGTGGGCTCGAGCGATACCGTGCTTGACTGCGAGATCACGCCCAACCGTCCCGATTGCCTGTCCATGATCGGCATGGCCCGCGAGACCGGCGCCATCTTCGACCGCGATTTCCACGTTGAGCTGCCTGCCATCAAGGCCGAGACCGGCCGCGCGACCGACGACGAGCTTTCGGTCGAGATTGCCGACGAGGGCCTGTGCGACCGCTACGTCGCCCGCATCGTGCGCAACGTGAAGGTCGGCCCCTCGCCCGACTGGATGGTCAAGCGCCTCAACGCCCTGGGCGTGCGCCCGCACAACAACATTGTCGATATCACCAACTACGTGATGATGCTCACCGGTCAGCCGCTGCACGCCTTTGACCTGGACACCTTTGCCGAGCGCGATGGCCGCCGTCGTGTGGTGGTCCGCGCCGCCCAGCAGGATGAGAAGTTCACGACGCTCGACGGCGAGGAGCGCACGCTCGACGCCGGCATGGGTCTCATCACCGACGGCGAGCGCCCCGTGGCGCTGGCCGGCGTTATGGGCGGCATGGATTCCGAGATCGAGGACGACACCGTCGATGTGATGGTCGAGAGTGCCTGCTTCAACGCCGGTCGCACCTCGCACACCAGCCGCGACCTGTCCCTGATCTCCGACGCCTCCATTCGCTTTGAGCGCCAGGTTGACGAGACCGGCTGCGTGGACGTCGCCAACGTTGCCTGCGCGCTCATCGAGGAGATCGCCGGCGGCGAGGTTGCTCCCGGCTATGTCGACGTTTTCCCTGCGCCCAAGACTATCGACAGCATCAAGCTGCGCCTGGCCCGCGTGCATGCCATCTGCGGTGCCGACATCGAGCCCGAGTTTATCGAGCGTTCGCTCACCCGCCTGGGCTGCACCGTCGAGCGCGACGGCGATGACTTCATGGTCACCCCGCCGAGCTTCCGTCCCGACCTGCCGCGCGAGATCGACCTGATCGAGGAGGTCCTGCGCCTGTGGGGCATGGGCCGTGTGACGGCGACCATCCCGGCTGCCAAGAACCACATCGGCGGCCTGACCCGCGAGCAGAAGCTCACCCGCAAGGTCGGCGAGATCCTGCGCGCCTGCGGCCTCAACGAGACCACGACTTTCGGCTTTGCCGCCCCGGGCGACCTGGAGAAGATCGGTATGTCCACCGAGGGTCGCGGTTGCCCCGTGGTGCTCATGAACCCGCTGGTAGCCGAGCAGACCGAGATGCGTCGTTCGCTGTTGCCGGGCCTGCTGCAGTCCGTGGCCTATAACGAGGCCCACGGCACGCCCAACGTGCACCTGTACGAGGTCGGCAGCCTGTTCCACGGTCGCGAGAACGCCAGCCTGCCCAAGGAGACCAAGTCCGTGGCGGGCGTGCTCTCGGGCCAGTGGAGCGAGCAGTCCTGGAACATGAAGTACCGCAAGCTGCGTTTCTTCTTTGGCAAGGGCATTGTCGAGGAGCTGCTCGCCCAGCTGCGCATCGAGAAGGTTCGCTTCCGTCCCGTCGAGGGCGAGGGCTACGCTTTCTTGCAGCCGGGTCGTGCGGCCGAGGTTCTGTCCGGCGGCACCGTACTGGGCTGGGTCGGCGAGATTCACCCCGAGGCGCGCGAGGCGATGGGCATCGATGAGGTCGTCGTTGCCTTTGAGCTCGATCTGGACAAGCTGATCAAGGGCGCCCGCAATCAGGAGAACTACCGCGAGTTCTCGCAGTACCCGGCTGTTGAGCACGACCTTGCTATCGTGGTCGACAATGCTGTGACCTGCGAGGATCTTGAGCGCCGCATTACCAGCGCCGGCGGCAAGCTGCTCGAGGGCGTGCGCCTGTTCGACGTCTACCGCGATCCCATCCGCATCGGAGCGGGCAAGAAGTCCATGGCCTTTGCGCTTACGTATCGCTCCGACGACCACACGCTCACCAGCGAAGAGGTCGAGAAGGCGCACCAGAAGATCGTCACCAAGGTATGCAAGGGCGTAAACGGCGAGGTCCGCGGATAGGGCTTGCGCTGGGGTATGGGTCAGCGGTGGTTGCCGCCGAGTCTTACGTGACCGCTATGCTCGATATAAGGCACCGTTGAGCCTTCATATATGACACGCGCATTACATAACGGCGTGCTGCTTTGTCGGCAGTGCGCCGTTTTGCTATGATAGCCCGCGGCGTGTTACGAATCTTACAATGCGTAACACTGACAAGGTGATTTAAGCGGCGTTGCAATTCTGTGCGCCGATAACCGGGAGGCGCCCATGCACATTCCAGATAATTATCTGTCCCCGCAGACGGATGCCGTCATGGCAGTGGCAATGGTGCCCGTTTGGGTCCACTGCATCAAAAAGGTGCGTGCCACGCTCGATCGCGAGCATATGGCTTTCCTGGGCATCTGCGCCGCGTTCTCCTTCTTGCTCATGATGTTCAACGTGCCGCTGCCTGGCGGCACCACAGGCCACGCCGTCGGCGGCGCCCTCATTGCGCTGCTGCTAGGCCCCGAGGCCGCGGCTATCGCTGTCTCGGTCGCGCTGGCGCTGCAGGCGCTGCTGTTTGGCGACGGCGGCATCCTGTCCTTTGGCGCCAACTGCTTTAACATGGCCTTCGTGCTGCCGTTTGCCGCTGCTATCGTGTTTCGTGCGCTCAACAGCCGTTTGCATGGCAAGGGCTGGGGCACCTCGGTTTCGGCCGTCGTAAGCGGCTGGGTCGGCCTGTGCCTGGCGGCCCTGTGCGCGGCAATCGAGTTTGGTATTCAGCCGATGCTCTTTACCAACGCTTCGGGCGCGCCGCTGTACTGCCCCTTCCCGCTGTCCGTGGCTATTCCGGCCATGTTGATCCCGCATATGTTGGTTGCCGGCGTGATCGAGGGCGTGGCGACGGCCGCCATCTACGGTTTCATTAAGAAGACGGCGCCGAGCGTTATCGTCGGGCCCGAGGCCGTCGATGGCCAGCTTACTGTCGAGGGCGCTGCTGCCAAGAAGACCTCGCTGGTCCCCACGCTCATCTTGGTTGCCGTGCTTGTCGTGGCTACGCCGCTCGGCTTGCTTGCCACAGGTGACGCATGGGGCGAGTGGGACGCCGAGGGCGCCGCGACCGCCGTTCAGGAGGCTGGTGACGACAGCCTGCAGGCTTCGGTCGGCCTCGATACCCCGACCTTTGCCGACGCTCTGCCTACGGGTGATTACCTGCAGGCCTATTCCGAGGAGCAGGGTCTTGGCTTTGCCGGTCAGGCTGCCATGTATATCCTGTCCGGCGTGATTGGCGTGGCGGTGCTTACCATCGCATTCCGTCTGATCTCGCTGACGGTTAAGGAAAGCGGTGCTCATGGCAATAGCCGAGCTGCCTAGCTGGCTTGCGGTCGAGCAGCGTTACGAGCCCGTGGGGGCTCGGCATCGTGTGATGCAAAAGAATGTCCTGCACCTGGCGAGCCTGCTTGAGCGGGTTCGCCTGGGTGGAGGCGCGCACGAGGGCGGGTCGATGGTCGACCGCGCCCTTTCTTGCGTTTCGGCTCCGGTGCGCCTGGTGGGGATGTTCGTTTGCGTCCTGTGCGTGTGTCTGACGCAGAGCCCGCTGTACCTGATGCTGATGGCGGCTATCGCGCTGGTGCTGGTCGCGGTGCGCCCCGCGCGCGGGTTGCGCGCGACCTTTGTGCCGGCGCTTGGCACCGCGGGGCTCGCCGTGGTTTTGGCGCTGCCTGCCCTGCTGCTGGGCGCTTCCGCTACGGGCGCCATGCTCAAAATTGCGCTTAAGACGTTCATTAACGTGTCGCTCGTGCTGGGCGTTTCGTGGACGCTCACCTGGAGCCGCATGTCGGCGGCGCTCAAGATACTGCATCTACCCGACGAGGTCATCTTTACGTTTGATATGGCGCTCAAGCACATTGAGGTGCTGGGTCGCACGGCGCACAATCTGTGCGAATCGGTCATGCTGCGCAGCGTTGGCCGTGCGCCTGAGGGATTTTCGCGTACCGATTCGATCGCGGGTATCATGGGCATGACCTTTATCAAGGCGATGGAATGCAGCCGCGCGATGGACGAGGCCATGCTGTGCCGCGGTTTTGCGGGTGCGTATCCGGCGCCCGCGCGCGCCGGGTTTGGCTGGCGCGATGCGGTCTATGCGGCCGGCGTGGCGCTGCTGGCAGTGTTGTGCGCCGTGCTGTAGACGCTGCTGGTTTCGACTGGGGATGCAAATAGGGAAGGGCGACGTTTTGACGATCGATATGAATAGTGCGGCGGGCACGAACGGCGCGCGCGCCGAGGCCATGCCGCTCATCGAGCTGCGCGACGTGGTGTTCTCCTATGCGGGGCATACGGTTGTCGATGGTGTGTCGCTGCAGGTCGATCGTGGTGAACTCGTTGCCCTGCTCGGTCCCAACGGCTGCGGCAAGACGACGATCATGCGCCTTATCAACGGCCTTGAGCTCGCGGACGCAGGGGCATACCTGTTCGACGGGCATGTGATCGATGCGGCGTTTCTAAAGGATTCCGCGGCTGCTCAGCGTTTTCATCAGCGCGTGGGCTTTGTGTTCCAGAATGCCGATGCCCAGCTCTTTTGCGCTACGGTGGGCGAGGAAGTTGCTTTTGGTCCCGCGCAGATGGGGCTGCCGGCAGACGAGCTCGAGCGCCGCGTGCGCGATGCCATGGAACTGTTCCAGGTTACCGATCTGGTCGATGCCTCGCCTTATCAGCTTTCGGGCGGGCAAAAGAAGCGTGTTGCGCTGGCTGCCGTCGTGTCGATGAACCCCGATATCCTGGTGCTCGACGAGCCTACCAATGGACTTGACGAGGACTCTTGCGACATCGTGGTCAACTTCCTGCTGGCCTATGTTGCTGCCGGTAAGACGGTCTTGATGAGTACACATCATCAGGATTTGGTGCGACGCCTGGGTGCCCGCGCCATCTATATCGATCGATACCACCATGTGGTCGAGGCACCTTCGCCGTCGTATGGAACCGAAAGCGGTGCTACGGACTAGTTGCTGCGTAGAGCGTGCGTAGCCGCCCGCGCGGCTTTGCCGTGATGGTATAGTTATCCAGGTTTTTATGGGGGTGGCTATGCCAAGCTGGAACATTCATATCGCTCAGACGGAGCGTTTGCTGGAGCGCACCGGTGCGCTTGCCAATAGCGTGCGCGACCGCAATGCCTTTTTGTTTGGCTGCGTGGTTCCGGATATCTTCGTGGGCTATATGGTCCCTGGCATCGCCGATCCCATCCCGTACCGCATTACGCACTTTGCCAAGCCTGAGCCCATCCCTAAGCCTCGT
>DBEZGO010000122.1:0-5260 GCA_048189345.1 Collinsella sp.
GCCATCATCGGCCGCCCCAACGCCGGTAAGTCCTCGCTGTTCAACCGCATCCTGGGCGCCGACCGCTCTATCGTGTCCAACATTGCCGGCACGACGCGCGACGCCATCGACACCGTCGTGGAGCGCAACGGCAAGCACTACCGAATGGTCGACACCGCGGGCATCCGTAAGAAGAGCACCGTGTACGAGAACATCGAGTACTACTCCATGGTTCGCGGCCTGCGCGCCATCGACCGCGCCGACGTGGCGCTGCTCGTCGTCGACGCCTCCGTTGGCGTTACCGAACAGGACCAGAAGGTCATGGGTCTTGCCATCGAGCGCGGATGCGCCATCGTTGTGCTGCTCAACAAGTGGGACCTGCTCGACGATGACCGCAAGCGCGAGGCCTGCATGGAGACCATCGACCGCCGTCTGGGCGTCATGGCTCCCTGGGCCCAGTACCTGCGCATCTCTGCCCTCACCGGCCGCAGCGTCGAGAAGATCTGGGCGATGGTCGACGCCGCCGAAAAGACGCGCTCGCAGAAGATTAGCACCTCGCGCCTCAACACGTTCCTCACCGATCTGCGCGAGTTCGGTCATACCGTGGTGGACGGCAAGCGCCGCCTGCGCATGCACTACGTGACCCAGACGGGCGTCAACCCGCCGACGTTTACGTTCTTCGTCAACCACAGCGACTTGGTCAACGACACCTACCAGCGCTATGTGGAGAACCGCATGCGCTCGACCTTCGACTTTGCCGGCACGCCCATTCGACTCTTCTTTAGGAAGAAGGAGCAAAAGGATGCATAATCCGATTCTGCTGACCGCCATCTGCGCCGTGGTCTCGTTCTTTATCGGAGCGATTCCGTTTGGCCTGATCTTGGGCCGCGTGTTCAACCACACGGACATTCGCAAGGCGGGCTCCGGCAACATCGGCACCACCAACGCGCTGCGCGTGGCCGGCCCCAAGGTGGCCGCGCTCACGCTGCTGCTCGACTGCCTTAAGGGCGCCATCTGCGTTGTCATCGCCCGTCCGCTCATCGCGAGCGTGGGCTATGGATTTCCGCCGAACATCATGGCGCCCGGAGCCCCCGGCGACTGGATGCTCGGCGTCATCTGCCTGGCAGCGGTGTGGGGCCACATCTTCTCGCCCTACCTCAATTTCCATGGCGGCAAGGGAATCGCAGTTGGCCTGGGCGTCATCCTCGCCTGGTATTGGCCAATTGGCCTGTCGCTGCTGGGCATGTTTATCGTGGCCGTCGCCATCACCAAGTTTGTGTCGGTGGGCTCGCTTGCCGCGGCCATCGGTCTTCCCATCGCTGCTTGCGCGGTCTTTCCGTACAGCAGCCTGGGCCTCAAGTTCTGCATGGCGATAATCGGCATCACCGTGGTGTGGGCCCATCGCGCGAACATCAAAAAGCTCATGACCGGTAAGGAGTCCAAGCTCTCGTTTACCAAGCGCGTCACCGAGCCCGACGATAAGTAGGAGAGAGTCATGAATGTTGCGCTGATTGGCTCTGGCTCGTGGGGAACCGCCGTCGCCGGCCTTGCCGCCGCGCGAGCCGTGCGCGTAACCATGTGGGCCCATAGCGAGCAGACGGCCGCCGGCATTAACGGTGAGCACCGCAACCCCCGCTACCTTGTGGGCTACGAGCTGCCGGACAACGTGGTAGCAACGACCGAGCTCGCCCAGGCGCTCGACGGTGCCGATGCGATCATCTTTGCCGTGCCCTCCACGCACTTGCGCGACGTGTGCCATCGGGCAGCGCCCTTTATCGCCGCCGATACCCCGGTGCTCTGCCTCACCAAGGGCATTGAGCCCGAGTCCGGCCTGCTCATGAGCGAGGTCATCGCCAGCGAGATCGGCAACGAGGCGCGCGTGGCGGCGCTCTCGGGTCCCAACCATGCCGAGGAGATCTGCCGCGGCGGTCTTTCTGCCGCCGTCATCGCCAGCAAAGATCCGCAGATAGGGGAGACCTTTAAGGACCTGCTCCTATCCACGGCCTTCCGTATTTATCTGTCGCAAGACATGACCGGTGTCGAGGTCTGCGGCGCCATGAAAAATGTCATCGCCATCGTATGCGGCATCTCCGCCGGTACCGGTGCGGGCGACAACACGCTTGCCCTCATCATGACGCGCGGCCTGGCAGAGATCAGCCGTCTGGTGCACGCCCGCGGCGGTCAAGCTATGACCTGCATGGGACTTGCCGGCATGGGCGACCTCATTGCCACCTGCACCTCGGAGCACTCGCGCAACCGCACCTTTGGCTACGAGTTCGCTCATGGCGTGTCGCTCGACGAGTACCAGACGCGCACGCATATGGTGGTGGAAGGCGCCGTCGCCGCCCGCAGCGTCAGCGAGCTCGCCCGTTCACTGGGCGTAGACATTCCGCTCACCTTTGCCGTGGAGCAAACGCTCTACAACGGTGTTACTTTGGATAGGGCGCTCGAGATTCTTACCGACCGCGTACCCTCCCAAGAGTTCTACGGACTCACCGACTAGCGCAGAAAGGCTACTACCATGGGTTCCATCAAAATCGCTCCGTCCGTCCTTTCGGCCGACATGGCCAACCTCAAGGGCGAGCTCGACAAGATCGCCGGTGCCGACTACGTACACTTTGACGTTATGGACGGTCACTTTACCGGCAACCTCACCTTTGGCGTTGACATCCTTAAGGCCGTCAAGCGCTCCACCGATGTACCGGTCGACGCGCACCTCATGGTGTCGAACCCCGACGAGACGGTCGATTGGTATGCCGACGCCGGTGCCGACATGATCACCGTGCACTACGAGGCTTCCACGCACCTGCACCGCACGCTCACGCATCTGCAGCAGCGCGGCGTCAAGGCCGGCGTGGTGCTCAACCCCGCCACCCCCGTGTGCGTGCTCGAGAGCATCATCGACGTTGTCGACATGGTGCTGCTGATGAGCGTGAACCCTGGCTTTGGCGGCCAGAGCTTTATCCCTGGTACAATCGCCAAACTGCACGAGCTTACGGCCATGTGCGAGCGACATGGCGTGTCGCCCATGATCGAGGTCGACGGCGGCATCTCTTCCAAAAACATCGCCGAGGTCGTCAAGGCCGGCGCAAATGTCCTGGTGGCCGGTTCCGCCGTATTTAAGTCCGAAGATCCCGCCGCCGAGGTTGCGCTGCTGCAGAAGCTGGGCAACGAGGCTGCACAGGAGGCATAAACCCTTATGACCGCAGGTCAAAACCGCATACCCGTGAATCTTGACTATGCCGCCTCGACGCCCATGCGCGCCGAGGCGCTCCTTGCGCAGCGCGAGTACGACGACAGCGAGCTTGCCGGCGTCAACCCCAACTCGCTGCACTCGCTCGGCCGCAAGGCTGCCGCGCGTCTGGAGGTTGCACGTCGCGAGATCGCCCGCAGCTTTGGCGCGCGCGTTCGCCCGTCTGAGATTGTTCTGACCAACGGCGGCACCGAAGCCAACCAGCTGGCGCTACTCGGTCTTGCCGAGGGTGCACGTCAGCGCGACCGTAAGCGTAACCGCGTGATCGTATCTGCCATCGAGCACGATTCGATTCTGGACAACCTGCCGCTGCTGCGTGCCGCAGGCTTTAGAGTCGACCTGGTGCAGCCCTGCCGCATGGGCTACATTGAGCCTGCCACGCTTGTCGAGCTACTAGGCGACGACGTGGCGCTCGTGAGCATCATGGTTGCCAACAACGAGACCGGCGTGGTGCAGCCCATCCGCTTGCTTGCCGCGGCCGCGCATACCGTGGGCGCCCTGTTCCACACCGATGCCATCCAGGGGTATCTGCATATTCCGCTCGATGTTACCGAGCTGGGAGTTGACGCCATGACCGTTGCTGCGCACAAGATCGGTGGCCCCGTGGCATCCGGCGCGCTCTACCTTAAGAACCGCACGCCGCTGCGCCCCCGAATCTTTGGCGGTGGACAGGAAGCCGGACGTCGCGCCGGCACGCAGGATCTGCGCACGCAGCTCGCCTTTGCCGCTGCCGCCCGCACGCTGACGCTCCATGTGGCCGAGGAGCGCGAGAAGCTGCAAGCCCTTTCCGACAAGCTCTACGCCAAGCTTACGGCCCATCCGCGCATTCACGCCACCATGGGCGACTATGCGCATGCCGACCGTCTGCCCGGCATGGTATCGATCTACATTGACGGCATGGACTCCGAGGAGCTCATCATCAAGCTCGACGCCGCCGGCTTTGAGGTATCGGCCGGTTCTGCCTGCTCGAGCGGCAGCATGGACCCGAGCCATGTTCTCAGCGCCATGGGCATTGGTCGCGAGCAGGCATTGGGCGCTCTGCGTATCTCGTTTGATGACCGTGTGAACCCTGCCGACCTGGACGACTTTGCCCAGACGCTGCTCTCGATCGTGGGTGCCGCATGATCGTCGCCGAGTTTGAACGTGCGCTGCTGGCGCGCTACCCCAAGGCGGACGCCGAGGGCTGGGATCACGTAGGTCTCTCCGTTGGCGATCCCGCTGCCGAGATTACCGGCGTTGCCTGCGCGCTCGATGCCACCGAGGCAAATGTTCGCCGTGCACAAGAAGCCGGTGCCAACGTTCTGCTGACGCATCATCCCATATACATCAAGGCGCCCGAGGCGTTTTGCCCAGCTGATGCCGCACGCCCCCAGTGCAGCGCGGCACTCTACGAGGCAGCGCGTTGCGGCGTGAGCATCATTTCGCTCCACACCAACCTGGACCGCTCGCACGAAGCCCGCGTCTGCCTGAGCGAGCTGCTGGGTGCCGCACCCGTGAGCTCACTGGAGCACGTGGACGACCCCGAGTCCACCGGCCTGGGTGCACTCGCGACCCTCAACAACCCCTGTAGCCTGCGCGATCTCGCCGCCCGTGCCGCCACGGCATTTGGCAGCGACCCGCGTGTGTGGGGCGAAGCCGAGCACGCGTGCCGAACCGTCGCTATTTTGGGCGGCTCCCTGGGCGACTTTGGAGAGCTCGCCATCGCCGCAGGCGCAGATGTTGTCGTGACGGGCGAGGCGGGCTACCACGTGGCGCAAGACCTTGCCTTGCGCGGGCTGTCGGTGATCTTGCTCGGCCACGACCGCTCTGAGGAGCCGTTCGTTGATATATTGATGAACTCTGCAGTTGACGCCGGGGTCGACCCCCGTCATGCGATTAAAATACTGAACCCTTGCCAATGGTGGACTGTGACAAAAGGAGAGAACTTATGAGCGCCGGCGCTACGCTACTCAAGCTGCAACAGATCGATTTGGAGCTCGCCCGCAACAAGAGCGAACTTGCCAATATGCCGGAGCTCAAGGAGCTCGC
>DBEZGO010000123.1:0-16687 GCA_048189345.1 Collinsella sp.
CGCTCTGGGTCTGGGCTGCATGAGGTTTCCCGGTGCGCCGGGACGTCCGGATGCGAAGACAGCCGATGCCATCATTTCCCGTGCGGTGGAGCAGGGGATTAACTACCTGGACACGGCCTATCTCTATCCCGGCAACGAGGCGTGCGTGGGTGCGTCGCTTGAGCGCCTGGGCTTGCGCGACCAGGTTTTGCTCGCAACCAAGCTGCCGCATGCTTCGTGCAAATGCGCGGAGGATTTCGACCGGTTCTTCGACGAGCAACTGCGCCGCCTACGGACTGACCATATCGACTATTACCTCATGCACAACATTACCTCGCCCGCCCAGTGGGAACGTGTGGTGGCGTTGGGCATCGAGGACTGGATCGCGCAGCAAAAGGCTGCAGGGCGTATTCGTCAGATAGGCTTTTCGTACCACGGCAGCGCGGCGGACTTCCTTACGATGCTCGATGCGTATGAGTGGGACTTTTGCCAGATCCAGTACAACTACGCTGGAGAACGATATCAGGCGGGAACGGCGGGGCTCATGGCCGCCGCCGAGCGAGGTCTCGCGGTGTTTGTGATGGAGCCGCTTTTGGGCGGACGCTTGGCAGGCAAATTGCCTCCGCGGGCGCGCGCTGTTCTCGATGGTGCATGCGATCGGCATTTGCATATGCCTGCCGCTTGGGGGCTCTCGTGGGTGTGGAATCATCCCCAGGTGACCATGTTGCTTTCGGGTATGACCGATACCGCGCAGGTGGACGAGAATTCGTCACTGGCAGACCTCGCGTTGCCGAATTCGATGACGGCCAACCAGCTCGACACGATTGCGCGCGTGTTGATGGAGTTTGAGAAATCGAACCGTGTGCCCTGCACGGGATGCGGCTATTGCATGCCGTGCCCTAAAGGCATCAATATCCCTGGATGTTTTGCCGCCTACAACGCAAGCTATGCGCACAGCTGGTTTACGGGGCTGTCTCAATACTTTACGGCGAGCGCGGTGCGCACAAGCGAGCCCAAGTTGGTGAGCAATTGCGTCAAATGCGGCAAATGCGCGCGGCACTGCCCGCAGCACATCGATATTCCCGAGCGTCTCGACGATGTGCGCCGACGTTTCCAGCCTGGTCCCGTGACGGCGGTGCTTAAGGCCTTCGGCAAAACGCGCTCCTCATGACCCTTTTATAACTTGCGGTGGAATAGTTCCTGTTTGCGGCAGAATAGGGGCCAAACAGGAACTATTTCACCGCAACTGAAGGGGGCTGTCGTGGGTCATCGAGATTCATGTGATGATTTGCGTGAGGTTCGTTGGGGCGTTTTGGGCGCCGGGCACATTTCGCATCGATTTGCATCGTCGCTCAAGGAGGTGGACGGGGCACGGCTTGTGGCTGCGGCCGGCCGCACTCCTGCACATGTCGAGGAATTTTGCCGAGCGTTTTCGATCGATGCTGCGCATGGCCATGCCTCGGTCGACAATAACGGCGACGCGGCTTATGGCGCGCTGATTGCCGACCCCGATGTCGACGCAATCTACTTGGCTCTTCCGCATGGCATGCATACGCGTTGGGCCTGTCGCGCGCTGCGCGCCGGAAAGGCCGTGCTGTGCGAAAAGCCGGCCGTTTTGAGTGAGGAAGAGGCTCTCTCGATTGCCTCCATCTCTCGCGAGCGCGGCGTGCTGTTTATGGAGGCGATGAAGAATCGGTTTTGCCCGATGCGCACTCGCGTGAAGGACTTGCTTGCGTCGGGTGAGCTTGGCCGTATTGTCTCGATTGAAAGCGTGCAAAAGCTCGATTACGGCGAGTCTCCTTCGGGCTATCTGCTTGATCCGTTGCAGGGCGGCTGTCTATATGACATGGGCTGCTATGCGGTTGGTTGGTTTGAGGATTTGCTCGCGGGCGCGTGCGAGGTTTCGTCCCGTGAAGTTCGCTGGCGTGACGTATCGGGCGGTCGCGTCGATTGGGCCGACGAGATCCATATGAGCGTCGGCGGTATACCCATTCATATGGTGTGCGACGGCAAAGCAACATATGAAAGCCGCTTAACGATTGCCTGTGAGCGGGGTTCGTTGGAAATCGAGCGTCTCCATCGCCCCGAGCTCGCCCATGTGAAGTACTCCGACGGGCGAACGCTCGAAATAAATGCCCCGTTTGAGGTCGATGATTTCTACGGCGAAATCCAGCATGCGACGCAGCTCATTCAGGCGGGGAAACTCGAAAGCCCCATCATGTCCCTAGCCGCCACGCAGCGCTGCGCGCACATCATCGATGCAATCCGTCTAGCCCTCTAGGACTTGGCGCTGACGCGTAGGGGATCATGACGCCGGCGCCCGTGGTGCCTGGCGGCCCACATCTCTGATGCCCCTTTTATAACTTGCGGTGGAATACGGTCTGTTTGCGCCAAAATAAGGCACCAATAGACCGTATTTCACCGCAACTGATGAGGGGGAGTTGGAGATGCTGACGATCGGGTGCCATCTTTCGACGACGAAGGGCTATCGGGCGATGGGGGAGACGGCGTTGTCCATTGGCGCCAATACCTTTGCGTTCTTTACGCGCAACCCGCGCGGTGGCAAGGCAAAAGACCTTGACATGGATGACGTGGCGGCCCTGCGCGAGCTTATGGAGCAAAACGACTTTGGCCCGCTCGTGGCTCATGCCCCGTATACCTATAACCCCTGCTCCGCTAAGGAGCGGGCGCGCGAGTTTGCCCTGGAGGCCATGGCCGAGGATCTGCAGCGCATGGAAGCGCTGCCCGGCAACTACTACAATTTTCATCCCGGTGCGCATGTGGGACAGGGGGCAGACGTCGGCATTCAGATGATTGTCGACACGCTGTGCCAGGTGATGTTTGAGGGACAGCAGACGACGGTATTGCTTGAGACCATGGCAGGCAAGGGCACCGAGGTGGGCCGTAGCTTTGAAGAACTGGCGTGCATTATCGAGGGCGTTGCCGCCAAGTGCCCAGAGCTGTCCGATAAGCTGGGCGTTTGTTTGGACACCTGCCATGTGAGCGATGCCGGCTACGACATCATCCATGATCTGGACGGCGTACTCGACGAGTTTGACCGCGTGGTGGGTATCGATCGCTTGCATGCCGTACACATCAACGATTCGAAGAACCCTTGTGGCGCCCATAAAGATCGTCACGAGTGCATCGGCAAGGGATACCTTGGCAGCGAGGAATTTGGTGGCGGTATGCAGGTTATGCAGAATATTGTATCGAATGGCCGTTTGTGTTCGCTGCCGTTTATTTTGGAGACTCCGAACGAACTTGCAGGTTATGCAGCTGAAATTAGATTATTAAGGTCATTGCAGCAGTAATGACTGTCACAAAGTAGAGTATTCCATTCACGTTATGGGTTTGTTTCAATCAGTTTTCTCATTGCAGATTCGTAATTCCAGGTGCATAATAGCCAACAGTTTTTGCAGGCCTCTGAATCAAACGAGGTCACCGGAAGGAGACTGATTATGAAGCTCAAGAAGCTTGGCGCATTTGCCGCCACGGGTGCCATGGCGCTCGCCCTCGCACTGACGGGCTGCGGCTCGTCCAACGCCACCTCTGGTTCTGATGCCGGTTCCAGCAGCTCTGACGACGCTAAGGTCGAGAAGGTCGACGGCTCCAAGGAGTACGCGCTCGTCAAGGATGGTACGCTGACCGTCGGCACCTCTGCCGAGTACGCTCCGTTTGAGTACAAGGATGACAACGGCGATTATCAGGGCTTTGACCTTGAGCTCATCAAGGCCATCGGCGACAAGCTGGGCCTGGATGTCGAGTATGTCAACAATGACTTTGACACGCTGGTTCCGGGTGTCGCTTCGGGCGCCAAGTATGACGTTTCCATTGCGGCTATCACCGACACGCCCGAGCGTGAGAAGGAAGTCACTTTCTCTGATTCCTACTACATGGACGATCAGGCTATTGTGACCAAGGTCGATAGCACCGACATCACGGCCGACAACTACAGCGAGAAGCTCAACAACGCTGACGCTACCATCATCGTCCAGTCTGGCTCGACCGCCGAGGCCTTTGCCCAGGAGAACTTCCCCAAGGCCAAGATTGTCCCCTACAAGGACGCTACCGAGTGCTTTAGCGCTCTGCAGTCCGATAAGGGCGACGCTGTAGTCACCAACCGCTCCGTTGCCAGCCAGCTGACCGCCGAGCAGTTCAACACCTGCCAGACCATCAAGCAGATTAGCACCGGCGAGGAGTACGCCATTGCCATCAACCAGGGCAACACCAAGCTCAAGGATGACATCAACCAGGCCATCAAGGACCTGACCGACGACGGTACCGTCGACGCCCTCATGGCTAAGTACAACATCAAGTAAAATAACTACTTGATTGCGCGCGGGCCCTTTCCGTTTTGCGGAGAGGGCCTTTGCGCTTCTCTTGACGGAGAGCGTTTCCGTCTCGTTTTGCCGGCAACTTCTACGATAGGAGCCACCTTGTCTCGACTGAACAAAGGGGCCGCGGAGCAGCGTTTTCCACTGCCCGCCTTGCTCCAAAAGCTAGTCTGCGTCATGGCCGTGGCGCTCGCGCTGGTGTGCGCGGGGGCATATGCGCCCACGACCGCCCAGGCGCTTGAGACCGCAAAGATTACCGCCCGACCCAACACCGGTTCGGGCAGCGATGTGGTCGGCGGCACCGAGACGCGCATTACCTGGGAAGTTCAGGCCGATGCCGACGAGGAGCTGAGCGGTCTTTCTTTGACGTTTGTCGACGGCACGACATTTGGTACCGATGACACGCGATTGACGATGCTCTCGGGCGAGGACCTCATGGATCGTACGCCCATGAAACCCACGTGCACGGCTGATGGTCAGACGCTCAAGATCGACTTTGGCGAGACGGCGCCTGCCGGCGGCTTTTTCCGTGTCGAGGTTTATGGTGTGACGTTTCCCGTCGAGGGCGGCGATGAGGTCTTTAGCGGCACCTATACGCTCGCTGACGGGTCGACCAAGAAGATCTCCAAGATTCCGTCGGTGGAGATCAAGGGCGTGACGGCCTTCGATAACTTCCTGGCCGATCTTAAGGAGCAGCCGTGGGTCGAGGCCTGGAACTCCAATATGTTCCTGCGCCTGTTCTTGAACCCGGTCATTTTGGTCCAGAGCCTGCCGATCGTCTTCAAGGGCTTCCTCATGTCGCTCTCGATCGTGCTTGTGGCGTTTCCGCTGGCAATTCCCTTCGGTTTCGCCCTATCGCTCATGCGCATTTCCAAGTCGCGCATCCTGCGCTGCCTTGCCGGTATCTACGTGAATATCATTCGCGGTACGCCGGCGTTCCTGCAGATCTATATCGCGTTCTTCGGTCTGCCGTTGGCCGGCGTCAAGGTTGATGACTATGTGCTCGGCGTCATCGTCATGGCCATGAATTCGTCTGCCTATCTGTGTGAGATCTTCCGTGCCGGTATTCAATCGATCCCCAAGGGTCAAAACGAGGCTGCTCGCTCTCTGGGCATGAATGCCTTCCAGACACTGCTCTACGTTATGATTCCGCAGACGTTCCGCAATGTTTTGCCTACGCTGACCAGCGAGTTTATCTTGCTTTACAAGGATACGTCGCTGCTTGCGGCCGTGGGTGTGGTCGAGATCGTCATGAACGCCCGTACCATCGTGGCCACGACGGGCTCCATCACGCCGTATGTGGTTGCCGCCCTGTTCTATCTGGTCATCACCCTGCCGCTCGCTCGCTTGGTGAGCGGTCTTGAGGCGAGGCTTTTGGGCACGGCCGAGACCAAGAAGAAGCGTCCCGCCAAGAGCGCCGGACAGGTTGTCGCGACGCCTGCCGATCACATCGCCGGTCTGTAAGGAGGTCCTATCATGAGCGAAACCAATAACTCGAACGAGGTCGTCGTCAGTATCAAGAACCTCCAGAAGGCCTTTGGCGACAACGTGGTCCTGCGCGATATCGATCTGGATGTTCACAAGGGTGAGGTCGTTGTGGTCTTGGGCCCCTCGGGCTCGGGCAAGTCGACGATGCTTCGCTGCATCAATCGTCTGGAGCATCCCACGAGCGGCTCGATTGTCGTTGAGGGCGTGGACGTGTGCGCCAAGGGCGTCGACCTTAACAAGGTACGTACGCATCTGGGTATGGTGTTCCAGCAGTTCAATTTGTTCCCGCACCTGTCAGTCAAAAAGAACGTCATGCTCGCGCAGCAGAAGGTACTCAAGCGCAGCAAGGAAGAGGCCGAGAAGATTGCCGTCGAGGAGCTGACCAAGGTCGGTCTTGCCGAGCGTATCGACTTTATGCCGAGCCAACTCTCGGGCGGCCAGCAGCAGCGCGTTGCCATCGCCCGCGCCCTGTCGATGAATCCGCATGTGATGCTCTTTGATGAGGCCACGTCGGCGCTTGATCCCGAGCTTGTCCGCGACGTCCTTGGCGTCATGCGCGACCTGGCGCACGACGGTATGACCATGATCGTCGTGACGCACGAGATGGGCTTTGCCCGCGATGTCGCCGACCGCGTCGTCTTTATGGACGGAGGCGTCATTGTAGAAGAGGGCACGCCGAGCGAGGTCTTCGACCACCCCAAGAGCGAACGCACCAAGGCGTTTTTGGGCAATATCTCGTAGCCGGTTGATGTAACTGCCGTTATTAAAGAGCGGGGGCTGGACTTGAATCCAGCCCCCGCTCTTTTGTAGGGATGGGGATGCGCTTTGATGCAGGCTCTTTTGGAGGTCCTGGGTTCGTTATGCGAGCTCGGCTCCGAGGGCCTTGCAAGCGGTCTCGCCCTCGTCGTCGGGCGCGTCGTAGCAGATGGTGGAGTCCACGACGTTGACGCCGGCCTCGTCGGCGTCGGCCTTCCAGTTGTCCATCCACTCGCCCTCGGCCCACGAATAGGAGCCAAAGAGGACGACCTTCTTGTCGCCGAGAGTCTCCTTGACCTCGTCCCACATCGGCTGGAACTCATCGTACTCGAGTTCCTCGGAGCCCATGGCGGGGCAGCCGAAGGCGAAGGCATCATATTCGGTGGCCTTGTCGGCAGAGAAGTCGGCGCAGGGGATGACCTCAGTCTCGGCGCCCGCGGACGTGGCGCCTTCGGCGACGAGGTTTGCCATGGCCTCGGTGTTGCCTGTACCGCTCCAGTAGACGACGGCGATCTTGCTCATATGTCTTCCTTTCGGTTGTGCGGCGTGCGGCCGCGTTTTGTATGCTCTATCGGGTTGCCTGGACAAGTTGTCCCAGGGTGCAGCCCTGTTGATAGATGTAGGTAAGGTATTGCGTGCATGCGCGATAGGAATCGAAGGTCGTGAGCGCCTGCTCAACGTTTGTGTATACCTTCCATGCGCCAAAGACCTTATAGTTTTCGCCGTGCTGGACGATAAACTGATGGACATCTTCGTAGGGATAGCCCAAAAAATAGCCAATTTCGTGGGGGAACTCGCACATGCACCCCGTATCGCAGTGCCTATTTCGCGCGAGCGCGCAGACGCTGCCGTTATAGGCGCTCTCTGCGGCATTGCTGCTTGCCAGCGTGATGCGCGCGGCGAGATGCACCAGGGACGCGGGCAGGTTGTGGACATCGTAACCTTCGGCGGCAAGCGCCGTCGTGGCGCGGGGGTCGGAGAGGTATCGCATGAGGTCTGCAGGGCGGTACACATAGATGAGCGCTCCGCAGGGGCGCCAGACCAAAACGCTCATATGGATCCCGAGTGGCTGGAGCTCGCGGTTGCATTGGGCTATGACGGCGAGCAGGCGAGAGCGTCGCTCTTCGATATGGGTGGCGCTGGGTTTTCCGTTTTGGTTGGCGTAAACGCCGGGATAGGTAAAGAGCGATGCCGGCTTGATTCCCGCGAGCGTGGGGGAGCAGTTGCGCACGACTGCTGCCTGAAACGTTGGGATGTCTATGGTTCGAGTCACGGTGCTCCTTACGGATCTAAACTGTTAGCCTAGGAAAACTTATACACGAAAGTAAGCCATGGTCAACAAAAAAGTTTGAAGAGGGAAACTAATTGACCGAACAGACATGATTTTGGGTTAAGATGGGGACACCCCATGGGGGTATCTAGATAGGGCTACTTGAAAGGGGAACGCATGAGTGACTTGCTCAGCCCTGCGAATCTCATCGTGCTGGCCGTCATTGCCGTCGGCATGTTTTTTGGACTGCGTCGCATTGCCGCTTCGACACATGGGAAGAGTTGTTGCAGCGATGGTGCGAGCGGCAAGAAGGCCAAAAAGGTTGTTGTGGTGGATACCGATGCGTCACACTATCCCTATAGCGATGAGCTGCTCATCGGCGGCATGAGCTGTGACGGCTGCGCTCAGAACGTAGCCAATGCCCTCAATGCACTGGATGGCGTGTGGGCAACGGTGACGTATGCGGACCACACGGCACGCGTGCGCTCTAAGCAGCCGGTTGATCGTGATGTCCTCGAGACGGCCGTGAAAGACGCGGGCTACTACGTCATGACGCTGTAGGCGTCGCTCTGGATGCGCTTCCTTGGCTAGGCTCGTCCGCGCAGTTCGATGTCTTGGATGCCGTCGAAGTCGATGGCGATGTCTCGGAGCTTGAGGAGCTTGAAGGCGGGGAGCGCCTCGTCGAGGATGCCGGTGCGGCTGCGATAGCCGTATGTATCGTAATAGGTGACACGAACCAAGTCGCCACGTTTGAGACCCTCGAGTTTTTTAGAAAGCACGAGGGCTTTTTCTTCCGTGAGCTCACGTTTTGGCTCGATGGTGATTTCCTGCTTGCGCACGAGTTCGTAGTATCCCGTGAGGGCGGCAAAGGGCATAAACTGTGCGGCGCGGTTGGCGCGCACGGCACCGTTGGCAGTGAGGTTGGGGTCGGCGGCGCGGCGTCTGCCCTCGGGGTCCGCCAAGCGCTCGAAGGCGGTCGGCGGGCGCACGGGCTGTTGTTTGGGTTTAGGCACGGTGTCCTCCAACTTGTTCGTTGCGTTCGCGCGCGGTGGCGCCGGCGGTAAAGCTTAATCCCTTGACGAGCGCGTTCTTGCCGTACTTGCCTTTCACGGCCAGGACGGTGCGCGCCAGGTCGCGCTCGCGCTCATCGGCCTCGATATCGCTGAATAGATCGATGGTGGCAAATTCCTCGGGCATGAGGTTGCCAAATCCCAGGTTGATGCGCTTGACCGGTCGTTTGGGATCGACAGTATGCGCCCAGAGCTCATCGAAATAGCCCATGATCTTCTTAAACGAATTGGTACGCTCGCTCAGCTTTCGCGAGGCGTTAGAGTGCGCAAAGAGTGCGGCATAGCCACCGCGCGGTTTGCCGCCATGCTCTCCCACAAAGATGCCATCGATTGCCTGCGCTTCGCGCACCAGGCGACGCCGTTCGTCATCGCGCTGGACGGGCTTGGGCGCACGGGGCGCGAGCTCGGGGTCGGCGGTTGCGGTGGGTTCGATACTCGATGTGCTCGAGCGCAGGTGCCCGCATCCGTCCACATACTGCGCTGTACCGCTGGCGTCGAGGCGGCGTATGTCGGCGCGTTCGCTCGCGTAGCCCACAAAGAGCGAGATGCTGTCGCAGACCACGTGCTTATCGACCAAGTCTAAAACGGCGTTGTCGACCATCTCGCGCAAGACGGTATAGGCCTGTTCGTAGGCATAACCCTTCGAGAGCACCTGTCCTGTGGTGGTCGAAGTTGCTTGCGGGCGATAGGCTTGGATATCGGCGATGGTTGTCGGCTCGCGCCCGAAGGCATGGTCGATGAGATATTCGGCATTGACGCCGAGCTCGTCGTAGAGCAGGTTCTCGTCGAGTGCGGCGACACCCATCAGGTCGTAGACGCCATACTTTTCGAGTCGTGCTGCCACGCCGGGGCCGATGCCCCAGATATCGGTGATGGGACGATGGGGCCAGATCTCTTTGCGAAAGGTCTCGTCGTCGAGTATGCCGATGCGGCTGAGTACGTGCTTGGCGGTGATATCGAGCGCTACCTTGGCCTGGAATAGGTTGGGGCCGATGCCGACCGTCGCCGTGATGCCGGTGCGCGCGAGGACCTCATCGCGCAACATGCAGGCAAAGCCTTTGGCATTGGTATGGTAGAGGTCTAGATAGGGCGTCACGTCGATAAAGCATTCGTCGATTGAATAGACGTGAATGTCTTGCGGGCTCACGTATTCCAGATAGATGCCGTAGATTTGCGCCGACACTTCCATGTAGTGCTGCATGCGCGGTGCGGCTTTGATGTAGTCGATGCCGTCGGGAATCTCAAACAGACGGCAGCGATTGTGAATCCCTAAGTCCTTCATGGCCTGTGTGATGGCGAGGCAGATGGTCGTGCGCCCGCGCGATTCGTCGGCAACGACCAGGTTGGTGGTGAGCGGGTTGAGTCCGCGGTCGACGCACTCGACGCTAGCGTAAAACGTCTTGAGGTCGATGCAGATATAGGTGTGACGCTCGTGCCCCACGCGTCCTCCCATCAAACACATGTTCTTATCGAATATCTGTTCGATAATACCCGCTCGTCCGGACATCGTCAAAACCTGTCAAAAAGGGACTGGTTTGTTTTGGTAGGTATGGTCGTGCGGTTGGATTGGGTTTTAACGCAGCTCTAAAGAGTGCGAAACAGCTCGGAAAACCTCGCTTCGTAGCATGAGCCTAACGATTGATACCGCCTATGCGCACGGAAGGGTTGTGGGAAAGATGGTCAATTATGGGTTTGGTATGCCGACGCGCCTTGTTGCGGATGGAGACGTGGCTCGCTGGTGCGGACGATTGGTCGCTCACTACGGTGGCACCAAGGCGCTGGTCGTGTTGGGCGGTGACAAGCATACGCGCGATGAGCTTGTCTCGGCGGCACTTGGCTCGCTTGATCGAGCCCTGCTCGAGCGCGTGCTTTTTCGCTGCGGCTCGTTTGAGGGCGACGGGGGAGACGAGCTGATCGACGAAGCCGTGGCCCTGGCGACCGACGAAGGCGTGGACTTTGTCCTGGCGATTGGCGATGCCGATACTGCTGGCTTTGCGCGCGAGCTCGCGCGTCGCATGGCGGCGCTCGATGCCGGCGAAGACGGTTTTGTCCCTTATGGATGCATTGTCTCGGAGGGCAAGGCGCCTGCTGTCGTGGGCATCGGTGAGGTTCCCGTTTTTGCCATTATCGCGCCCGAACTGCTGGAGGGCATCGGGTCTCCTCTGCGTGAGTTGCTCGGTAGCATCTGCGCCGCGGCCTAATATTTGCCATAAAAGGACGGGTTGTTTTTGGTTGGTAAAGCGTTTGACCTGCCAAAATAAGCCTGTCCCTTTTTAATCGGTTGCCGTTTGGGGGCCGATTGGCAACGCTCGCTGATTGTAGTCTTGACCTGCGCTAGAATAGTGGCATCTGAATGTCCGGGCGCATGGAGGCGTGCGCCCGTATGCTGAGGAGGACTCTATGGCAACTGTTGCCGCACCTATCGATGCTACGTCGACTGCCGCTTGGAAGGCGCTCGAGGCTCATCAGGAGAAGCTCGAGGCCGAAGGTATCGACCTCAAGGCCTGGTTCGCTGCTGACGCCGACCGCGTGAACAAGCTGAGCTTTGACGCCGGTGACCTGCACTTCGATCTGTCGAAGAACCTGGTGACCGATGAGACCGTCAAGCTGCTGTGCGATCTTGCCCGCGAGGTGAAGCTCGAGGAGCGCCGCGACGCCATGTTCTCTGGCGAGCACATCAACACTACCGAGGACCGCGCTGTCCTGCACACCGCGCTGCGCCGCCCGGCAAGCGAGAAGGGCCAGCTCATCGTCGACGGCCAGGACGTCGTCGCCGACGTGCACGAGGTCCTCGACCGCATGTATGCCTTCGCCGAGCGCGTGCGCTCCGGTGGGTGGAAGGGCGTTACCGGCAAGAAGATCGAGCATCTGGTGTCCATCGGCATCGGCGGCTCCGACCTGGGCCCGGTCATGGCCTACGAGGCTCTGCGCCCCTATGCCGACGCCGGTATCGACTGCCGCTACATCTCCAACATCGACCCCAACGACCAGGCCGAGAAGCTCAAGGGCCTGGATCCCGAGACCACGCTCGTAATCATCGTCTCCAAGACCTTCACCACGCTCGAGACCCTCACCAACGCCCGCGAGGTCAAGACCTGGATGCTCGAGCAGCTCAAGGCTCAGGGCGCCATCGACGGCTCCGATGAGCAGAACGCCGAGGCCGTGGCAAAGCACTTCGTCGCCGTTTCCACCGCACTCGAGAAGGTCGAGGCCTTCGGTATCGACCCCGCCAACGCCTTCGGTTTCTGGAACTGGGTTGGCGGCCGCTATTCCGTTGACTCCGCCGTGGGCCTGTCGCTGATCGTCGTGCTCGGCCCCGAGCGCTTCCGGCAGTTCCTCGAAGGCTTCCACGCCATCGACGAGTACTTCTGCAACACCCCGCTCGAGAACAACGCCGTCGCGCTGATGGGCCTGCTCAATGTCTGGTACGTCAACTTCTTCGGTTCCAAGAGCCACGCCGTGCTTCCGTACTGCCAGTATCTGCACCGCTTCCCGGCCTACCTGCAGCAGCTCACCATGGAGTCCAACGGCAAGCACGTCCGCTGGGACGGCAGCGCTGTGACCTCCGATACCGGTGAGATCTTCTGGGGCGAGCCCGGCACCAACGGCCAGCATGCCTTCTATCAGCTGCTGCACCAGGGCACTGTGGTGGTCCCGGCCGACTTTATCGCTTTCGCCAACACTGCCAACCCTGCGACCGACAGCGGCCAGGATGTCCACGAGCTGTTCCTGGGCAACTTCCTGGCCCAGACCAAGGCGCTCGCCTTTGGTAAGACGGCCGACGAGGTTCGTGCCGAGGGCACGCCCGAGCAGATCGTCCCGGCCCGCTGCTTTGAGGGTAACCGTCCGACGACCTCGATCTTTGGCGACACGCTGACCCCGTTTGCGCTCGGCGAGCTCATCGCCCTGTACGAGCACATCGTATTTGTCGAGGGCACGGTCTGGGGCATCGACTCCTACGACCAGTGGGGCGTCGAGCTGGGCAAGCAGCTTGCCAAGCAGATTACCCCTGCCTTCCACGACGACGCCGCCAAGGCCGAGCAGGACGCTTCGACTCAGGCGCTCATCGAGTTCTACCGCGCTCACCGTAAGTAGTCGCTGCTGTTAACGCATCGTGCCTTATAGTCAGGGGCCCGTATCCTATCGGATGCGGGCCCCTTTGCTTTGCCGTGGTCCCGGGGCGCACGGCCTTTGTGGAACATCGCCGGGGCGCCGCGCGCTGCGAGAACCCTGCGCTTAGATCTTGGCCTCCGCATGGCCTCGCTGCGCCTCGGGCAGCTCCCCGTAGAGCGGATGGTCTTCGAGCCTAAAGCGCTCGACCTGTTCGGGAGTGCGACCGCGTACAAAGAGCCACGAGCAATCAATCGGCGTCGCCATGAGTGTGCTGGGCAGCGCGTCGGCGCGGTCGGAAAACACCCGGGCACTCTCGGGATCCTGGAACGCCAGCACCAGATGCGTGTCGCAGTTGCCCATGATGGAGCGTGCGCGTGCCTCGCCATAGAGCGCATCGAGCTGGTTGGTCGACTGCAGCAGCAGCGTTGCCCAGATGTTGCGGCTTCGGATAATCGAGAGCACGTTGTCGATCTGGGGGATCTGCAGATTTGCGAAGTCATCGAGCATAAAGCGCACGGGCATGGGCAGGCTGCCGTCGGGCTGCCTATCGGCCTCACGAATGAGGCCCATAAACGCCTGCGAAATAAAGAGGCCGGTCAGCGGATCGAGATTGCGGTCAATATCGCTCACGGTTACAAACAGGGCGCAGGGGGTGTGTCCCATGGAAGCGAAGTCCACCTGATGGCACTCACGATAGAGCTGTGCCGCACCGTCGAATCCCAGACACATGACCTTTTCGGCAAGGATGCCGACGATGCTCGCGTGCATGCGCTCGGCATTTTGCGTAATGGCGTAGCGCCGCCATAGCGAGAGGGCATAGCTTTGGGGGTCGATCGTGATCAGGTCGTCAAACAATCGACTCGTGGCACCGTCCTGCAGGTGCTCGATCAGCTTGATGACCGAGCTGATCGTCTGCTCGTCGGCGGGTAGCTGTTCGGTGACGTAGGCGATAAGACACGACAGCAGGTTTGCCGCTGCATGATCCCAAAAAGGCTGGTTGTTGTCCTCGATGGGGCAGATGGCCTTTGCTACCGAGAGGATGTCCTGCTGGTTGGGCCTGCCGTCCACCTTGCGGCGAATGTGCCTCAGGGGGTTGTAGCCGCAGCGCTCGATGCCGGGCGCAAGGGCCGGGACGGTGTTGAGGTCGGCGAAGTTGAGACATTGCACGCGGTAACCGTGGGCTGCCAGCACGGGTCCCACTTCGCGACAGAGCGTGCCTTTGGTGTCGAGCACGATGTAGCTTGCGTTCATTTGCAGCAGGTTGGGCTTGAGGACGTTTCGGGTCTTGCCGGCTCCCGAGGGGCCGATCACAAGTGCGTTGTTGTTGAGTCCCGTTTGGCGGGTGTCGCAGGAAAGCGTTCGATCCTTGGCGAGGATGGTGGACGATGCGGACTCAGATGCGGCGAGGCGGCTGGCGAGGTTAGACATGGGCGACCTCCTTGGTGGTCGAGAGGATTTCGTGGGCAAAGCCGAGCTCGACGGCGCGCTCGGCCGAAAGGTAGGTGTCTTTTGCAGTGAGGGACTGGATGCGCTTGGGCGTGAGGCCGCTGCGGTCCGAGAGGATTTGCGTGAGGGTCTTGCGGGTCTGCATGAGACGCCGGCTGGTTTCCTGCAGCGCAAGTGCCGAGCCGCCTGCCCCCTGGGGGATCAGCGGGTCGTGAATCATGAGCTCTGCATGGGGCGCCATACGGCGATCGTCGCCGCCCATAAAGATCACGGCGCCCATGGACGCGGCGAATTCCAGGCAGACGGTGCGGATGGGGCACGATGCGAGGCGCATGGCGTCATAGATCGCAAGACCCGATCGCACGCTTCCGCCGGCGCTGGCGACAAATATGGTGATGGGGCGGCTGGGGTCGGTGGCATCGAGCAGGCGGATCTGCTGACATAGGTCGTGGGCCATCGGGGTTTCGATGTTTCCCATGACGGAGAGCTCGCGACGGGCGAGCATCTCATCGTAAATGCTGGTGAGCGTGATACCTCGGGCGGATTCACGCATGGTGAGGGGGCTGATGATGGGGGAATGATTGGTGTCCATGAGGACTCCTTTCTGTTGGTTGTGTTGTGGAATAGGATTGTTGCCCGTGGAGGGGCTGGCGGGCTACAGGGTTCGTCCGAGCCTGAGATCGAGCTCGGTTGTGGGGCAGGCTGCCTGTTCGTGCGGCTCGCAAGCGCCAAGGGCTCCAAAGCGATGGAGCGTTGCGGTGGGCGTGGTGTAGGCGAGCCGCAGCTGATGCTCGACAGGGGCACATCCGTCATTTTTGTAATGAGCCGCGTAGTACTGCGCGATGCTGGCGTTCATCTCGCTGCCATTGCGATGGCGCTCAAACTGGCGTCTGCAGGTCTCGATGATCTTTGCTACCGACTTGGGTGCCGTCGCGGGAACAAGAGCGAGATAGCCCTCAAATAGCTCGTTGATGCTCAGGAGGCACAGCAGGTCGATCAGCGTCCTTATGGCTGCTCCCTCGGCGGAAAAGTGCGCGGTCATGCGGTTATATCGGTTACGGTCGACGATGGCCACATGGGGTCTTGGAGTTTTCTGCCCCGTGGTCCCGGGCTTTTGCCGCGCCTGTGTATTGAGCTCGACGTTGCAGCGCTTGAGGCCGTCCAACGGAAGGAACAGTGCGGTGCGCAGGGTGTTCCGCTTGCTTTCGAGTTCATGACGCTCGTCGGGTTTCCATTCGAGCTTGAGTTTCGTGTCGAGCGCCGTAAGCATATGGGCTAGGCAGCCTACGGTAAGAACGTACGAATCGTTGTCGCGTTTTGGGGCATAGGGGTCTGTCAGCTTGCGAATGTCGGGGTCGCCCATGATCTTTGTGCAGCGCTTCAGCAGTTGAGGGTGGTCGGCCAAGATCGTCGCGAGCGGTAGCGACGCGTAGTTCTTGATGGTCGCGGCGGCAAAGGCGGCGTCATATTCGTTTGCATATGCTCGCTCAATGCGGGCATCCAGAATGCTTTTCTTATCGCCGTCTTCAGCGTGGTGGTTTGTCATAGCTTCTCCAATCGGTTGATGTTCGTGCTGTTTGTTGATGTGCTGGTTGTCGTGAGTGATGCGCTTGCCGTGGGTGATGTGCTGACGTTGGGGTGCTATGCGGTTTTCAATGAGCCCGTGAGGCAGTTGCTGCAGGGGCGGGATGGAACGGCCCATGCAAGGCGGAAGGCATCGTGCTCAAAATCGAGACAGCAATGCCCTGGGTGCCTCACATGTGGCAGTTACCTCATTAAGTTGTCATTGCGTTTGGGGTTGTACTTTGCCGATCTTCCTTCTCTTACACGCTGAAAACTGAAACTTCATATGCTCGATCTACTTAAAACCGCAACGGCGGTCTTTTATCAACTTATATGTCGGAACGTGTCTTTGCAAGTACTTTTTTGCGTTTGTTTCAAATGGGGTGGTTTTGCAACCGTCATACGCGCGCTGTGCGAACGTGCCCCGGCTCGGATAAGATAGTGCGCGATAAAAACGATGCAAGGAGGCACATATGGCAATTAAAGCCATCGCGATGGATATTGACGGTACGCTCACCAACGACCAGAAAGTGATTAGCCCGCGTACGCGCGAGAAGCTGCTCGCGGCGCAGGAGTCGGGCATTAAGCTCATCTTGGCTTCGGGCCGTCCCGCATGGGGACTGCACGCCTTGGCGCAGGAGCTCGACCTTCAAAACCATGACGGT
>DBEZGO010000124.1:0-102323 GCA_048189345.1 Collinsella sp.
CACCCTCATGCTGGCGGGCATCCGGGACATCCTGGTCATCTCCACGCCGACGGACCTCCCCAACTTCGAGCGCCTGCTCGGGGACGGCTCGCGCTACGGCGTGAACCTCTCCTACGCCGAGCAGCCCTCGCCGGACGGCCTCGCGCAGGCCTTCACCATCGGCGAGGACTTCATCGCCGGCGAGCCGTGCGCGCTCGTCCTGGGCGACAACATCTTCTACGGCAACGGCCTGTCGCGCCACCTGACGCGCGCCGTCCAGAACGCGGAGTCGGGCCGCGCCACGGTCTTCGGCTACCACGTCGACGACCCCGAGCGCTTCGGCGTCGTGGAGTTCGACGGGCAGGGGAGGGCCGTCTCCATCGAGGAGAAGCCCGAGCGCCCCAAGAGCTCCTACGCCGTCACCGGCCTGTACTTCTACCCGGGCGACGTCGCCGCCAAGGCCCATGAGGTGAGGCCCTCCGCGCGCGGCGAGCTCGAGATCACCACGCTCAACCAGATGTACCTGGAGGAGGGGACGCTGTCCGTCGTCACCCTCGGCCGCGGCTACGCGTGGCTGGACACCGGCACCATGGAGAGCCTCCACGAGGCCGCGGAGTTCGTCCGCGCCGTGGAGCACTCCCAGGACCTGCCCGTGTCCGTGCCCGAGGAGATCGCCTGGGAGAACGGCTGGATCACGACCGAGGGGCTTAAGGAGGCCGCCGAGGCCTACGGCAAGTCGGTCTACGGCCAGCATCTCAAGAAGGTCGCCGCCGGTGAGATCGTCAACAGCCCGCGCGAGTACTAGCGCCTTCTTGCTTTCTTTTAGGGGCCACCGTTATTTGGTGGCCCCTTTCGTTATGATTACGGTGACCATATAGCCAATATGATTGGGAGTGGATGTGTTAAGCGTCTACTTTGGCGATATGCCAGAAGCGATTTACAACACAGCGACATATTTCAAAAACTCTTACCGGTCTTCTTGGATTACGGATCCCTATGCGGTCTCGATAATTAAAGATGTCGATCGATCGGATGTTGTCTCCGAAAACGTCATCGAAAGCCCTGTGCTTGGTTCCATCTCCCCACTCCAGCTTTCTGGTGGCGTGAAAACGTTGCTGCTTATGAGATTTGATCGTAAGCATATTTTTAACGCTTCGACCTGTGGTGATAACTGTGCCAAGTGGATTCTCGACATGGCGAAAGACCGCAAGCTCGTTGTTAATCTCTATCATGTGATGGACTTTGGTCGCGAGGAGTTTAAAATCAAAGTCGTGAACAGCGGTCGAATCGTTCATAACATGGCCGAATTGATTCACGAGTCGATTCCGTATCTGTAGGTGCTGCTTATGAACGGTTCGCATCTTGTTAAGATTTCCCGCCGTAGGGGAACCAAGTACACATTTACCATCAAGCGAAACATCACTATTGTGCGTGGCGATAGCGGCATGGGTAAGACGACACTGTTTGATATGGTCGCAGACTACATGCGAACGGGTGAGCAGTCAGGTGTTTCCTTGCAATGCGATTGTCCCTGTGTCGCCCTGACCGATTATGATTGGCGAAACCAGCTTTCGTCCGTTCATGACTCGATTGTATTTGTCGATGAGGGCTTAAAAGAGATTCATTCTGATGAGTTTGCCCATCATGTGCTGTATTCCTCGAATTATTTCGTGCTGATCTCAAGGGCTGATTTTCCTAATCTTCCGTATAGCGTGGATGAGATTTATAAGATTAAGACGAGCGGAAAATACCATTCTTTCGTCCCTGTTTATCAAGATCGTGGGAATTATCGTTATGCTATTTCCCGGTCGGCTCCAAATCAGGACATTACTTACGCAAAATAACTGGGGATTCGGTTTTTCACTACGACAAAGGCTGCATTCCGGAGGCGTTTTGTAGGGGAAGTAATTCTGCGAAGGTTATGGCTCTTATCGCATGCCGAAATGTCCGATAGTTTTGTTAAATAGTGTCGCGGCGTCACTTCCTGCGGCATACTAAAGAAGCTTTGCTTGCTTCAGATTGGATTTTTATGTCTGAGATTTTTGAACCCAAGAATATCATCGTCACGGGCGGCTGCGGCTTCATCGGCAGCAACTTCGTGCACTACGTGGTCAACAACCACCCGGGCGTCCACGTCACCGTCCTGGACAAGCTGACCTACGCCGGCAACCCCGAGAACATCGCCGGGCTGCCCTCCGACCGCGTGGAGCTCGTCGTGGGCGACATCTGCGACGCGGAGCTGCTCGATAGGCTGGTGCCGGGCCACGACGCCATCGTGCACTACGCCGCCGAGAGCCACAACGACAACTCCATCGCCGACCCGGAGCCCTTCCTGCGCACCAACGTCGAGGGCACCTTCCGCCTGCTGGAGGCCGTCCGCAAATACGGCGTCCGCTACCACCACGTCTCCACCGACGAGGTCTACGGCGACCTGGCGCTCGACGACCCGGCCAAGTTCACCGAGGAGACGCCTTATAAGCCCTCCTCGCCGTACAGCTCGACCAAGGCTTCCTCCGACATGCTCGTGCGCGCCTGGACCCGCACCTACGGGCTTCGCACCACGATCTCCAACTGCTCCAACAACTACGGCCCCTACCAGCACGTGGAGAAGTTCATCCCGCGCCAGATCACCAACATCGTCGACGGCGTCCGCCCCAAGCTCTACGGGAAGGGCGAGAACGTCCGCGACTGGATCCACACCGAGGACCACTCCTCGGCCGTCTGGGACATCCTGACCAAGGGCCGGATGGGGGAGACCTACCTCATCGGCGCCAATGGGGAGAAGAACAACATCACGGTCCTGCGCATGATCCTGGAGGCCATGGGACGCGACCCCGAGGACTTCGACTGGGTCGCCGACCGCCCCGGCCACGACCGCCGCTACGCCATCGACTCGACCAAGCTCCAGCGCGAGCTCGGCTGGAGGCCGGCGCACACCGACTTCGCCGAGGGCCTCAAGGCCACCATCGACTGGTACGTCGCCAACGAGTCCTGGTGGCGCCCGGCCAAGGAGGCCACCGAGGCCAGGTATAAGGCCCAGGGGCAGTAGGCCGAACCCCGGCATCCCGCACCGCGGGGCGCCCCGGGCGGACCGCAGGGCATGGGGATGATCCTGCGGCCCGCCCGGGGCGCCCCCCGGTTACCCAACCTCTTCGATAGGAGCTTTTCCCACATGGCAGACATCGCATTCGAGAAGGACCTCTCCGTCACCGAGACCGGCATCGAGGGCCTGAAGGTCGTCGACCTTGCCGTCCACGGCGACTCGCGCGGCTGGTTCAAGGAGAACTGGCAGCGCGCCAAGATGACCGCTCTGGGCATTCCCGACCTTAAGGTCGTCCAGAACAACGTCTCCTACAACGAGAAGAGGGGCGTCACCCGCGGCATCCACGCCGAGCCCTGGGACAAGTTCATCTCCGTGGCCCGCGGCTCGGTCTTCGGCGCCTGGGTGGACCTGCGCGAGGGCAGCGCCACCTACGGGAAGGTGTTCACCTGCACGCTCGACCCGTCCAGGGCCATCTACGTCCCGCGCGGCGTGGGCAACTCCTTCCAGGCCCTGGAGGACGGCACCGCCTACACCTACCTGGTGGACGCCCACTGGTCCCTTGAATTGAAGAAGACCTACACCTTCGTTAACCTCGCCGACCCCGAGCTCAACATCCAGTGGCCGATCCCGCTGGATGAGGCCACCGTCTCCGAGGCCGACCTTAACCACCCGTACCTTAGGGACGTCGTCCCCATGGCACCGAAGCGCACCCTCGTCACCGGCTGCAACGGCCAGCTGGGCCGCGCGGTGCGCGCGTTCGCCGAGGAGCGCGGCGTGGCCAAGGACTTCGACTTCTGCGACATCGACACCTTCGACATGTCCGACCCGGACGCCTATTCGCAGTACGACTGGTCGCTCTACGGCACCGTGATCAACTGCGGCGCCTACACGGCGGTCGACAGGGCCGAGACCCCCGAGGGCCGCGTGACCGCCTGGAAGGCCAACGCGACCGGCCCGGCGCTGCTCGCACGCACCTGCGCCGGGCACGGTATCACCCTGGTCCACGTGTCCTCCGACTACGTCTTCGACGGCACCGCGGAGGTCCATACCGAGGAGGAACCCTTCTCCCCGCTGTCCGTCTACGGCCAGACCAAGGCGGCCGGCGACATCGCCGTGGCGGGGTGCCCGCGCCACTACATCATGCGCAGCTCCTGGGTCATCGGCGAGGGGCACAACTTCGTGAAGACGATGAAGGGCCTGTCCGACCGCGTCGCCGACCCCGAGGACAAGCTGGAGAAGGTCACCGTCGTGGACGACCAGCTGGGACGCCTGACCTTCACGCGCGACATGGCGCAGGCCATCTTCCACGTGCTGGGGACGCACGCCCCCTACGGCACCTATAACTGCACCGGCTCCGGCGCCGTCAAGTCCTGGGCCGACATCGCCCGAGCCGTCTTCGAGGCCTCCAACGGCAACGGGGAGAAAGTGGTCCCGGTCAGCACCGCCGACTACTACGCCGGCGTCGAGGGGCCAATCGCCCCGCGCCCGGTCCACTCCGCGCTCGACCTGTCCAAACTCGAGTCGATGGGCTTCCACATGCCCGACTGGGAGGAAGAGCTGGGGGAGTACCTCAAGACGCTCTAGCCGCTATTAACTTTTCGAGAGTAAAAGCTGCCGCTTGTTAACGGCGGCTTTTCTTATGCTTGGTGTATAGCCCCGCCGCAACAAGGGCGGCGGCGGTCGCCAGACTCATTGCAAGCCCCGCAAGGGCGCCCGGAGTTTTGTAGGTCATCACGATTCTATTCGCGTCTTTCTGCACGCTCAAGCATGACAAGCCCTTATCGGCGGCGGGCGCCAGCTCTGCGGCGGTGCCGTTTACCGTTACGTTCCAGCCCTCATCGTACGGAACGCTCAGCAGCAGGTTGCCGTCATCCTTGGCGGTATACTCGCCTTCGATCCTTCCGTCCTCAAAAACCGTCGGAATAAACTCGCTCGTCTTAAGCTCGTTAATGACCCGTTTGAAAACGTCCAGATTGAGGGCGTAAAAGACCGGCTCATTGTCTTGGGGCATGTCTGTATAGCCCTCTGCGACTCCGATTGACACCGTATACTGGCTCGGGGCGTCCGATGCATCCGCAATCTGGCGGATATTATTGTCGAATCTCCAGGCCTCGTTTCCGATCGTCCGCTGGTCGATGGTAAGGGTGACGGGCCAATAACTGCCGGCGGTCGCGTCTTTGTTGATATAGAGATACCCGATGGAGCCTGCCGGTACAGTAACGCTCCATTGCTTTAAGCCATCGCTATTCTCCGTGCTCGTGGTCTTGATCTTGGTATAGAGCTCGACCTCGCGGCCCAGGATTTTGCTGTAGAGGTTGTTCTGCTTTTCGAAAGGGTTCTCGCTCTTCAGCGTGCTGTTTTGGATATCGCTTGAGGCTGCGACGCCAATGCTGAGCGCATAGGGGTTCTCGTACACCGCGCTTGTGGAGTCCGCCTGATTCGTCTTGGCTAATACGTATCCCGCAGGCGCGTTCTCAGGAATGGCATACTTGACTCCCAGTAGGGCATCTACGGCAAGAATGGGCTCGGCATAACGGGTCGAAAACTCGCCGACACTGCTGTATCCAAGGGAGTTGAGCAGTGCAATTGCCTGCGGGTTGTTTGCCGACGAATATGAAGACAGTTGGTTGTATCCAAGCGCCAGGCCTTCGTTGAGGGCGGCGCTATCGGCGCGCGTAGTCGTACGGTCGATGCGGTAGAACGACGCCGAATCCTGGCCTTGAATGGCTGTGATCGTGTTGGTTGCGGTGGCGACATAGGCGCTGTTGGTTTCTTCGGAATAGCCTGTGTACAGCTGGTTCCACATAACATGGGCGTTGGCAAATAGTTCAATTGCCGTGAGTGCCAGGAGCGGCATGATGATGGCCGGACGATGGGCTCGACGTAATGTTGGCCGCTCATTGAGTTTCTGCAACGCGTATCCTGCAGCCCACAGCGCAAAGAAGCTAAGCAAAAAAGCCGTGCGCGAGTAGAAGCCGTTAGGAACGCGCATGCCGCACCATATGTACTCGAGCGGGCTCAAAACGGAGCTTGCGACCAGGGTTATCGTGACGACGAGTGTTGCGATACGTGTCTTGATTGAAACCGTGCGGTTAACCAGCAGGCTCACCGCAAGCAGCATCATGATGATGCCGCAATAGAACTGCGGTGTGCTTTCGTTGTTTACCCACATGCAGGGAAGAAAGCCCCTGATGAGCGATTTGAGGCTGGTTTTAAGTAGGGGGCCGAGTGTCATAACGGGACCGCCCTTGGACATGGCAAGGATGGTCGGCAGAAAGGTCCAGGCGGACAGAAGCAGTCCAAGCGCGATAGCCCCGGCGAATCGTAGGGCCCGATCGAGTATGAGCTTCCGGCTAAATCCTTCTTCTGTAACATAATCGATAAATTCGACCAATACGAAGATACAGAGGAACAAGATGCTGATGTAGGCCGTATACCAGCAGAACATGACATTGAGTGCCGTTGCGATGACGAGGCGGATCATGCGCCGCTTGTGGATGAGCTCGTGGCATCCGTAGGCGCAGATTGGCAGCAGGATGAGGCAATCGATCCAGAGTGGGTTGCGCAGGTTGCTGATGGTCCAGCTGCAAAACGTGAACGAGAGGGATAGCAAGAATGCGGCGGGCTTGGACAGGTCAAAGCGCTTTTGCACATACCAAGCGCTACTGATGTGGATGCAGCCCAGTTTGAGCGCGGTTATGGCAAATACGAAGAGCGTCAGCTTGTCTGCGGGAAACAGCACGCAGAGCAGGTTGAAGGGGCTGGCGAGATAGTAGCTATAGAGCCCCCATGTGTTCATGCCGAGTCCCTGTGAGAAGGAATAGCGAAGGTTTGCCTCGCCTAAAAGGACGCGGCGAAACCACGCGAAGAAGTCGATGTATTGGTATTTGAGATCGTTGATGAGAAACGAGTTGTCGCCAAAGGGGTAGACATGCTCCGCCGCTGCAAGTGCGACAAAGAGTGCGACGGAAAATGCGAAGCAGGCGGCGTAGAACGCCACATTCTTGAGCGTGCTGTTATTGGGCCGTGTCATCAGGTTCCTCGTTGGATTCTCGAATGATATAGATGGGGCGGTGCTTGGCTTCCAAGTAGGCTTTTGCCAAGTACTCGCCAATGATTCCCAGGCACAGGAGCTGCATGCCGCCAAACAGCGTAATGAGGCAGGCAAGGGAGGGCCATCCGCCTACGGGGTCGCCCCAAACGAGCGTTTTGATCAGGATGACGATAAATCCCAGGATGGCGATGAGACAGAAGACGATACCCGTGAGGGCGGCGAGGGAGAGCGGCGCCGTGGAAAACGCGACGATACCGTCGATGGAATAGAGGAGCAGCGACCAAAAGCTCCACTTGGTCTCGCCGGCCACACGGTTGACGTTTACATAGGGGAGCCATTTGGTCTTGAAGCCCACCCAGCCGTAAATGCCCTTGGAGAATCGGTTATATTCGCCCATGGAGACGATAGCGTTGACCATGGGGCGCTTCATGAGCCTAAAGTCGCGTGCGCCGTCGACGATGTCCGCGTTGGAAATGCGGTTGATGATCTTGTAGAACATGCGGGCGAAGAACGACCTGATTGGAGGCTCGCCTTTGCGGGTGGTCCTGCGCGTAGCGACGTTGTCGTATTCTTCGGTTTGCAAGATCTCGTACATCTGCGGCAGGAGCGAGGGCGGGTCCTGCATGTCGGCGTCCATGGTGGCGACATAGTCACCCTTTGCATGTTGGAGTCCGGCAAACAGTGCTGCCTCTTTGCCGAAGTTGCGTGAGAAAGAGCGCCAGTGGATGACGTATGGATGCACCGCCGAGGCTTCTGCCTTCATGACGACGAGCGTTTTGTCCGTCGAGCCATCGTCGATGAGGACGGCTTCAAAGGAAATGCTGGGGTCTTGCTGAGTCATGATGCGAACGACGCCATCGAGCTCTTTGAGAAAAATCGGAAGCGATTCCTGCTCGTTGTAACACGGCACGACGATGGAGATGAGCGGCATGGTGGTTTACCTCTCGCTTTGCTTGGAAGCAGGGTGGCCGGGCTGGTCATCGTAGGCGTATTTGCTGTACACGTTGACCTCCCACTGCTTTTTTTCGACCTTTGCTACAGAATCCAGGATGAATCCGGTCGCAAGGCTCAGGCCGCACAGGAACATAAACGATGCAGCAAGCATGGCGGTGGGGAAGCGCGGGACCAGGCCGGTCTGGAAATACTCGACAACGATGGGCATGCCCAGGACGAGGCCGATCACCGCAAACAGAAGCGCAACCAGGCTGAAGAACTTCAGCGGGCGGTAGTCTTTGAACAGCGTGCCGATCATCGCAACGACTTTAATGCCGTCGCTCACGGTATTGAGCTTGGACTCGGAGCCTTCCGGACGGTCGCGGTACTCGATGGGTACATCTTTGATGCGCCAGCGGTGGTCGACGGCGTGGATCGAGAGCTCGGTTTCAATCTGGAAGCCCTCGGAAAGCACGGGGAAGGTTTTAACGAACGGGCGGCTCATGGCGCGGTAGCCGGTCATGACGTCATCGAAGCTGTAGCCATAGATCCACTTGATCATGGCGCGAACTAGGTTGTTGCCAAAGCCGTGGAATGCGCGCTTGTTTTCCTCGGCATAGGTGCCGTTGGAGAGGCGGTCGCCTACGGTCATGTCGGCCGTGCCGTTAAGGATGGGCTCGCAGAGGGCTTTGGCCGCCTCGGCGGGATAAGTGTCGTCGCCGTCGACCATCAGGTAGCAATCGGCGTCGATGTCGCGAAACATCTGGCGGCAGACGTTGCCCTTTCCCTGACGGGGCTCAAGGCGGACCGTGGCGCCGTGCTCGGTGGCGATGCGTGAGGTATCGTCCGACGAGTTGTTGTCATAGACATAGACCGTCGCCTGCGGAAGCTCGCGGTGAAAGTCGTCGATGACTTTGCCGATCGTGAGGGCTTCGTTGTAGCAGGGGATGATGACGGCGATGGATTCAGAATTCACTCAATGCTCCTTATTCATTCAATCCCTGAAAGTATAGCCGTTTGGGCTTGCCATCCTAAGATGTGGGTTAGTTCTCCAGTTTTGTTGCGCGAATCGTTTGCATGGCCGTCGGGTCTATACTGTTCGTTTGTCAACGATTACGAGTAAAGGAGTTGCATCCGTGTCGGATCAGACAAAGCAACAAGAAACTCGCAGTCTGCCTGCGACGTTTGCTAAGAACGAATTTGAGAAGGACGCGTTTATCCTTCGTCAGCTGGTTACCAAGGATTTTAAGATCAAGTATCGCCGTAGTGTTCTGGGCGTCGCATGGTCGGTGCTCAATCCGTTGCTGATGATGATCGTCATGGCCATCGTGTTCTCGACGATTTTTGCCCAGGGCCGCAATGGCTCGATTACGCCCGAGATGTACCCGCTGTATTTGATCGTGGGTAACGTCACCTTTGCCGTCATGTCCGAGTCTACGAACCAGGCCCTGACTTCGATCGTGGGTGCTGCTCCGCTGCTCAAGAAGGTTAAGGTGCACCGCTGGGTCTTCCCGGTGCAGAAGGTGCTCTTCTCGCTGGTCAACTTTGCCTTCTCGCTGGTCGCCGTCGCCATCGTTATGCTGTGGTTTCGCGTTATGCCTTCTTGGCACCTGATTCTGCTGCCGGTTTGCCTGCTGCTGCTTATGTGCTTCTGCATGGGCCTGGGCATGATGCTCTCTGCTCTTACGGTCTTCTTCCGCGATGTCATGCATCTGTGGAGCGTCGTCATTACGGCTTGGACCTATATCACGCCCATTTTCTGGACGACCGACTTCGTTGCGCAAATGCCGCATCTCGTGCGCATTCTGGTCTATGCGAACCCCATGTATAACTACCTGCAGTTTATGCGCGATATCTTCCTGTTCCAGACCACGCCCTCGCTTTTGACGTTTGGTATGTGCGTCGCTTGGGCGGTCCTTGCGCTTGTTATTGGCTACACCGTGTTCCATAAGTCCGAGCGCAAATTTATCCTCTACATCTAAGGAGTGCTGTGATGACTGAATCTGTTGTTGATTACAGCGAGCAGCCTCTGGCTGTCGAGGTCGACGACGTCACCATGATCTTTAACATGGCGTCCGAGTCGCTGACCAACCTCAAGGAGTACTTCATTAAGCTTGCCAAGCACGAGCTGTTCTTTGAGGAGTTTCGGGCGCTTAAGCACATCTCGTTCGATATTCATCGCGGCGAAGTTGTCGGTCTGGTTGGCACTAATGGTTCCGGTAAGTCTACGATGCTTAAGATTATCGCTGGCGTGCTTGAGCCTAGCGAGGGCAGCGTTAAGGCGCACGGTAACATCGCGCCGCTGATTGAGCTTGGCGCCGGCTTTGACCCCGAGTTGACCGCCCGCGAGAACATCTATCTGAACGGTGCCCTGCTCGGCTATACCAAGGAGTTCATCGATGCCAACTTTGACGGCATTATTGAGTTCGCTGAGCTTCAGAACTTTGTCGACATGCCGCTTAAGAATTTCTCCTCGGGCATGGTTGCGCGCATTGCCTTTGCAATCGCAACGATCACTGAGCCTGACATTCTGATCGTTGACGAGACACTTTCCGTCGGTGATGTGTTCTTCCAGCAGAAGTGCGAGGCCCGCATCCAGCACTTTATCCAGAGCGGCGACGTGACGGTTCTGTTTGTTTCGCACTCCATGGAGCAGGTTGAGCGCATCTGCCAGCGTGCCGTTTGGATTGAGAAGGGCGACCTTCGCATGGACGGCCCGGTCGATAAGGTCTGCAAGGCGTACCGTGAGCAGTTCAACTAGGTTATAATTACTTGCGCCTGACAGGCTTGCGCTTGCTTGGGCGTGCTGTTATTTGCTCCATTAGCTCAGTTGGATAGAGCAGGGGACTTCTAATCCCAAGGTCGACGGTTCGAATCCGCCATGGAGCACCATCGTTTATTAAGCCCGGACCGCTTGATGGTCTGGGCTTTTTCACATGCCGGTGTTCTTTATTCTTGCCGGGTATACGTTTAGGCCGAAGCCGTGGCGTGAACTGCTGTTGTGCTGCTGATGTGGATTGGTTATACGGCGCGCCAAAGGGGGCTGGAGCCGAGCGTGAGCAAGCCTCTGCTTATGACGCTGCCAGCATCGTGGTTCTTCGCGTCAATCGTACGCTGTGCCTGCGATATTGGATTGGCGTACGTGATCAAGAAGGCGTAACAAAAGCGGGGAGGACCAACTTGGCCCTCCCCGCTGTATCTAGTCTGCCTTCAGGCACTCGGGCAAGACGTTTGCAACTGCATTCATCGCCTGCGGCCTCAGGTACTGCTCATTGAGCTTTGCCTTTCTGTAGGCGTAGCGAGTGCCTGCCGAGTACTTGATCAATATGTCGGTGAAGAATCGCTCCCAACTTAGGTAGTCGCGGCTTTCGATGAAGCTCGAGGGGTCCTCGAGGATCTTTGAGATATCGTTACTGGGAATGAGACCAGATTGCAGAAGTGTCCACTCGAACGATTCCGGGAGGAACAAGCGAACGTTCTTGTAAACGCGCTGTCCGAGCACCTTTTCGATGTAGGGACCAAACGCTGCGCCGTCTCCTATGGCAAGAACGTTTTGCTCGGGGCATTCGTGAATCGTACGTTTTAGATTCGCAACGCCGGTGGCGGTATAGCAGGGGATCCCGAGTCGGTTGCAAAGAGCGTTGTAGAATTGATAGCCAGATTTGCTATCCTCGACAACTACGGCGTCGGGTACCTCGAATCCAACATTTAGATCCTGGTAAAGCATGTTTGCCGTGTGGCTGTATATCGGTTTTGTTATAGAGTAGAAGCGTTTATCGCTCTTTCGGCCATTGATTGTTTTACTCGTGGTGTTTACCAGCTTTAGGATTTCGTCGACACTGTAGGGGAGTTCGCTGGCGTCTCGGCGAGATATCAGGACAAAATAGTTGGACGACCCGTTAACGGCTTTTGCGAAGTCTTTTGAGTAGATAAATTCGTTACCCTCATCTAAAAAGATTATTGAGTCCTCGATAATCGAAAGCTCGCGTTCCCAACGCCTGCCAGATAGCGTTTCACAGGGAACGTCACAACTGAGCGTGACGCCGCTCTCCGGTCCACGATCGTTGTAGTCGCGAATCATCGAGATGAGTGTCGTTTTGCCCGTGCCGCTGTTGCCGCGGATGAAGGAAATATTGCGCTTAAACGTGAGTGTGTATTTGACCTTTGCACGCTCTACGACAACGGTGTGCGTTCCCTTCATTACTCATCAACATCCAAAAAGTCATTCGTGGCGCCGACAAACTCCTGCATGTTTCTAACGATGCGGCCATCGTTATTGATGCGAATCTCAAAGCTCTTCCAGGGGAATTTCATGATGTGGTATAAGGTCACCAGCACATCCTGCTCTTTGCCGATCTTGAGTAGCCAGCGGGCACAGTTGTCTCCGCAGGTGGATGCGTTGAACACCATATTTGGGAGATTGCGCACCAGCAGCAGCGTCTTAACGCCGCCGGACAGTTCGAGTGGAGTGATTGAGCCCAGCTGCTTGCTTACGATGTTGTGGGGACCGATGAGCTCTGATCCGTCCACGCTTTTAATAATCTGTGCGGCCATAGGGTCTTCGAACCATGAGTCCAAGTATGAGTTCCTAAAATAGGTTTCGGTATCGTAGATGGAACCGGGGTAATCCCCCAGGTGAATGCTCAGCATGTGGGTCTCCAGACGTAGTGTGACTGCAACGATTATATGCCAGTAATAAAATGCCGGAAGCAGCGAGGTCGCTGCTTCCGGCGCTGGAGTTTTGTTCGCGTGAATCGGTGTTAATGAATTGATCCGCGAGGCTACTTTTCGAGATGCTCCTTCAGCAGCTCCAGTGCATGCGCATAGCCTTTCAGGCCCTCGCCGGTGATGGTGGCGAAGCAGGCCAGGCGTGCATAGCTCACCTGGCGGAAGTCCTCGCGCGTCTCGACGGCGCTGATGTGGACCTCGACGGCAGGGATGGCGACGGCCTTGAGGGCGTCGAGGATCGCCACGCTCGTATGCGTGTAGGCAGCCGGGTTGATGACGATGCCGTCGACCTTGCCGTAGGCCTCCTGGATCTTGTCGATGATGTTGCCCTCGTGGTTGGACTGGAAAACCTCGACCTCGTCGAAGCCCTGTGCAGTGCCCGCTTCCTGGCAGATCTGCACTAAACGGTCGTAGTTGTCGCTGCCATAGATGCCCGGCTCGCGAATGCCGAGCATGTTGAGGTTGGGGCCGTTGATGACGAGTGCTTTCATGGTTGCTTCCTTTGCGATTGGAAAACCACCACAAAGTTACCTGTCCCCTTTGTGGTGGTTTTGATTAGAGAGCGGGTGGGAGGGTGTCGAGGAGGGCTTGGGCGGTGTTGGCGGCGCAGTCGCGTGAGTCGATGATGTAGTCGGCCCAGGCGCGGTAGCGCGGCATGCGCTGTTCGGCCAGCTTGTCGATACCGTCGCGGGCGGTGATGGGGCGACCCTTGTGGGCGAGTTCGTCGAGCTTACGGTTGAGCATCACGATCTGGCTGTTCTGGTGCAGTAGCGGGTAGTTCTCGTCGCGCGTGACCACGCCGCCGCCGGTGGAAAGCACCAGGCCGCTGCGCTTGGAGATGCCGGCCAGCGCCGCCGTCTCCTGCTCGCGGAAGGCCGCCTCGCCGCGCTCGACGATAAGGTCGGCGCAGGGCATGCCCAGGCGCTCCTCGAGGGCGCGGTCCAGGTCGATGTGCTCTCGCCCCGTGAGCAGGGCAATCTGCTCGCCCACGCGGGTCTTGCCCGAGCCCGGCATACCGATCAGCGCGATGTTCTGTTCGCGGCGTGACAGGCGCTCCGTTACGTCCAGAATGCGCTCACGCGGAGTGACCTGGCCGGTGTAGCGCTCAACGGCTTGCGCCGCCTGGGCCACGAGCATTAGCAGGCCGCCGATGCAGGGGATGCCGCGGCGCTCGGCCTCGAGCATCAGGCCCGTGCGTGCAGGGTTGTAGACAATGTCGATAACGCCTTCGAGCGCATCGAGCCCCTCGAGCGTGCAGGGGGCATCGGGACAGTGGGGGAACATGCCGGCGGGCGTGCAGTTGACGAGCAGGGCAGCGTCGGACTGCTGCGAGATATTGTCGTAGTTGACCTCGCTCGTGCGGCCGACCGGCACGACAATGGCGCCCAGGTCGCCGAGCACCATGCTGGCAGTGGTGCCGGCGCCACCGGTGGCACCGAGCACGAGGGCCTTCTTGCCGGCGACCTCAACGCCCAGCTCCTCGACCAGGCACTGAAAGCCGAAGTAGTCGGTGTTGTCGCCGCGCAGGCGGCCGTCGGGCAGGCGCGTGATGGTGTTGACGTTTCCCATACGCTCGGCGAGTGGACTCAGCTCGTCCAGGTATTCCATGACGGCGCGCTTGTAGGGGATGGTCACGTTGGTGCCCTCCCATTCGTCACCCGTCATAAAAGCCTGGAGGTCCTCGGGCTCGCGCTCAAAACGCACATACTCTAGCCCCGCGAGCTCCTTGTAGATGGTCGGGGTGTAGCTGTGGCCCAGCACGCGGCCCAGCACGCCGTAGGGGCGGGTTGCGGCGACATCGGTCATCTAGAGCACCTCCGTGTAACTGCCAAAGTAGGTGAAGCTCTCGCACACGTCGTCGATGGAATCGAGCAGGTCATCGAGGGCCTTGCTGCCAAAGGGGCAGTCCAGGTCAAAGTAGAACATAAACTCAAAGTCGTGCCCGGGGATGGGGCGGCTCTCGAGCTTGATGAGGTTGATATTGAGCGCGTAGAAGCGCTCGAGTACGCGATAGAGTGCGCCCGGCTCGTTGGCCGTGGTAATCATGAGCGAGGTGCGGTTGGCGCCGGGGTAGACGCGTGGCTCGCGGCTGATGACGACAAAGCGCGTGTAGTTGTTGTCCGAGTCCTGGATGTTGGGCTCCAGTACCTCCAGGCCGTAGAGTGCCGCGCAGCTGCGCGATGCGATGGCGGCAACATCGGTGCGTTCGGAGCTGGCGACCATCTCGGCCGACATGGCCGTGTTGGGGTACTTGGTGGCGTGTAGGTCGTGCGCCTCGATAAAGCCGGCGCATTGGGCAATGGCCTGGCCGTGGCTGTAGACCTCGTGCACGTCCGCAAGCTTGGTGCCGGGCTTGACGAGCAAGTTGTGGTCGATTTTGAGGCGAAGCGAGCGCACGATGTGGAAGTCGAACTGGGCGAGCAGGTCGTAGACGGCGTTGACCGAGCCGGCGGTGGAGTTCTCGATGGGCAGCACGCCAAACTCGCAGAAGCCGTCGCGCACGGCGCACATGACGCCCTCGAAGGTCTCGAAAAACGCGATGTCGGGCACGTCGAAGAGCTTGCACGCGGCGATTTGGCTGTAAGCGCCCTCGACGCCCTGGCAGGCGACGGTGGCCGTTTGAGGGAAGGGCGTGTCGGAGGCTGCAGCCGTGGCGTGGGCCTTTTGCGAGACGGTGATGCCCTTGAGCTCGTTGATGTAGCGCTGCTGCTCGGCCTTGCTCATGCTCATGAGGAGACGGAACAGGGTGATGGTCTGCGCCTCGTAGCGCTCGGGCGCGCGGCTGGCGAGGTTGTTAAGTTTGGAGCGCTCGCGGGCAGGGTCGAAGACGGCCTTGCCCATCTCGATTTTTGATTTGGCGACCTCGGTGGCAATGTCCATGCGTTCGACAAAACTGTTGAGGAGCGTGGTATCGATGCCATCGATGGCCTGGCGGATGTCAGCAAGGTCCATAGGGACCCCTTTCACGTGTCGGTGATTTTTCTGGGACGGGGATTAAAAAATCACTGGGTACACAATGATTTTTTAATCCCCGTCCCAGAAAAATCACTGGGTGGGCGTGGGGGCCGGAGTTGGCCCCCAGAGATTTTTAGAGCTGGCCTGCGTCCTCGAGGAGGGCGTCCCAGATGGTGAGCGCCGCGGCTGCCTCGGCTACGGGGACAGCGCGCGGGACGATGCAGGGATCGTGGCGGCCATGGACCGAAAGCTCGGCGTTTTCCATGGCGTCCATGTCCACGGTCTGCTGCTCGCGGCCAATAGAGGGCGTCGGCTTTACGGCCATGCGCCACATGACGGGCGCGCCGGTCGAAATGCCGCCCAGGATGCCGCCGGCGTTATTGAACTCGACCTCGATCTCGCCGGTCTCGGCATCGATGCGGTACGGATCGTTGTTCTCGCTGCCGCGCATGGCGGCCACGGCAAAGCCCATGCCAAATTCCACGCCCTTTACGGCGGGAATGCCAAACGCGATCTGCGCGATGCGGTTCTCGATGCCGTCGAACATGGGGTCGCCGATGCCCGCGGGAAGCCCGTAAATGCCGCACTCCACGATGCCGCCGATGCTGTCGAGTTCGTCGCGCGCGGCTAGGATTTCCTCGCGCATGCGGTCGGCTGCGGCGGCGTCAATGCACGGCAGATCGTTCGTAAGGATCGCCTTGCGGTCGGCCTCGCGATAGACCATGTCGTCCATCGGCAGGTCGGAGATGCCGCCGATCTGCGCCACATGCGCCATCACTTTAATGCCGCGGGCCTCGAGTGCCTGCAGCGCAATGCCGCCGGCGATGCACAGGGGTGCCGTGAGGCGGCCGGAGAAATGCCCGCCACCGGCGACATCGTGCATATTGTGATACTTCACGCGCGCAGAGAAGTCCGCATGTCCGGGGCGGGGCTTGCGGCGCAGCTCGGAGTAATCCTTGGAGCGCGTGTTGGTGTTCTCGATAATCGCGGCGATGGGCGCGCCGGTGGTATGTCCATCGACCACACCGGCGATGATGTGGGCGGCGTCGGCCTCGCGGCGTTTGGTCGCGGTCTCGTCGCGACCGGGGGCACGACGGTCGAGGAAGGCCTGCAGCTGCTCCTGGTCAACAGCGATGCCCGCCGGAATGCCATCGAGCGAGCAGCCGATGGCGGGGGAGTGCGACTGGCCGAAGATGCTTAAGTGCAAGACGTTGCCAAAGGTCGAGGACATGCTATTCCTCCTCGAGTGTGACCTTGCCGCCCAGCAGGCGGTAGTGGTCGAAGAAATCGGGATAGGACTTGTTGACGGCCTCGGCGCCGTGGATTACGACCTCGCCGGTGGCGCGGCTCGCGGCGATAGCGGCCATCATGGCGATGCGATGGTCGTTGTGCGAATCGACCTCGCCGCCGGTGAAGGCATCGACACCCTTGATGATGAGGTCGTCGCCAGCAATGCGCACCTGCGCGCCCAGCGCGGTGAGCTCGCGGGTGGTGGTGACCAGGCGGTCGGATTCCTTGATGCGCAGACGGGCGCAATCGCGGATAAAGGTGCGGCCCTGCGCCAGCGAGGCTACGGCCGAGATGACGGGCACCAGGTCGGGAATGTCGTGGGCGCTCATCTCAAAGCCGGCGAGCTTGTCGGACTGCACGGTGGCGGCGTTGGTAGAGCGCACGATGCGGGCGCCAAAGCGCGAAAGCGCGGCGAGCACGTTGCGGTCGCCCTGTGCGGAGCTCAGGGATACACCCTCGACGGTGATGGGGTCGGTGCCGATGGCGCCGGCACACAGCCAAAAGGCAGCGTTGGACCAGTCACCCTCGACGGCTACGCTGCCGGGCGTGCGGTACGAGCCGCTGCTCACGCGGAAGTTCGTGACCTCGGGCTGGCCGTCCTTGGCCGGAATACGCTCGACGTTGACCTCGACGCCAAAGGCCTTCATGGCCTGGATCGTCAGGTTGATGTAGGGACGGCTCTCAATGAGGCCGGTTACCTGCACGCAGGAGGGCTGGGCCAGCAGCGGGGCTGCCAGCAGCAGGCCGGAGATATACTGCGAGCTCACGTTGCCCGGAAGCACAAAGGTGCCCGGGCGCATGCGTCCGCTCGTCTTGAGCGGAAAACCTCCCAGACCCTGTAGGTCGCAGCCGGCGGCGATGATCTCGTCCGAGAGCGGGGAGAGCGGGCGGGCGCCCAAGCGCCCCTGACCCACAAAAGTTGCTTCTGCACCCAGCGCGCAGGCGACAGGCAGCATAAAGCGGAGCGTGGAGCCGCTTTCACCGCAGTCAAGCGTGCCGCCGGCAAGGGCCTTGAGCAGGCCAAACTCAACACTCTTCATGGTGGGGTGGACCTGGAAGCCGTCCTCGACGGTCTCGATGCGAGCACCCAGTGCCGTAAGGCAGCGCACCGTAGCCTCGATGTCGGCGCAGGTGGTGTTGCAGGTGACGTGTGTCTCGCCGTTGGCGAGCGCGGCGCAGATGATCAGGCGATGCGCCATCGACTTGGACGCGATGGCGGGAACGGTGCCCTTGAGCGGGGACGGGGTGATGCGGGCTAGCATGCGGATGCGTCTCCCTTCTGGCCGAGGCCCTCGGCAATCAAATCGTGGAAGGTGGAAAGCGGCGTGCGGTCGATGCTGCAACGGCCAATGTCGTGCGGAATCACTAGATCGATGGTGTCGCCCGCGCGTTTTTTGTCGTGGAGCGCTTCGGCAAAGACGGCATCGGCGGAAAGCTCGCAGCGGGTCTTGAGGCCGTGGCGCGCGCAGAGCTCCTCAATACGATCGGGCAGCTCGGCATCGCAGATGCCATGCAGGGCCGCGGCACGCGTGATGATGCCCATGCCGATCGACACGCAGTTGCCGTGGCCGAGCTCAAAGTGCTCGCAGGCCTCGACGGCGTGCCCGGCGCTGTGGCCAAAGTTGAGGAGCTTGCGCTGATTGGTTTCGCGCTCGTCGGCAACGACCACGGCGCGCTTGATGTCGATATTGCGGGCGATGATGAGCGCCACACGGGCCACGTCGCGGTTCAGCAGCTCAAGCGTGAGCGGGGTCTTCTCCAGCTCGGCGAAGAGCTCCGGGTCGGCGATCACGGCGTGCTTGACGACCTCGCCGCAGCCGTCAGCGAACTGCTCGGGCGTGAGGGTCGCCAGGCATCCCACGTCGGCGATAACCACGCTTGGCTGCCAAAAGGCGCCGGCCAAGTTCTTGCCGGCAGCCAGGTCGATGGCCGTCTTGCCGCCGACCGATGAATCCACCATGGCGAGCAGGCTTGTGGGAATCTGCACAAACTTGCAGCCGCGCATGTAGGTGGCGGCCACAAAGCCCGCCACGTCGCCCACGACACCGCCGCCGAGCGCCACGATCACGTCGGAGCGCGAAAGCTCGTGCTTGGCCACAAACTCCAAAATGGCGACGTAGGTCTCGGCACGCTTATGGGCCTCGCCGGCCTCGAAGGTGCAGATGCTCACCTCGTAGCCTGCGGATTCGAGGCTCTGCCTAACGGGCATCTGGTAGAGGGGGCCTACGTTGGTGTCCGTCACGATGACGGCGCGGGTGCCGCCGGCGGTGGCGCGTACGAGCGGACCTGCCTGCTCCAGCAAAAACGTGCCCACATGCACCTGGTAGGGGCGTGCGGTGTCGATATCGATGGTAATCGCCATAAGCTTCGGTCCTTTCGACCTGGCGTGATAGGTGGTCTAGTGGGAGGCCTCGTCGTCGAGCGCGCGCTTAATGCGGTCGCCCTCGGCAAGGAGATTCTCCAGATAGCGCTGGTCGCGGTCCTTAAGGGCGCGGCTGTAGGCGCCGAGCGATTCGATCAGATGGTCGATCTCGAAGGCGAGCGCATCGGCGTCATCGATCATGAGCTCGGACCACATCTGCGGATTGAGGTGCGCCACGCGGGTAAGGTCGCGGTAGCTGCCGGCCGAAAAGCCGTGGTGGACCTGAGCGGTCGGGCTCTTAACATAGGCGTTGGAGACGACGTGCGCGAGCTGGCTCGTAAAGGCGATGACGCGGTCGTGCTCGGCGGCGCTCGTTACGCTGAACTTGCCAAAGCCCAGGGGGCGTACCATCTCGCGCACCTGGCCCAAAAGCTCCAGCTTAAGTGCGTCGTCCACCGCGGGCGGAACGAGCACGAGCGGTGCGCCTTGGAACAGGTCGGCGCGGGAATGTGCGTAGCCCGAGAACTGAGTGCCCGCCATGGGGTGCGCGCCCACAAAGTAAAAACCGTGCTCGCGGGCAAGCTCAAAGGCGCGCTCGCACACAATACCCTTGACGCCCACCGTGTCGATCACCACAGGGCCCATGATGGCCTCGGTATCGGTGGCGTCGGCGAGTGCCTGGGCATGTGCCTCGAGCCACTCGATGCAGGCCTCGGGGTAGCATGCCAGGACGATGATGTCGCATTCGCCGAGTGTCTTGTCGTTGAGCTCGCCGGCGACGGTGCCCATGCTGGCGGCCGTCATGACGTCGTCATCGGGGTCCCAGGCCAGCACGCGAACGCCCGCCTGCGCATAGCCGCGGGCAAAGCTGCCGCCGATGAGGCCCAGGCCGACGATGCCGGCGCACTTGGGGCCGCCCTGGTTAACGCGTGCGTTTCTTACCGTACCCATGGGCTACTCCTGAACGGTTTCTTGACAGACAACCTCGCGGATGGCGCGGATGCGGCGCATGGTGTCGTCGAACTGGTCGGGGGTGAGGGCCTGAGCGCCGTCGGACCAAGCATGGCTCGGGTCGTCGTGGACCTCGATCTCCAGACCGTTGGCGCCGCAGGCAGTCGCGGCGAGCGCCATGGGCTCGACATAGCGGGTGTAACCGGTGGCATGGCTGGGGTCGGCGACGACGGGCAGGTGCGACAGGTGGTGCAGCACCGGCACGGCGTTGAGGTCGAAGGTGTTGCGAGTATGGGTCTCGAAGGTGCGGATGCCGCGCTCGCACAGGATGACGTTGTCGTTGCCCTCGCTCATGATGTACTCGGCGGCCATGAGCAGCTCATCGATCGTGCCGGACATGCCGCGCTTAAGCAAGATTGGAGTCTTGGTCTTGCCGACCTCTTTGAGCAGGGGGAAGTTCTGGGCGTTGCGGGCGCCGATCTGCATGACGTCGATCTTCTTGTCCAGGAAGACCTGCACGTCGCGTGGGTCCATGATCTCGGTGACGATCGGCATGTCGAGCTCGGCAGACGCCTCGCACAGCAGGTCCAGACCGGCGGGGCCCATGCCCTGGTAGGCGTACGGGGAAGTGCGGGGCTTGTAGGCACCGCCGCGCAGCATCGTGGCACCGGCGGCCTTCACGCGGCGGGCGATGCGGATGAGGTTCTCGCCCTCGACGGAGCACGGGCCGGCGATGACCTGGAACTGATCGCCGCCGATCTTGACGCCGTGGCCGCAGTCGATGACGGAGTCCTCGGGGTGGAACTTGCGGTTGGCGCGCTTGAACGGCTCGGAGACGCGCTGCACGCGCTCGACGACGTCCATGGACTCGAGCAGGAACGGGTCGATTTTGGTCGTATCGCCCACCAGGCCGATGATCGTCTCGTTCTCGCCGCGCGAGACGTCGGTCTTCAGGCCCTTTTTCTCAATCCAGCTGACGATATGGCTGACGGCCTCGTCGCTGGCGCTCTGCTTTAGAATTGCAATCATGGTGCGCCTCTCATCTCGGTGGATAACCCTTGCAAAAACGGCCCGCATCGCGAGCCGTGTATATATGGTGCATGAGAGTTTATACTATCTGGTTCGCTTTTGCCTTCTAAAGTGAGCCGTTGCGCCGCGTCTTCCTCGGAATTGCAAAGCTTTTTCTTTTATTTTGATAGCCCGTGGTGCACTTGGGTATAATGCCAAACGTTGGCCCTATTAGCTCAGGGGATTAGAGCGTCTGCCTCCGGAGCAGAAGGCCGTTGGTTCGAATCCAACATGGGGCACCATCGAACGTAAGACCGTCCGAACCTCGCATGGTCCGGGCGGTTTTTCTTATACCGACGCGACGTGATGGGACGTGGTATGGCAGCAACGGATATCGAGCGCGGACTCTCGACCGCCGAGGTTGAGGAGCGCATCGCCGCCGGTAAGATCAACCGCAACATGGAGCTCAAGACCAAGTCGGTCAAAGAGCTCATCATCGAGAACCTCTGCACGTTGTTCAATTTGATCAACGTGATCTTGGCGTTCCTGGTCATTTTGACCGGTTCGTTTAAGAATCTGACGTTCCTGTTCGTGGTGTTCCTCAATACCGCTATTGGCGTCATTCAGTCCATGCGTTCCAAGAAGATGGTCGATAAGCTCACGCTGCTGACCTCTAAGAAGGCCATCGCGGTGCGCGACGGTGCCGAGGTGGAGCTCGACTTGGACCAGATCGTGCTCGACGACATCATCCGCCTGGGGCGCGGCGACCAGATTCCCGCTGACGCCGTGGTGGTTTCCGGCGAGGCGCTCGTGAACGAGAGCCTGCTGACGGGCGAGAGCGACCTTATTAAGAAGCAGCCCGGTTCCGAGCTCATGAGCGGCAGCTTTATCGACTCGGGCCTGCTGCGCGCCCGCGTGATCCATGTCGGCGCCGACAACTACGTGGCCAAAATTAATAACGAGGCCAAGTACGTCAAAAAGGTCAATTCCGAGATCATGAACGCGCTGAACGCCATCGTGCGCTTTGCGAGCATCATCATGATCCCGCTCGGTTTGGCGTTGTTTGCCTCGAGCGTGAGCGAGCTGTGGGATGCAGCGGGAACCCCGGGCGATAGCGCGCTTTCGTGGTGCTTCTCCGAGCTGTTGGCTGGTCATGTGCCTTCGTCGGCGCTGCTGTCCACGGTGGGCGCCCTGCTGGGGATGATCCCGCAAGGCCTGGTGCTGCTGACCTCGTCGGTGCTCGCCATCGCCACGGTGCGCCTGGCCCGCCGCAAGGTGCTGGCGCAGCAGCTCTACTGCATCGAGACGCTCGCTCGCGTCGATGTACTGTGCCTGGACAAGACGGGCACCATCACGTCGGGCCGCATGGAGGTCGAGGGCACCTACCCGCTGCCTGTTGAGGGTGTTGGCTTTGGCGTGGACTCGGACGAGGCGGCTGTTCCCGTCGATACCACAGTGCTCGATTTTGCGCTGGCTAACGTGGCACGTGCGACTTCGGCCGATGCCAACGAGACCTGCCAGGCGCTGCTCAACTATTACGCCGATCGCCCGGTCGAGGTGTCTGAGCCGCTGTCGGTCATTCCGTTCTCGTCGTCTAAAAAATGGAGTGGCGCTTCGTTTGCGCAGGGCTCCTATGTGATGGGCGCCGCGCAGTTTGTGCTTTCGGAGCGTGTGTTTTCGCAGGTCGAGAACCGTGTCGCCGAGCTTGCCGATACCTGCCGCGTGCTCGTGGTGGCGCGCGTGGACGGCTTTACACCCGATGGCGATATGGTGGGCGAGGCCGAGCCCGTGGGCTTTGTGACCATCCGCGACGAGATTCGTACCTCGGCGGCCGAGACCATCGGCTACTTTAACGAGCAGGGTGTGACCCTCAACGTGATCAGTGGCGACGACCCGCGTACGGTGTCGTCGATCGCGCGCGTGGTGGGCGTGCCGGGGGCGGACGCTTATGTGGACGCCACGACGCTCGATACGCCTGCCAAGCTCGATGCCGCAGTGGACCGCTACCATGTCTTTGGTCGTGTGACCCCGCAGCAGAAGCGCGAGCTCGTACAGGCGCTCAAGCGCCGCGAGCACACCGTGGCCATGACGGGCGACGGCGTCAACGACGTGCTGGCGCTCAAGGAGGCCGACTGCTCCGTCGCCATGGCGGCCGGCTCCGATGCCGCGCGCAACGTGGCCGAGATCGTGCTCGTCGACAACGACTTTGCCTCGATGCCCGCCGTGGTGGCCGAGGGCCGTCGCTCCATCAACAACCTGCAGCGTTCGGCCTCGCTGTTCCTGACTAAGACGCTGTTCTCGATGGGCCTTGCGGCGCTGTGCATCGCGCTGCCGCCGTACCCCTTCGAGCCCATCCAGATGACGCTCATCAACTTCTTCTGCATCGGCGCGCCGGGCTTTGTGTTGGGCCTGGAGCCCAACAATGCTCGCGTGAAGGGTGCGTTTTTGACCAACGTACTCAAGCGTGCACTGCCGGCGTCGATTGCGGTCATTTTGGCTGCGGCGCTCGATATCTTTGTGGCGCGCGTGTTTGGCTTTAGCCAGCTCACGCTGTCTACGATGTGCCTGCTTACGTCGTGCGCGGCGAGCGTCAGCCTGATCTGGCGCATCTCGCAGCCGCTCACACCCTTACGTGTGGTGCTCTTTGTGTTTGTAGTCGCCGGCATCCTGGTGGGCGTTATCGGATTCCCGGAGCTGCTTTCTATTGCCAACCTGTCGATGGGCCAGATGGTTATCTTGGCTGTCATCGTGGTCTTTACCTGCTCGGTGTTCTTTAAGCTCGCCACGATGATGGATTCGCTCAAGCCGCGTCGTCGTCATGCCGCAACTGGTTTTGGCCGCGGTGTGCGCGTCCGCCTGGGCCGCGGTGGCGGCAAGGTGAGCTCGACGGGCTCGACGGCCGAACGTTTTGCCAAGCGCGTTGCCGCCGACATGGCGCAGCGCCGCGAAGATCGCACCGCTCGCGAGGCCGAGGCCCGCGCACTCGAGGGCGTGGCCCAGGCCCAGCCCAAGAAAAAGAAGAGTACCGGAGCCAAGCGCTCTCGCGTGACCAAGTCCGCCCAAGGCATCAAAGTCTCGATGCCAAGCAAAAAGAAGAAGTAGCTACGCGCCCTGGCGATGTTGAATTGGTGCCTTGTTCCTGTGGGGCCGTGGCGATGTTATGCTCTAACCTCGATTGTTTGAATTGCTTCGAAAAGAGGATGCCGTGATCTGCCCGCATTGCCTTAAGACTATCGAGGACGGCGCCTCGTTCTGCCCCTACTGCAACGCCTATGTGGGTCCGGGCGATGGCCCCGAGCACACCGAGTTCGTGTTCTGTGAGGGCTGCGGTGCCCGTCTTTCTCCGCATGATCGTACGTGCCCCAAATGCGGACGCCCCGCTCCGGGTATCCTCTCCGAGGACGCGGCCGCATCCGACCTGGCAGCGGGCCGCACGGCGGGCTTTCCGCGTCTAACGCAAGAGCAGATCGATACCGAGGTGCCGCATGCGCCGACCTCTGCCGCTGCGGTGCTTTCGGACGCCGCCGACCCCAATGAGACCTGCGTGCTGCCGGCTTTCGATAAGGATTTCGGTATCCCCAAGGTCGAAATTCCCACGCCCGTTTCCCTGCATGACGATGCTCAAAAACCCAAGCGCAAGGTGCATCCCGACGAGGACGCCTATCACAAGCACAAGCGTCATATTCCCAAGCCGCTTATTGTCATCGCGGTCCTTGCCCTTGTGTGCGGTAGTGCCTATTGGTTCGTGACGGCCGATCCCATGGGTGTTATGCCCGGCTTCTACGACCAGTTTGGCCAGGCCGCGCAGACGACCTTCCCCACGCGCCAAAAGGGCGAGGCGACCGAGGACGATACCAAGCAGGACGATTCTGCCGAGGTGGTCCAGGAAGATACCGTGCTCACCGATGATCAGCTCTATACCAGGCTCGACGGTCTGTATCAGACCATCGTGTCCTACGCTGATGAGGACCAGATCGGCGAGGTCATCGATTCCTTTAACAACGGCTATCTCCGAACGCCGCTGTCCACCCGTCAGGAGCTGTCGCAGAGTGCCTACGCCCTGCGCGACCAGATCAAAAAGACGCAAGATGAGCTTAACAACTTGAAAGTACAGGACGATACGGTCTATGCGGATGACATCGCCCACTTAAAGCAGCTTGCCGAGTGGATGTATGAGCGCGTCGACGTGATCTGCCAGAGCTGGGATATCTCGCTGGCCATTCCCGATGGCGAGTCGATGAGTTCCCACCAAAGCGAGATCCTGGCGCCCATCGCGCAGGGCGGCAACAGCGCGCTGAACCAGTACGATGCCAATGTTGGTTCCTGGAAGCCGCAGCAGCGTTCCTAAAATTAGTTCGCCATAGTCGGCATAACCTACGTGCGCAATTGATGTAAGCCCGTGCTTATTGCTACAATTCGTACAAATATGCTTTAAACGCACGAGGAAGGAACCACATGTTTGGTTTTAAGAAAGAGCTCTACACGCCCGAGTATCAGCTTGTCGGCGACGAGTGCGCCGTAATCGAGACGTCGAAGGGTACCATCAAGGTCAAGTTTGACGGCGAGGGCGCTCCCATTCATGTCGCGAACTTCTGCGAGCTTTCCACGATGGGCTTCTATGACGGCCTTAAGTTCCATCGCTATGTGCCCGGTTTTGTTATCCAGGGCGGCGACCCCAATACCCGCGACATGTCCGGCGCCGACGTCGCTGCCGGTCTTGAGGGCCCTGACGGCATGCCCGGTACCGGTGGCCCCGGCTACTGCATCAAGGGCGAGTTTGCCACCAATCCGCGCAACAGCCATGTCGATGGCGCCCTTGCCATGGCACGCTCCATGGACCCCGATTCCGCGGGCTCGCAGTTCTACTTCTGCCTGGGTGCCCAGCATAACCTCGATTCCGGTTACACCGTCTTTGGTACCACGGTCGAGGGTCTCGATGTGATTTCGCAGCTGCGTGCCGGCGACGAGATCGTCCATGTCGAGATCGTTCACGAGTAAAGGGGACTTCCTTGAATAGCCAGCTGATCCAACAGGGCCGCGCCGCTTACCGCGCGGGTGATTTTTCCGCTGCAGCCCAGATGCTTGGGGCGGCAAAGACTCCCGATGAGATTATGGGCGAGGCCGATCACCTTCGTGGCAACGCCTTGATGCACTTGGGCATGTATGCCGAGGCCGCCGAGGCCTATGCCGCCGCCCTCAACGACGGCACCTACGGCAAGCGCGGCGCGCTGCTCACCAACCGCGGCAAGGCGCTCGCCGCCGTGGGCGACTACACGACGGCCGCCCAGGCGTTCTCTGCTGCTACGCAGGATGCTTCCTATGCCACGCCGTTCAAGGCCTATCTGGGCCTGGGCAATGCGCTGTTCCAATCGGGCGACTATGCCAACGCGGGAACCGCCTTCCGTCAGGCTGCCATCGACGGCGCCAATCCGGCTCCTGCCGCCGCGCTCGGCGAGCTCGGTCGTTGCTTCATTAAGCTCGGCCGTCCGGCGGATGCCGTGGAGACCTACCGCACGGCTATCGACTTTGCCGGCCCTCGCGACGACACGCGTGCGCTTAACGCCGGCATGGGTCAGGCGCTTTCTGCCGCCGGTCGTCCCTCCGACGCACTCGACGCCTTTAACGCCGCTACTGCCGATGGCATCTACCAGCTCACCTCCGAGCAGGCCGATGAGCTTGCCCGCGTGCACGATTCGCTTGCCGCGCTGTCTGCCCAGACGGCTATGGCCACGGCTCCGGCGCCCGCGATGGACGCTCCTGCCGTCGATCCTCTCGATCCTACGGGCGCGACCGGTCAGTTTATGCCCGATCCCTCGGACACCGGCTTCTTTACGCTGTCCGAGTCCGAGATGGTCCAGCAGGACCGTCAGGATCGTAAGCAGGCCAAGGTCCGTCGTCGCCATCGCCACACGGGTCTCAAAGTCTTCATCGTGCTACTTCTGCTCATTTTGATCGCCGCGGGCGGTCTGGGCTTTGCCTACACGCGCGGCTTTGGCTTCCCGTCTCAGGAGTCTGTCGTTACCGATCTGTTCCAGGCTGCCGGCGACGGTGACACCGCAAAGGCCGAGTCTTGTCTGGCCTCGAACCTGTCCGAGGACGCTAAGTCGATGATCATCTCCTCGATTCCGCAGGGTGCCACCGTGTCCGTTGAGGGCATGGATCAGTCCATGACCGAGACGACCGCCAAGGTGAAGGCATCGCTGTCCAAGGGCGGCGAGCAGGAGTACACCGTCAAATTCGTGCGCTCCGACAACCATATCGGCTGGGCCGTTTCTTCGCTTGATATGGATTTCTCGGCTGCTGACAACCAGTAGTGACCTTATGGGATTTAGCTTTGCCCGGCGCTTCACCGCAAGTGAGGCGCCGGGCTTGCGCTAGTATGATGAGCTAGTAATTTTCCAGCAATCATCCAACACATCAGGAGTTGCGTTGTTTTCTTTGATGGATATGTTCTTCGGTAGCTATGCGGGCGATCTTGCTATCGACCTCGGTACCGCCAATACGCTTGTCTCCGTGCGCGGCAAGGGCATCGTCATTCGCGAGCCCTCTGTTGTCGCCATCGACAAGAATGACGAGCGCATCCTGGCGGTCGGTATCGAGGCAAAGCGCATGCTCGGCCGTACGCCCGGCAACATCGTGGCCGTTCGTCCCCTGAAGGACGGCGTCATCGCCGACTTCGATGTTACCGAGGCTATGCTTCGCTACTTTATCGACAAGGCGTCCGAGAAGCGCTATCCGTGGACTCCGCGTCCGCGTGTTGTCGTCTGCGTTCCCTCCGGTGTCACGTCGGTCGAGAAGCGCGCTGTCTTTGAGGCCACGATCCAGGCCGGTGCCCGCCAGGCCTATCTGATCGAAGAGCCTATGGCCGCCGCTATCGGCGCCGACCTGCCCGTCGAGGAACCCACCGGTTCCATGGTCATCGACATCGGTGGCGGTACCACTGAGGTTGCCGTTATCGCTATGGGCGGCATCGTCGTCTCGCAGTCCATCCGTATTGCCGGCGACGAGTTCGATCAGGCCATCCTCACGCACGTTCGTGATGCCTACAACCTGGCCATCGGCGAGCGTACGGCAGAGGACATCAAGATCAAGGTCGGCTCCGCCGTGCCGCTCAAGGACGAGCTCGACGTCGAGGTCAACGGTCGCGACGTGATCACCGGTCTGCCCAAGACCGTGCGCATCGAGAGCGAGGAGATTCGTCGCGCGCTCAACAAGCCGCTCGACGAGATGGCCAAGGCCGTCAAGGACGCACTCGACGCTACGCCTCCCGATCTTGCCTCGGACCTTATGTACTACGGCATTTTGCTGACCGGTGGCGGCGCGCTGCTGCGCGGTCTCGATGTGCGCCTGCGTGATGAGACCGGCGTTTCGGTCAACGTCAGCCCCACGGCGCTCGATAACGTTGTTAACGGCTGTGCCCGCGTGCTCGAGGCCAATGCGTTTGATGGCGGCTTCGTCCAGACCAATGCTTAATTTCCAAAAGGTGGATTCCATTTGGCACGATCTTCGGGTTTCTCCACAAATCTGAATACCAAGCGACAATCAACGGGTATGCGCCCGTTGATTGTTTTCAGCCTGATTTCGGTGTTGCTGCTCACGTTTTATATTCGTGAGGGCGAGACGGGGCCGATTCATGCCGTTCGTTCGGGCGTGACGACGATTACCTCGCCGGTGCGTTTTCTGGGCTCGGCTGTGGCGGCTCCCTTCAATGCGATCGGTAACGTGTTCTCTAACCTTACGGCGTCACAGGACACGCTTGACGAGCTTAAGAAGCAAAACGAGGAACTGACCTCTAAGGTCGCCGAGCTCTCCGAGGCTCAAAAGACCGCCGAGCGACTGGAGGGTCTGGTCGGTCTGCAGTCGACCTACAACCTCAAGTCCACTGCAGCTCGTATCGTCGGCGCTTCGGGCGATGCCTGGACCTCGACCGTTACCATCGATAAGGGTTCTGCCGACGGGCTTACCATCAACATGCCCGTGACGAGTTCTGCCGGTGTCATAGGCCAGATTATCGAGGTCTCGGCCAAGACGTCCACCGTGCGCCTGATTGGCGACGAGAACTCGGGCGTGTCCGCTATGGTGCAGGACACGCGCGCCCAGGGCATGCTGCAAGGTCAGGCTGACGGCACGCTGCGTCTTGAGTATGTGAGCGTCGACTCCGACGTTAAGGTTGGCGACATCATCGTGACCTCGGGCATTGGCGGTGTGTTCCCCAAGGGCCTTCCGCTCGGCACCGTCTCGTCGGTCGAGAAATCGGCAAACGACGTGTACTACACCATTGTGGTGCGCGCCCAGACGACGGCCGAGAACAACGAGGAAGTGCTGGTCATCACCTCGCTGACCGACGAACAGTCGGCCTCGGATGAGGACGTGAGCACCGCCAATAGCACGCCGCAGGGAACGTCGCGCGATGCTGCGACCAAGACGAAGGACGAGAGCTCGGATGACAGTTCCGACACGTCCGAGACGACCGATTCTGGCTCGAGCGAATAGGGGGCATGTCCATGGATCTACACGAGCAGGGGATGAGCTCCCGCACGTTTGTAATCGCCGCCATTGTGTGTGTGCTGCTGCAGGCAGGCCTGGCACCGCAGATCTCCATTGCGGGAGGTCGCGTCAACTTCATGATTATCCTGGTGTGCCTAAGCGTGTTCTCGGGCGACCCGACTCGTGCCGTCGTGTGCGGTTTTTGCAGCGGCTTGTTTTATGACCTGTCCGCTGCCGTGCCGGTGGGCGTTATGTCGCTCCTGCTGACCGTGGGTTCTTTTGCCCTGGTGCACAGCGCCGTCGGTCAGACGGGCGGTACCCCGAGTGCGCGCGGCGTCACCGTGGGCGCCTTTGCGCTCGTCATTAATGTGATCTACAGCATCATCTTGCTGTTTATGGGTTTGGAGACGAGCTTTGTCGTGGCGATCTTCGGCCATGCGCTGCCGTCCTCGATCCTGACGGGTCTGGTTGCCATTCCGTTTTTGATGTCCGGCGTCGTGCCGCAGTCCGGCTATGGATTCTCCGCACGTGGCGGACGCCAGACGGGTATGCGCTTTAAGCCCAAGACCCGCAAGCTCAAATAGGGGAGGCCCGTAGATGTCTTCCCAGATGACGGTTATTATCGCCGGTATCGTGCTGGTTGTGGCCATCGTGGTCGCGCTGGTCATCATGCGTCGAGGCGATTCCCGTTTTACCTACGATACACAGCATGGAACGGCCCCGCGCGCCACTGAGGGCGAGGGCAATACCGCGGCGACCGCCTTTAAGGGCCGCTTTTCCATCCTCACCACGGGTGTGGGCGCGATGTTTGCGGCACTTGCCGTCAAGCTGTGGGGCATGCAGATGGTCTCGTCGGACTATTACGAGAAGCAGGCTAATAGCAATCAGACTCGCACCGTTACCACTCCTGCTGTACGCGGCCGCATCCTCGACCGCAATGGCGTGGCGCTTGTCCAGAACCGTCCCTCACTTGCTGTCGTGGCCTACCGCGACCTTGCCGAGGATGAGGTTCTGGTTCGCCATCTTGCCAACGTGCTTGGAATGCCTTACGTGGCGGTCCTTCGCAATATCCAGGACAATACAGAGGGCGCCCAGAGCCTGCATACCATCGCGACGGACGTCCGTCGCTCCACAGTTGCCTATATTCAGGAGCATGCCGGCGAGTTCCCGGGCGTCAAGATTGCCGAGCGTACCGAGCGTCAGTATCCATATGGCGAGACGGCATGCCATATCTTGGGCTATACCGGCACCATTACCTCCGAGCAGCTCGAGGCCCAGAATAAGAAAACCTCTGGCGATGATGATGCTTCTGCTGGCAAGATTACGTACCAGTCGGGCGATATCGTGGGCCAGGCGGGCGTTGAGAGCTACTACGAAAACCTGCTGCAGGGTATTCGTGGCGAGCAGACCGTCAAGGTCGATGCCTCGGGCAATGTGACCGGTCAGGCCGGCGCCGTGCCCGCGAAGGCCGGCTCCGACATTAAGCTCACGCTCGACCTTAAGATCCAACAGGCCTGTGAGACGGCGCTGGCGAGCGCTATCGAGCTTGCCAAGACCACTGGCTACAGCAATGCCGGCAACGGCGCTGTAGTGTGTCTCGATCCCAACAATGGCGAGATTCTGGGCATGGCGAGCGAGCCCAAGTTCGATCCGTCCGTCTTCATCGGTGGCGTCTCAAATGACGTGTGGACCGAGCTCAATGATGACAAGGGTTCGCACCCGCTGCTCAACCGCGCCATTAGCGGACAGTACATGTCGGCCTCGACCATCAAGCCGCTCTCGGCGCTGGCCGGTCTTGAGTTTGGAACTTACACTTCAACGCAGACAACCAACTGCACGGGCTATTGGACGGGCCTGGGCAAGTCGTGGGGCAAGCGCTGCTGGCTGACGTCTGGCCACGGCACCATGACGCTGCAGTCGGGAATCGCCAACTCGTGCGACCCCGTCTTCTACGACATGGGCAAGGCGTTCTTTTATGACGAGCAACATCCCGAGGGCCTGCAGGAGGTCTTTCGTCGCTGGGGTCTAGGCAAAACCTGCGGTATCGATCTGCCGAGTGAGGGCGCGGGCCGTATTCCCGATGCCGAGTGGAAAGAGTCGTACTTCACCGACGCCTCTGCCGAGGACCGCAAGTGGAATGCCGGCGATATGACCAACATTGCCATCGGTCAGGGCGACATTCTGGTGACGCCCCTGCAGATGGCGTGTGCCTATATGGGTCTTGCCAACGGCGGCAAACAGTACGTGCCTCACGTGTTTTTGTCTGCCGTGTCGCGCGATGGCGACGGCGATGCCTATAAGTACAACGGCAAGGGCAAGAAGAAGCGCCTGGAGGCCAAGATCAACAGCGATTCGGATTTGGCTCTAGTTCGCAACGGCATGCACGACGTGATTTACACGGCATCGACGTCCCTGGCGGCGCACTTTGGCACCCTGACGCCGCAGGTATACGGCAAGTCGGGCACGGGCGAGAAAAGTGGCGAGGACGAATACGCGTGGTTCTGCGCCTATGCACCGGCCGATGATCCCAAGTATGTCATCGCTACTGTTCTGGAGCAGGGCGGCGGCGGCTCAGATACCGCGATGCATGTCGTGCGCGACGTGCTCGGCGTGATTTATGACGAGCCCGATACCTCTTCGGCCTCGGGCGATTCTTCGGTTCGATAGGAGGTTGCGATGGATTTTTCTCCGGCGGACCTGTTCCGTTCAACCAAAACCGGCTCTCGCAGCAGCCTGGACCGCGTCAACAAGCAACTTTCGGCCTCGCGCGGCACGTTTCGCCAAAAGGTGCATATCGGTGTGCTCGTGGCTACTGTGGCGCTCGTTGCCTACGGTGCCATCATCATCTGGTCGGCTTCGCAGTTTAAGGCCGATGCCTCGTTCTCACGCCATCTGCTGGGAATTGGCATCGGAGCGGTGCTGGCGGTGCTGGTCTGGCGTACCGATCTGCGCGGTATTTCCAATTTCTCGACGGCGTTGCTCGTCATCGACCTGATCGTGATCCTCTCGCCCAAGATTCCGGGTCTGTCCTATACGGGCGGTCTGGGCATGACGGGCTGGATCAAGATTCCCGGTATTGGCTTGACGTTCCAGCCGGTTGAGCTTGCCAAGCTCATCACCATCTTCTTTATTGCTACGCTTGGATCGCAGTATAACGGCCGCATCGATACCGTTCGCGACTACGTCAAGCTCTGCGGCATGCTGTCCATTCCGTTTTTGGCCGTCGTTGCCATGGGCGACCTGGGATCGGGCCTGGTCGTGCTGGTTTCCGGCGCTATCGTCATCTGTATGAGCGGTGCGCGCCGCGAATGGGTGCTGTCGACCCTGGCCCTGCTTGTGGGCCTGGTGGCCCTCGTCCTGGCGCTCGATTCGGTCTTTGATTCGCTGCTCGGCCACGATGTGCTCATCAAGCAGTATCAGATGAACCGTCTGACGGTCTTTATCGACCCCGATAATGCCGATTCGGACGATGCCTACAACCTGCAGCAGTCGCTTATCGCCGTTGGCTCGGGCGGCTTCTTTGGTAAGGGTTTGGGCCATGCGACGCAGTCAGCCGGCGGCTTTCTGCCTGAGTTCCACACCGACTTCGTCTTCGCCTTTCTGTCCGAGACCTTTGGCTTTTGTGGTTCCTTTTTGCTCCTGTGCCTCTACGTGCTGCTGATCTTTTCGACGATTCGCGTCGCCTTTAAGTGTGAGTCGCTGTTTTTGCGTCTTTCGTGTGTGGGCATCGTTGGCATGTGGGCGTTCCAGACCTTCGAAAACATCGGCATGTGCATCGGCATGATGCCGATTACCGGTATTCCGCTACCGTTTATTAGCTTCGGTTCGTCTTCGATGATGATTCAGCTGCTGACGGTGGGTATCGTACAATCCATATGGCGGCATCGTTCGGGCGCCGCGTAACCGCTGGAGGGGTTTGCTATGAAAATTCCCGTAGATAAGCTGACCCGCGCTTTTAAGATGGGCGCGTCCGTTAAGAAGGATTCCGATACGCCGGTGCGCGTCTCGGTCTATCTGGATTCGTCCGCCTCGCGCTTTCTGGCCGAGACGGTGCGTGACGCCTTTGTGCCGCAGACGACCTCGGGTATTGTGCGCGTCGAGCGTCTGGGGGAGGAGCGAATTGCTCCAAAGACCGATACCGATGTGGTGCTGGTGCTCTCGTGTGGTTCCGACCGCTTGGAGAGTGCCGTGCAGGAGCTCGTGATCGCCGGTGCGCCCGTGTGCGTGCTTGCCGAGTCTGCTGTGGAGGTGCCGTTTATCGAGGAGTCCACGCCCATGCTCGGCGTGGTAGCGGCAACCGATAAGACGTATCTGCTCGAGACGCTTGCCCGCTGGATTCTCGATCGCACCGACAAGGAAACGGCTTTTGCGGCGAACTTTGCCTTCATGCGCATCGCGGCCGCCAATCGTATCATCACCTCGTGCGCGCTCACCAATATGGCGACCGGTGCGCTGGTGTTTTTGCCTGGCGCCGATTATCCCGTTATGGCGCTGGCGCAGGTGGGCATGCTCTTTGAGCTCGCTGCCGTCTTTGGACGCGGCATTAAGCCTGAGCGCGGCTACGAGGTCGCGGGCGTGCTTGCCGGCGGTCTTGTGATCCGCGCGGTCACCCGCGCGCTCGTCAAACAGACGCCGCATATTGGGTTTGCCGTCAAGGCGCTCACTGCTGCCGCGGGCACCTACGGCATGGGCCGTGCGCTCGTTTCGCTCTACGAGCGCGATGTCGACTACAGCCGTGCCAACGAGGTGGTCACTGCCACGTTCTCCCGCGTTCGCGATCTGGTGACCACGGTCGCGGGCGCTACCCGTCCTATGGCGTCCTATCAAGACGCATCAGATCTCGCTGCTTAGGGGTTTTCCGTTGCGCGTTGCATACCAAGATTGTTTTCATTTAATCGAGCCGTTGCTCGCCAAGGTCGAGAAGCCGAGTCGCTATATCGATCACGAGTGGGGCACGCTTTCCAAGGCCGATGCCGACTACCGTTGCTGCCTGATCTACCCGGATGTGTACGAGGTTGGTCTGCCCAACCAGGGCATCGCCATCCTCTACAACATCCTTAACCAGGCCGAGGGCATCTCCTGCGAGCGTGGCTATGTGCCGTGGCCCGATATGGGTGACGCTATGCGCGAGGCGGGCATTCCGCTGCTCTCACTCGAGGGTGCAGCGCCGGTCGCTTCGTTTGATATCGTCGGCCTGCATGTGCCGCACGAGATGGCGGTGACGAACTTCCTCGAGGCTCTCGACCTCGCTGGCATTCCGCTGTTAGCGGCCGACCGTGGCGAAGACGACCCCATCATCATTGCCGGCGGTCCCTCGGTGTACAACCCCGAGCCGTACGCGGCCTTCTTCGATGTCATCCTCATCGGCGAGGGCGAGGAGTCGCTGCTCGAGACCTGTCAGCTGCATCGCCGCCTGCGCGACGAAGGAGCCCCGCGCGCACAGATTGTCGAGCAGCTTGCATCCATTGCCGGCAACTACGTGCCGTCGCTCTATGAGGTTCGTCACGACGGGCCCTGCTCGCCGCATGGCTACACCGTGCCGCGTGAAGGCAAGGATGCGCCGACCGTGGTCTACAAGCGCGTCGTCGAGGATTTCGGCGCCACGAATCCGCTGTCGCAGTCGTGCGTGCCCTATGCGCAGCTGGTTCACGACCGCCTGTCTATCGAGATCCTGCGCGGCTGCGCCCGCGGCTGTCGTTTTTGTCAGGCCGGCATGACGTATCGCCCGGTGCGCGAGCGCTCGGCCGACCAGATCGTCTCGTCGGTGATTCAGGGTCTGGAAAAGACCGGCTATGACGAGGTGTCGCTGACCTCGCTCTCCACGACCGACCACTCCTGCATTCGCGACGTGCTCGGCAGGCTCAACCGTCGCCTGGAGGATACGGGTATTCGCGTGTCTATTCCGTCGCAGCGCCTGGATTCGTTTGGCGTGGATATGGCCGAGTCGGTTGCTGGCGAAAAGAAGGGCGGCCTGACGTTCGCGCCCGAGGCCGGCAGCCAGCGCATGCGCGACATCATTAACAAGAACGTGACCGAGGAGGATCTGGACCGTGCGGCCAAGGCGGCCTTCGAGGCCGGCTGGAACCGCATGAAGCTCTACTTTATGATGGGCCTTCCCGGCGAGCGCGACGAGGACATCGTGGCCATCGCCAATCTGGCCGATCACGTGCTGGAGCTCGGTCGTTCCGTGGTGCCCAAGGCTCGTCGCGGCTCGATCTCGGTGTCCATCTCGGTTTCGGTCTTTATCCCCAAAGCTGTCACGCCGTTCCAGTGGTGCCCGCAGCTCGACTACGACGACGTCAAGCGTCGCCAGAAGCTGCTTGTCACGAGCGTTCGCAACCGTGCCGTCCGCGTGCATTACCACGATGCCGAGACTTCGCTCATCGAGGCCGCGCTGTCCCGCGCCGGTCGTGACATGACGCCCGTCATCATCGACGCTTGGCGCGCGGGCTCTCGCTTTGACGCCTGGGTAGAGCATTTCTCGCTCGATAACTGGAAGGAGGCTGCTGCCAAAAACGGCATCGACCTCAATGAGCTCGTGCACCTGCCCTACGAGTTGGACTGGCGTCTGCCGTGGGAACACGTGAGCCCCGGCTGCACGCGCGGCTTCCTCGAGCGCGAGTACCGTCGCTCGCTCGAGGGTGTCACGACTCCCGACTGCACCCGCACGTCGTGCACCGGCTGCGGAATCTGCCCCACGCTCCACGCCAAGAATGTATTGATGGGTGATCGCGCATGAGTGAGCGCCTGACCGACAACCCCACGCTCTTTAGGCTTCGTGTTCGCTATGGCAAGCGCGATCGCCTTAAGTACCTGGGCCATCTCGAAGTAATCCATACCATTGAGCGCATCGTGCGCCGTGCGGGGCTTCCCTATGCCGTCACGCAGGGTTTCTCTCCGCACATGCGCGTGGGCTTCTCTTCGGCGCTACCGGTGGGTACGTCGTCGACCTGCGAGTGGTATGACCTGTTTATGACCGAGTTCGTGACGCTCGACGAGGCGTTTGGGCGCTTGGCTGCTGCGTCTCCGGCCGATCTGGCGCCCATCGAGGCGGCGTACATCGACGTGCGCACGCCGGCGTTGACGGCGCAGCTCACGCGCCTGTCGTATCGCATCGACCTGCACTTGGATCCTGAGGCGCCCGTAAGCGCCGACGAGGTGCGTCGTGCGATCGACGCGTTGCGCGCGGACCATGGCATCGACTACGCGCGCGGAAAAAAGAGCAAGCGCTTGGATTTGGATCACACGCTCGTTGGCTATGAGCTCACGGCGGGGGAGCGCCCGGACCATTTGGTGCTCATGCTCGACACCCATGCCGACAACGAAGGCTCCATGCGTCCGGAAATTTTGCTTTCCGCTGCTGATGTTTTGTTGCAGGGCTTGACCCCGGGCGTGGATGCACCTATTGTTTCCACCGGTATGCAAGACCTCGTGACCATCTGCTCCTACGATGTCGAGCGTCAGAATCAAGCATGCGAGGACGACGAGGGCCGACTCGTCAGCCCCATACCTGTGCGAACTTGTGGATTTGCTCCACATACTCGTTGACGGGGGTATTTTCGCCTGCTACTATATTCGGCTGTTGCACTAACTGATGCATGAAGGGCAAGTAAACATGTACGCAATCGTTAACACGGGCGGCAAGCAGTACAAGGTCGCCACCGACGATGTCATCACCGTCGAGAAGATCGAGGGCAATGAGGGCGACAAGGTCACCCTGCCGGTTATCTTCCTCAACGATGGTAAGAAGATCGTCACCGATCCCGACAAGCTGGCCAAGGCCAAGGTTACCGCTCAGATCGTTGAGCAGTTCAAGGGCGAGAAGCAGCTGGTCTTCAAGTTCCACAAGCGTAAGCGCTATCGTCGTCTGAAGGGTCACCGTCAGCAGCTCACCAAGCTGAAGATCGTGAAGGTCCAGGCTACGTCCCGCGCCAAGAAGGCTGTCAAGGCAGAGGCCGAGGCTGTTGCCGAGGCTCCCGTCGCCGAGTAGATTACACTCGTAACGAAAGAGTAGGTATACACAATGGCACACAAAAAAGGACTCGGTTCCTCCCGTAATGGCCGTGACTCCCGCGGTCAGCGCCTTGGCACGAAGCGCTTCGCCGGCCAGACGGTAACCACGGGCACGATTCTCGTCCGTCAGCACGGCACGCACATCCACCCGGGTGAGAACGTTGGCCGTGGCAAGGACGACACGCTGTTCGCGCTGGTCGACGGTACCGTTGAGTTCCACAAGGGTATCAAGCACAGGGTCAGCGTACGCCCGCTCGCGAACGCGTAATTCACCCTTCATAGAGCACATATGTGGGAGGCACTTGAGTTTTAGGATTCAAGGGTCTCCCTCTTTTTGTAGGAGGCGATTCTGTTGTCACAGTTCACCGATATCAGCCGCATTAACGTTTGCGGCGGCGACGGCGGAGCCGGATGCATGTCGTTTAGGCGCGAGGCATTTGTCCCCAAGGGCGGCCCCGATGGCGGCGACGGCGGTCGTGGCGGCAATGTCGTCATCCAGGCCGATGCTCAGCTGTCTTCGCTGATCGATTACCGCTTTAAGCATCACTTCCGCGCCGAGCGTGGCACGCACGGGCAGGGTGCCCGTCGTAACGGCAAGAGCGGCGAGGACCTGATTCTCAAGGTCCCTATGGGTACCGTGGTGCGCGAGCTCGACCCCGAGACGCAGACCCCGATGTTCGAGATTGCCGACCTGGTGCACGATGGCGAGCGCGTCGTCGTGGCGCCCGGCGGTGCCGGTGGCCTGGGCAATACCCACTTTGTGACATCGGTACGTCGCGCTCCGGCCTTTGCCCAGCTAGGCGAGCCGGCCGAGGAGCACTGGATCGAGCTTGAGATGAAGCTTATGGCCGATGCCGCGCTCGTGGGCTTTCCCTCGGTGGGTAAGTCATCGCTCATTGCGCGTATGAGCGCTGCCCGTCCCAAGATTGCCGACTACCCGTTTACCACGCTCGTGCCGAACCTCGGCATGGTGCGTGCCGGCGAATATTCTTACGTCGTTGCCGACGTCCCCGGTCTTATCGAGGGCGCGAGCGAGGGCAAGGGCCTGGGTCACCAGTTCCTGCGCCACATCGAGCGCACGGCACTCATCATGCATGTCGTCGACATGACGGGCGGTTTTGAGGATCGCGATCCGGTTGAGGACTATCGCATCATCAACCGCGAGCTCGAGCAGTATGGCGCCGAGCTTTCGGAGCGTCCGCAGATCGTTGTCGCCAACAAGTGCGACGCGCCGGGCACGGCCGACAAGATTGCCGACCTCAAGCGCGCAGCGCTCGACGATGGACATATGTTCTTTGCCGTGTCTGCCGTGACGGGCGCCGGTCTCAATACGTTGATGCTTGCCGTAGGTGAGCAGGTGGCCAAGCTCCGCGCCGAGCTTGCGGTCTCCGATGAACCGGTCGTTCTGCGCGACGATGAGTGGGAGCGCCGTCGCCTGCAGCGTGAGAAGCGTTTCCGCATTGTCCAGGAAGAGCCCGGTGCCTTCCGCGTGGTCGGTCGTGCCATCGAGCGCATGGTCATTCAGACCGACTGGGAAAATGAGGAGGCCGTCATTTACCTGCAGCATAAGTTTGCGCGTATGGGTGTTGACGACGCGCTCGAGAAGGCCGGTTGCCGTGCGGGCGACGAGGTTCGCATTTGCCAGCGCGCCTTTGACTTTGAGGGCGCCGAGGACTTCTCGGAATACGAGGAGCTCGAGGATGCTGGCGAGGACGTTGCCGTTGAGGCCATTGACGTAACTGATGCTGCGGATGAGGGCGTCGAGGTTGTCGATGCGGCGGATGCCGAGGACGATGCCGAGACCTCGGAGGGCGAGTAAGCCATGTCGTTGCGCGGTGGAATCGGTTTGCCCGAGCTTCCTCTAGAGGACGGGCAGGAGTTTAGGCTCGGCATTATGGGTGGCACCTTTGATCCCATCCATTACGGGCACCTGGTGACCGCCGAGCAGGCGCGCGAGTCGCTCGACTTGGACGCTGTGCTCTTTATGCCGGCGGGCTCTCCTGCCTTTAAGCTTGACAAGCCGGTGACGCCTGCCGAGGACCGTTATGCCATGACGGTCCTCGCCACCGCCGCGAACCCGGCCTTTTTGGCGAGCCGGTTCGAGATCGACCGTCCGGGCGTAACCTATACGGCCGATACGCTTCATGCCCTTCGCGACTTTTACCCGACGCAGGTAAAGCTCTACTTTATTACGGGCGCCGACGCGATTATCGATATCGTGACCTGGCATGATGCCGAACGAATCGCTGAGCTTGCTACCTTTATTGCGGCGACACGACCGGGCTTTGATATCGATACGGCGCGTGCCCGAATCAAAGAGTCGGGGCTGCCGTTCGACGTGCGCTATATTCAGATTCCGGCGCTGGCGATCAGCTCGACGAACATTCGTAAGCGAGTTGCCCGCGGCATGAGCGTGCGCTATCTTACGAGCGAGTCCGTGCTCGGCTACATTCGCAAACGCAGGCTATATGCCGATTTGGGCCAAGAAGATTTTGAGTGATGGGGGTCTACGTTGTCGGTAGAGGATCAGTTTGAGGGCGATGAGCGCGCGCTGCTCAAGCGCATTCAAGAGCTGCTCGATGTTCGCATGAAGGATAAGCGCAAGCGCTATGTGCATTCGCTGGGTGTTGCCGAGACCGCACTTCATCTAGCCGAGGTCTACGGCGTTGACCGCTTTGATGCCGCTGCCGCCGGCCTGATTCATGACTGGGACAAAGTGCTCTCCGACGACGAGCTGGTCACGCGCGCTCTGCATTACGGCATTAAGATTGCCGGCTCTCCTTCCGCCGCGACGCCGCTTTTGCATGGCCCTGTTGCCGCCTATGAGCTTCCGCAGCTTTTTCCCGAGCTGTCGCCGGCCGTTTTCCAGGCTGTCGACCGTCACACCGTGGGTGCCTGTGACATGACGCCGCTCGATATGGTGGTCTTTGTGGCCGATGCCATCGAGCCCAACCGCCACGGCGACTATGCCCATGCCCTGCGCAAGATGGTGGGGGAGTCGACGCTCGATGAGTTGTTCTTCTCCTGTTTTGCGCAGGGTCTGGTCTATGTGATCCAGTCCGGGCGCTATCTTTATCCCACGGCTATTACGATTTACAACTATTACGCCCAGCTGCGCTAGCTCGGGCTGTCTAGAAAGAGGTATTCCATGGCCGACGAGACCATGACCGACGAGCAGATTCTTGAAGGTGTGGAGCACAAGAGCTTCGTCGCCACGTCCGACCGCACTGCCGCCTCGCTGTCCGCGAGCGGTGTCGCCGCCGAGGATGTCGCCCGCGCCGCCGCGCAGGCCGCCTACGACAAGAAGGGTGAGGACGTTCAGGTGCTCGACCTGACCGAGCTTTCCGATGTGTGCGACTACTTTGTGCTTGCCACCGGTACCAACAACCGCCAGGTCGATTCGATCGTCGACGAGATCGAGGAGAAGGTCGCCGAGGCTTGCGGCGAGCATCCGTTCTCCATCGAGGGCCGCGAGCAGAAGACCTGGATGCTCATGGACTACGGTTCGGTTGTCGTCCACGTCTTTACTCCCGAGGCACGTGACTTCTACCGTCTCGAGAAGCTCTGGGGAGACGCCCCCCAGCTCCCCCTCAACCTCCTCTAGTAGCTCATTTGAGACGGGGTTTAGCTACCCTCACGCATATCGCCGGGCAGGTGCGGTTTTCCGCACCTGCCCGGCTTTCTTTTTGCCCAAAGGCGGTTAATCGTTGAAGCGGGATTGGCGGCCGAAGGAAAGGGCGGTGTCGCCGAATTTGTCTCGGACGGCGTCGATGGCGACGGAGAGGTCGCGGCGGTCGCTGGATTGGGCTCCGCGGTCATCGATCTCGCAGAACAGGTCAGTCTGGATGCCGCCTTGGTGGTCGAAGTCGCTCATGCCGATGCCCGCTAAGCGAACATGCATACCATCCTGCCAGATGTTGTCGAGCAGTTCGAGTGCAACCGCCACGAAGATGTTCTCATCGTCGGTCGGATGAGGCAGCCGGCGCTGTGCCGTACGCCCGCTGCCATACGAATACTTAAGCTTGAGCGTTACCGTGGCACCCGTCAGCCCCTGACGGCGCAGGCGGCGTCCCACTGACTCTCCCAACAGCGCAATCGCCGCCTCAATATCCCCACGCTCAGTTAAATCTTTAGCAAAGGTGCGTTCATTGCTGACCGACTTGACCTCGCGCTCTTCATCGAGACTCGTGACTTCAGAGATTTCGAGCCCCAGTGCACGCTGGCGCATGCGCTCGCCGTTGACGCCAAAAATAGAGGCCAAGGTGGATTCCGGTGCACGTGATAGCTCGCCGAGGGTGTAGATGCGCATGCGGCGCAGTCGCTCCTCGGCCGAGCGCCCGATGCCGCTCATGGCAGACACTGGTAGCGCGGCCAAAAAGCGCTGTTCCGTCCCGGGGCGCACGATGGTCAGCCCAAACGGCTTATCCCGCTCGCTTGCGATCTTTGCGACCGTCTTGTTGCAGCCCACGCCAATGGAGCAGGTCACTCCCAGCGCTGCCACGCGGTCGCTTATACGCCGCGCAACCAGCAGCGGGTCTTCGGGCGCAAAGCGACCCGGTGTGATATCGATAAAGGCTTCGTCGATGGATACGCGCTCCACGCGCGGCGTCTCGTCGGCGAGAATCGCCATGACCTGCGCGCTCACCTCGCGGTAGCGATCAAAATGCCCATGCGTCCAAATGGCCTGCGGGCACAGGCGCCGTGCCTCGGCCGAGGCCATGGCAGAGTGCACGCCAAAGCGACGCGCCTCATACGAACACGTGGACACGACGCCACGCGAATCGGCGTCTCCGCCCACGATGAGCGGCTTGCCGCGCCACTCGGGATGATCGAGCATCTCCACGCTCGCAAAAAACGCATCAAGGTCCATCAGACCCACCGCCGGGCCCGTCCAGGGAGGCGGTGTGACGCCCATGGCATCCTCATAACCGTATGTATGTTCGCGTCTTTCCATGTCATGAGTATACCGCGCAGCTCATGTGGGGTGCGTGTATGTGCTTGCAAATCCCGAATTCTTGTCTAAGATATGGATTTGCCCTCGACTACACCGAAGAAGTTGGTCTCACGGACTTCACCTGCCCGCGTCGATGGCGTATTATGTTCAACTGTTTGTTTGTAGTTGCAGCCTAAAGCTGCTTGGTTGGAGGAGTTTCCTTTGGCAGTCAAGATTCGCCTTGCTCGTCACGGCGCTAAGAAGCGTCCGTACTACCGTGTCGTCGTCGCCGATTCCCGCGCCCCGCGTGACGGTCGTATCATCGAGGAGGTTGGCCGCTACAACCCGATGACCGCCCCCAAGACCATCAACCTCGACCTCGAGAAGATCGCCGACTGGCAGTCCAAGGGCGCTCAGCTCACCGACGCCGTCGCCGCTCTGGTCAAGGCCGCCAACGAGGGCGAGAAGACTGAGACCGTCGTCAAGAAGTCCAAGAAGCAGCTCGCCAAAGAGGCCGAGGCCGCTAAGGCTGCCGCTGAGGCCGCTGAGGGTGCCGAGGAGTAAATCGTGCCTGAGGTTGACGCTGCACAGCTCGAGGGTGAGGCAATGCTCTCAGATCGCATCGCCGATCTCGTCGAATATCTCGTTGTTCAGATCGTCGACGACCCGGATTCCGTGAGCCTTGAGGTCATCGATGGTGACGACGCCTCCACGATTGAGGTTTCGGTCGCCGAGGATGACGTCGCTAAGGTCATCGGCCGTCGTGGCCGTACCATCAAGGCCATTCGCACGCTCGCCCGTGCACTGGCCGCTCGCCTCGACACTGCTGTCGAGGTAGAGGTTCTGGGCTAGGACCTTGAGGTCCCAGTACAAAAACATCGCCCGTGTGGTCAAGCCGCACGGAAGGAAGGGGGAGGTCCTCGCGCAGCCGCTGCGGGGGCTTCCTTCTGTATTAGAGCCGGGCATGCGCGTCGCCCTGACGCCGCCGGCGCTCAAGCGCGACCGCTTTTGCACGGTCGTGTCCGTCACCGATACGGGCGATGGCGATCTGGTCTCGTTTGAGGGCATTGACGACTTGACGGCCGCCGAGGGCATCACGGGATGCTATGTGCTGGCAAATCGCGACGACTTTGAGCTCGATTCGCTCAACGCTGCCTATATCGACCTTATGGGTCGCGAGGTGGTCGACGAGCGCTTCGGTTCGCTCGGCACGATCGTCGAGATCATGTCGACGCCCGCGAACGATGTTTGGGTTGTCGAGGGTGATCGGTACGGCGAGGTACTGATTCCCGTGATCGAGCAGGTCGTGCTCGATCTTCCCGACACAGGAACAATTTCCGTCCACGCTATGGACGGCCTGATCGATATGGACAATTAGGGAGGACAACATGCTGATCGAGACCCTTTCGGTCTTTCCCGAGATGTTTGAGCCCGTCATGTCCACGTCGATTTTGGGCCGCGCCCGCAAGGCCGGCCTTTTTGATTTTAAGGCGTATAACCTGCGCGACTGGACGCACGACCGCCATCGTACCGTCGATGACGAGCCGTACGGCGGCGGGCAGGGCATGCTCATGAAGGTCGAGCCTATCGCAGAGGCCATCGAGGCCATTAGCGCAGAGGGTCCCAAGCCCACTGTGGTGTTCTTTACCCCCTGTGGCGAGCCTTTTACGCAGCATGTGGCCGAGCGCCTGCTCAAAAGTGAGCGCCTGCTGTTTGTGTGCAGTCGCTACGAGGGCGTCGACGAGCGCGCGTATGCGTATGCCGATGAGCGTCTGTCGATCGGCGACTACGTGCTTACGGGCGGCGAGCTTCCCGCTATGGTCGTTGCCGATGCCGTCGTACGCCTGATTCCCGGCGCCCTTGGTGACGAAATGAGCAACGTCGACGAGTCATTCTCGACCGCCGAGGACGGAGGACTGCTCGAGTACGCGCAGTACACCCGCCCCGCCGAGTTCAACGGCGAGGGCGTGCCGCCGGTGCTTGTGAGCGGCGATCACGCCAAGGTCGATGCCTGGCGTCGCAAGAACGCCATCGAGCGCACCTGCTGCTGGCGTCCCGATCTGATCGAGACAGCGCGGCTCACGCCCGAGGAGCGCGCTTACGCGCAGGAGATTCTTGACGCTTCGTATTCGCAGAGCGAGGAGTGAGTATGGTTCCTACGCAACATTCCGCGTTGAGGGGCGCTTTTGAGTGGATCGCGGTCATCGCGATCGCGCTCGTGGCCACGTTCCTGATCCGTACCTTTGTGGTCGAGCCCTTTGTGGTGCCCACCGGTTCTATGGAGGACACGATCGAGATTGGCGACCAGATCCTGGCGCAAAAGGTGAGCCTCGAGCTCGGTCAGCCCGTCAAGCAGGGCGATATCGTGGTGTTTCACAACCCCGATGGCACCTCCGAGCATGATGTTCTTGTCAAGCGTGTTATTGCCACGGCCGGCCAGACGGTCGACCTGCAGGATGGCAAGGTGGTCGTTGACGGCCAAGCGCTCGACGAGGACTATACGACGGGCATGAGCTGGCCACTTTCGGTCCAAGCGCCCGGTGCTCAGGTAAGCTATCCCTACACCGTTCCCGACGGGTGCGTGTGGGTGATGGGCGACAACCGCGAAAACTCTGCCGACTCACGCTACTTTGGTCCCGTCGATCGCTCTGATTTGATCGCCGTGGCACTCGTGCGCTACTGGCCGCTCAACCGCATCGGCGCTATCGACTAAAAACCGCTATAGTACAGTACCTAACCGTGTAATCGTTTCGACGAGGGGATATTAGAGGCATGAACGCTTCATCGCTTTCCTTCCAAGACATCATCCTGCGCCTCCAGCAGTACTGGGGCGAGCAGGGCTGCGTCATTATGCAGCCCTATGACTCCGAGGTCGGTGCCGGTACCTTCCATACCGCGACCACGCTGCGCTCGCTCGGTCCCGCCGAGTGGCGCACCTGCTATGCGCAGCCTTGCCGCCGTCCCGCCGACGGCCGCTACGGCGAGAACCCCAACCGCATGCAGCACTACTATCAGTTCCAGGTGCTCATCAAGCCCTCTCCGGTCAACGCCCAGGAGCTTTACCTGGGGTCTCTTGCCGCTATCGGTCTGGACCCCAACGACCATGACGTCCGCTTTGTCGAGGACGACTGGGAGAGCCCGACGCTCGGCGCCTGGGGCCTTGGCTGGGAGGTCTGGCTCAACGGCATGGAAGTCACGCAGTTTACGTACTTCCAGCAGGTGGGCGGTATCGAGGTCGACCCCGTTCCTGTCGAGATCACCTATGGCCTGGAACGCATCGCCATGTACGCCCAGGGCGTCAACTCGGTCTACGACCTGGTGTGGAGCTACCTGCCCGACGGCACGCCCATGACCTATGGCGACGTGTTCCTCGAGAACGAGCGCGAGTTCAGTGCCTACAACTTTGAGGTCGCCAACGTCGAGATGATGCGTCAGAAGTTTGACGACTACGAGGCCGAGTGCCATTCCTGTCTAGAGCGCAAGCTGCCGCTGCCGGCATATGACTGCGTCATGAAGTGCAGCCACGCTTTCAACCTGCTCGATGCCCGCGGCGCTCTGTCCGCAGTCGAGCGTGCCAACTACATCCTGCGCGTCCGCGCCGTCGCCAAGGCGTGCTGCGAGGCCTACATGGCCGAGGTCGCCGGAGTCAACGAGAATGCCGACCAGGAAGGCGAGGTGGCGTAAGCCATGGCAGACGCTAAGGATTTCCTGTTTGAGATCGGTACGGAGGAAATGCCCTCTGCACCGCTGAACAATGCCGTCAAGCAGCTTGGCACCATGATCGCCAAGGGTCTCGACGAGGCCGGTCTGGCCCACGGCGAGGTCCGCGTGATCTCGAGCCCGCGCCGCCTGGCTGCACTCGTTGCCGATGTCGCCACCGCGACCGACGAGGTTCACGAGGTCAAGCGTGGCCCCGCGGCCAACATTGCCTTCGACGCTGACGGTAACGCCACCAAGGCCGCCCAGGGCTTCGCCCGCAAGTGCGGTGTGGCTGCCGAGGACCTGGTCCGTCGCGAGGACACTGACGGTCGCGAGTATGTGTTCGCCGAGAAGAATATTCCCTCCGCACCGGCTACGCCGATTCTGACCGCTCTGTGCGAGAAGACCATCGCCGGCCTGCAGTGGCCCAACTACCGCTCCCAGCGCTGGGGTCACGAGCATGCTACCTTTGTTCGTCCGGTCCGTTGGATTTGCTGCCTTCTGGGCGAGGATGTTGTGCCCGTGTCGTTTGCCGACGTGACGAGTGGCAACACCACGCGTGGTCATCGCGTACTTGGCCCCGGTGACCATGTGGTCGCCAGCCCCGCCGTCTACGAGCAAGTGCTCGAGGACGCCGGCGTGCTTTCTGCCGAGCGTCGTCGTGAGGCCATCCTCGCCGGTATCGCCGAGGTCGAGGCTGCCCGTCCCGGCTGCCATGTCGATACGCCCAAGAAGGTCTTCGAGGAGGTCATTAACCTCTGCGAGTGGCCGACGGTGCTCGTCGGTACCTTCGATGAGGAGTTCCTCAAGGTCCCGCACGAGATTATCTGCGAGTCCATGCTCACCAACCAGCGCTACTTCCCGATCTATGACGGCGAGGGCAAGCTCACGCGTGAGTTCGTGGTCGTCTCCAACAGCAAGCCCGAGAACGCCGAGCGCGTGATCGACGGCAACGAGCGCGTTGTGCGTGCCCGTCTGGACGATGCCAAGTTCTTCTACGAGGAGGACCTGAAGATCTCCCTCGACGAGTTCCGCGAGCGTCTGGCCAAGGTTGCCTTCCAGGAGAAGCTCGGTAGCGTGCTCGCCAAGTCCGAGCGCATCGAGCAGCTCGCGCTCGCTATCGCCCGCGAGGCTCATCTGGGCGCCCACCTTGCCGCCGATGCCGCTCGCGCCGCGCACCTGTGCAAGGCCGACCTGGTGTCTAACGCCGTTGTCGAGTTCACGAGCCAGCAGGGCGTGATGGGCGGTTATTACGCGACCGCGATGGGGGAGAACGACGAGGTCGCTCATGCTATCCGCGATCACTATCGTCCCCGCTTTGCCGGTGACGAGCTGCCTGAGGGCACCGCTGGCTGCATCGTGGCTTGCGCCGACAAGCTCGATACCATCGCCGGTATCTTTGCCATCGGCGAGCCCCCGACCGGCTCCTCCGACCCCTACGCGCTGCGTCGTGCCGCTATCGGCATCATCAACATTCTGCGCGACCGTCTGCCGATCGACCCCACGTCGCTCATCGACTTCGCCCTCGAGCTCTACAGTGAGCAGGGCATTGAGTTCGACGCCGCCGAGGTCGCCCAGCAGGTTCGCGACTTCTTCCACGGCCGTCTGGTGAGCATGGCCCGCGACGAAAAGATCCCGGCCGATACCGTTGCCGCCGTCTCCGCGGTGCACATCATCGCCCCGTCCGTCTTCTTCGCCCGCTGCGCCGCCCTCGACGAGGCCCGCAAGAACGACGCCGAGACGTTCGATAACCTGGCGACCGCCTATGCCCGCGCCGCGCACATCTCCAAGCCCGAGCTGGGCGCGGAGTACGACCGCGCCCTGATGGGCGAGGTCGAGCTCGCGCTTGCCGATGCCTCCGAGGCTGCTCAGACCGCTGTCGACGCCGCCCTCGCTGCCGAGGATTACCCGGTCGCATTTGCCGCCCTCGCCGCCCTGCGCGCCCCCATCGACCGCTTCTTCGACGAGGTCATGGTCATGGACAAGGACGAGCAGCTTCGCGATAATCGCCTTAAGCTGCTCAACCGCTTCGAGGCCGTTTTCTCCGGCATCGCAAACATCGGTGAGCTTGCTCGCAAAAAGTAAGCCAGCCTGCGCATAAGCGCAAAAGGAGCCCCGCATGGATTGCCCGGTCACCGCTCGTCCCACCGTTATCGTTATCTCCGACTCGCTCGGTGATACCGCTTGTGAGGTGGTGCTTGCGGCGTCCGGGCAATTTGATGAAGGGGCTTTTCGCGTTTTACGCCTGCCCAAGGTGACCTCCGTGGAGCAGGTCAAGTCGTTTGTGGGTCCGCGCGTCGATGCCGATCATCGCGATATTGCCGTGTTCCACACCATTGTCGATCCGGCGCTTCGCGCCCGCGTGCTCGATTACCTGGGCATGCTGCATATCCGTTCGGTCGACCTGATCGGCCCGACGCTCGCCGTGCTGTCGTCGCTCATCGGTGTGCCGCCCAAGGGCGTTGCGGGCGTGATTCACAAGACCGATGACCGCTATTTCCATCGTATCGAGGCCATGGAGTATTTCGTTGAGCACGATGACGGGCGCGGTTGCGACGATTTGTCGGGTGCCGATATCGTGCTGCTGGGCGTATCGCGCACGTCCAAGACGCCGCTGTCGATGTATCTGGCTTATCAGGGCTACAAGGTTGCCAATGTTCCGTTGGCCCATGGCATGGAGCCGCCGAAGTCGATTTACGAGGTCGACCCGATGCGCCTGTTCGGCCTGATTTCGACCGTCGATGTGATTTCCGAAATTCGCGATAGCCGCTTGGGCGATGACTACGCTCGTGCCGTTGCCGGCTCCTATGCCGAGCCCGAGAGCGTGCGCAGCGAGCTCGAGGAAGCCCGTTCCCTCATGAAGCGGCTAGGCTGCTTTGTGGTGCGTACCGACGGCAAGGCCATCGAGGAGAGCGCTGCCGAGATCATTAGCCACTTGGAGGAAATCCAAGAAGCCCGTGGCCGCCGCGCCGCCCGTCGAGCCTAACAGTAGCAGCATTTTGATAAAGCGATTTAGCAAAAATATCGCATCTGACCTGCACCTTCTTACAGTGGTATCTTCATAAGGTAACCACCTTTACCTACCATTTACCGACAGTTTTAGCACGTTTACCAAACCGCGCATCCTCTGCTTAAGCCCGCTCAAAACCCGCCGTATAGTTCCCTCATGGCCCGCATCTGGCGGGTCGATTCGTTACCACGGTCGTGTGCGTAAGCGCATGGAAGGGGAAGTATCGTGAGCGATTGCAAGAGGGTTTACCGTTTTGGAACCGACGCCCAGGGCACCTGTGTCACCGAGGGCGACAAGTCCATGAACTTCGTGCTTGGCGGCAAGGGCGCAAACCTTGCCGAGATGAGCCGCATCGGCCTGCCGGTTCCCGGTGGTTTTACCATTACCTGCCAGACCTGTGTCGAGTACTCCGGTGCCGGCAACGTCTGGCCTGAAGGCGCGCTCGATGAGATCGTTGCCGCCGAGGAAGACCTCGAGTCCCGCTGCGGCAAAAAGCTCGGTGACGCCTCCGATCCGCTGCTCGTGTCGGTTCGCTCGGGCGCTCCGTTTTCCATGCCCGGCATGATGGACACGGTCCTCAACTTGGGTCTCAACGACGACTCCGTTCAGGGTCTCATTGCCCAGACGCAAAACCCGCGCTTTGCTTGGGATAGCTACCGCCGCTTTATCCAGATGTTTTCCAACGTCGTCATGGGCGTTGACGCCGACCTGTTCGAGAACGCCCTGACCCAGGCCCGTCTGGTCGCCGGTGTTCGCGTCGATTCCGAGCTTTCGGCCGAGGACCTGCAGGAACTCGTCGAGACCTTTAAGGGCATCTTCTCCGAGAACGTCGATGCCGCCCTGTATCCCGAGCTCGAGGTCGCTGACGGCAAGCCCGTCTTCCCGCACGACCCGGAGCTTCAGCTACGCCTTGCCATCCAGGCCGTCTTTGGCAGCTGGATGAACGAGCGCGCCTGCATCTACCGCAAGCAGCATGGCATTTCCGACGAACTCGGCACCGCCGTCAACGTGCAGGCCATGGCCTTTGGCAACAAGGGCGAGACATCTGCGACCGGCGTTGCCTTCACGCGCAATCCGGCCGACGGCACCAAGGAGTTCTACGGTGACTTTTTGGTTAATGCCCAAGGCGAGGACGTCGTCGCCGGTATCCGCAACACCGAGCCCATCGCCGACCTCAAGACTACCCCGGGCCTTGAGTCCGCGGGCGAGGAGCTCGAGCGCGTCTTCCTGACGCTCGAGGATCACTATCGCGACATGTGCGACATTGAGTTCACCATCGAGCAGGGCAAGCTCTGGATGCTCCAGACCCGCGTGGGCAAGCGAACTGCCACCGCCGCCCTGCGCATCGCCATCGAGATGGTCGAGGAGGGTCTGATCACCCGCGATGAGGCTGTGAGCCGCATCGATCCCGCGCAGCTCGACCAGCTCCTGCACCCACAGTTCGACGCTTCCAAAAAGTACGAGGCTCTCGCCAGCGGTCTTAATGCCAGCCCCGGTGCCGCCGTGGGCGAGGTCGTGTTCTCGAGCGACGACGCCGTCGCGCGCGCCAACGAGGGCCACAAGGTCATTCTGGTTCGTTGGGAGACCAACCCCGACGACCTGAAGGGCATGGTCGCCGCCGAGGGCATTCTGACCAGCCACGGTGGCAAGACGAGCCATGCCGCCGTTATCGCCCGCGGCATGGGTACGCCCTGCGTCTGCGGCGTTGAGCGCTTCCATATCGACGCCGCCGAGAAGGTCGTGCGCATCGAGGGCAGTGACCGCGTGCTGTACGAGGGCGACGTTATCTCCATCGACGGTACCCAGGGTATCGTCGTCGACGGCGCCGTTGATCTGGTCTCGGCCGAGCTCACCGGCGACCTGGACACCATCCTGTCCTGGGCCGACGAAATCCGTTTGGACGAGACCAGCGGCCATGCCAACCATGTGCGCGTTAATGCCGACAACCCCGAGGATGCCGCGCTCGCGCTCGAGTTTGGCGCCGAGGCCATCGGCCTGTGCCGCACCGAGCACATGTTCCTGGGCGACCGCAAGAACATCATCCAGAGCTTTATCCTGTCTGACGATGAGGCCGTGAAGCAGCAGGCCCTGGCCGACCTGCTCAAGGTTCAGACCGAGGACTTCCTGGCGATGTTCAAGACCATGTCCCGTCGCGATGTGGTCGTCCGCCTGCTCGATCCGCCGCTTCATGAGTTCCTGGATAATCCTCGCGAGCTCGAGGTCGCCATCACCAAGAAGGAAGCCGCTGGCGCCAGCGAGGAAGAGCTTGCCGTCCTGCGCGCCCGCCTGCGTCGTATCGACGGCATGGTCGAGTCCAACCCGATGCTCGGCCTACGCGGCGTGCGCCTGTCCATCGTCTTTAGCGATCTGCCGCTCATGCAGGTCCGCTCCGTCGCCACGGCTGCCGCTCGCCTCATCAAGGAGGGCGTCGATCCGCGTCCCGAGATTATGGTCCCGCTCGTTTCCATTACGGCCGAGCATGTTCAGACCCGCGAGGTTATCGAGCGCGTGATCGCCGAGGTTTCCGACGAAGAGGGCGTCGAGCTCAATATTCCCGTGGGCACGATGCTCGAGCTGCCGCGCGCCTGCATGGTCGCTGATGAGATCGCCCATCACGCAGACTTCTTCTGCTTTGGCACCAACGACCTCACCCAGACGACCTTCGGTTTCTCGCGTGATGACGCCGAGGCTAAGTTCATCCCGCTGTACATGCATAAGAAGATCTTGAAGGACAATCCCTTCGAGACCATCGACACAGCGGTGCTCGAGCTGGTGCGTATGGCCGTCGAGAAGGGTCGCGCCACCAACCCCGACATGCACTTTGGCGTGTGCGGCGAGCACGGCGGCGACCCCAAGTCCATCAAAGGCCTGTTTAACGTGGCCGACGTGGACTACGTGTCCTGCTCGCCCTACCGCGTGCCCCTCGCACGCCTGGCTGCCGCTCAGGCCAAGCTCGAGGCCAAGCGTTCCGCCTAACGTTTTGGGTTTAGACGCCTAGCGTAGCCCCCTTCATGCCGCCCGTCTCATTCGTGAGGCTGGCGGTTATCATGTGCGGGTTTTGTCTTTTTGTCTGCGTAAAAAATTGTTCTTGCAGCAGAAACCCGCGCGTGTATACTCGAATACGTTTGTTCAACTACGTGCCGGCCAAGGTGGTACGGCACCTCTAGAAGAGTAAGGAATTGCACATGGATTACATCCGCGCAATCGAGCGTCAGCAGATCCGCGAGGACATTCCTCAGGTTCGCGTCGCCGACAACGTCAAGGTTCACTACCGCATTAAGGAAGGCGACCGCGAGCGCATCCAGGTCTTCCAGGGCGACGTCATCCGCATGGCCGGCGCCGGTGCCCGCGAGACCTTCACCGTCCGCAAGATGTCCTTCGGTGTCGGTGTTGAGCGTACCTTCCCGCTTCACAGCCCCAAGATCGCCAAGCTCGAGGTCGTTCGTCATGGTCGCGTCCGTCGCGCCAAGCTGTACTACCTCCGCGACAAGGTGGGCAAGGCTGCTCGCATCCCCGAGAAGCGCTAAGAAGATCGCAGCGTCTGTCCACTCGTTTGGACGTAAGGGTCACCTTCGGGTGGCCCTTCTTTTTATCCGATTTGCATGCAAGGAGGGCCTGGTATGGCCAATATGACGAGCTCGGTTTCGGCATCGCAAGTTGCTGGCGAGCTGGCGAGCGCTACGTTTGAGGAGATTCCCGCCCTCGTGGAGCATTATCGCGAGGATCCGCGCCAGCAGGTGATCAAGGCTTGCGAACGCGCCCTCAAACGCCATGCCAAAGAGCTTGCCGAGCGCGAGCGCGTCAATGACATGTACGAGCTTATGCATGAGCTTGGCGGCGATGGGGTGGTCGTTGGTGTCGACGAGGTGGGTCGCGGATCGGTGGCCGGTCCTTTGACGGTATGCGCTGTCTGCCTTCCTATGGAGCCGCGCGTCTGGGGCATCAACGATTCCAAAAAGCTCACGCCGGCGCGCCGCGAGTTGCTCTCAGTGAAGATTGCCGAGGTGGCGACGGCGATCGGTTTTTGCCATATCGCGCCTAAGGATATCGATGAGATGGGCATGGCCCGTGCTATCCGTACCGCCGTTGCAGGCGCCGTGGCCGATACAGGGCTCGAGCCCGATTGCGTGCTTATGGATGGCAACCCCTTGGGCGCCGTTCCTAACGAGCGCGATGTGGTGAAGGGCGATGCCAAGATCGCCTGCATCGCCGCGGCGTCCATCATGGCCAAGGTCACGCGTGACGAGATGATGGTCGAGTACGACGCCGAGTACCCCGAGTACCATCTGGCCGAGTCGAAGGGCTATGCAAGCCCCGAGCATATCGAGGCCATTCGCAAACATGGACTTTGTCCGCTGCACCGCGTGAGCTTTTGCGGAAACTTTCTGCAGACTGAGCGCCTTTTCTAGGCCAATTGTGGAGACAGGGACCTCTGGGGTTTTATAAACCTGCTGGTAGCGGGCCGTATGCAACACCATTGCTGCGTACGGCCCGTTTTTTGACGGCATTTGGTCAGCTTTTGGTTTGCTTCCTGTACTTACCCGCATGAAAGGTGCCCTCATCATCGGGGCAATGCAGTGTGCGGGAAAGGAGACCCCATGAGTACCGCAAGCAAAAAGAGCAAGACGCAGCAGCTCAAGGAGCGTTGGGAAAACGGCGAGCTCGACTGCGGGGCGATGACGCCCGAGTTTATCAAGGGACTCAGTCCCCGTGAGCTGGGCATGCTGGGCGAGCTGATCACCATCGACTACTTTAACGAGCGCGGCTACACCTTGCTGGAGCAGGGTTATCGTTGCACCGAGGGCGAAGCCGATCTGGTGCTGCTCGATGAGCTTGACGATGTCGTGGTGATGGCCGAGGTCAAGACCAGGCGCGTCGCCCTGGATTGCACCACGCGGGTCTTTCCCGAGGAGGCCGTGGATGCCCAAAAGCAGCGTCGGTATCGCCGTATCGCAAGTTGCTATCTCATGGAGCACTATCCGCTCAAGGCGATCCGCTTCGATGCAGTGGGTGTCACCATTCGCGGCGGGCATATCGCCGAGATCGAGCATCAGTACAACGCGTTCGATTGGCAGGTGTCGTGATGGCGTTCGAGACGTTTGCCGTTCACGCGGCCTGCATCCGCGGTGTCGAGGCGATTCACGTCACGGTCGAGGTCTCGCTTGCCGGCGGCGTTCCGGGCATTCAGATGCTCGGCATCCCGAGTATGGAGGTGATGGAGTCACGTGGTCGTATTCGCTGCGCGATGCGCTCGGCCGGCTTTGAGATCCCGCGCTCGGGCATTACGGTCAATCTGGCGCCCGGCGATATTCGCAAGACCGGTAGCGGCTTTGATCTGCCCATCGCCATCGCGGTTCTAGCGGCCGATGGTCAGATTCCCCGCGACAACCTCGATCGTTGTCTTATCGCCGGCGAGCTCGGCTTGGACGGCACGGTGCTTCCTGTCAAAGGCGAGGTGGCGTTTCAGCTATTGGCTCGCGACATGGGGCTGTCTTTTATCGCCGGCAGGTCCGACCAGCATGTGCCACTCGCGGGCGTGGATTGCGGCTTTATCGACCATCTGTCTCAGCTTGCTCACGGCATGGGCGATGCCGCACGGCACTACTTGGATTCCGAGGGTGTCGAGGCGACCTTTGAGCCCGAGCTCGACTATGCAGACGTGCTGGGGCAGGAAGTCGCTAAACGCGGCATGGCGCTTGCGGCGGCAGGAGAACTCGGCTTGCTCATGATTGGGTCCCCGGGATCGGGCAAGACGATGCTCGCACGCCGTATGACCGGCATCCTGCCCGAGCTTTCCGTCGAGGATCAACAGGAGGCGCTGTGCATCCATTCGGTTTTGGGCGAGAACATTGATGGCTTGTTGGCGGGGCACCGGCCCTTCCGCAGTCCCCATCACAGTATTTCGACCGCAGGCCTTATCGGCGGCGGACGCCCGGTGCACCCGGGTGAGATCAGCCTTGCTCATGGCGGCGTGCTATTTTTGGACGAGCTTGCCGAGTTTCCCACGGGTGTGCTGCAGACGCTGCGTCTGCCTATCGAACGCGGCTACGTCAGGATCGTACGCGTCGACGGGGCTTTTTCCTTCCCGTCGCGCTTTCAGCTGCTGGCTGCGAGCAATCCCTGCCCCTGCGGCTTTTTGGGCGATCGCGAGGTACCGTGTCGCTGCTCGGCGGCGATGGTCGAGCGCTATCGGTCTAAACTGCGCGGTCCTTTGGCCGACCGTATCGACATGATGATCGATGTGACCCGTCCCGACCCTCAGGTGATTATCGAGGGCGCGGAGGGTATGTCGTCGGCCGAGTTACGTGACTACGTTGTGCGCGGTCGCGCCTTTCGCGCCTGGCGCGAGTCCCGTATGGACGATGCGGATGCCGAGGCCGAGGATGACGAGACACGGTCCATTGACGGCGTCGTTTCGACCTTTGAGCTCGATGATGCGGCGGAGAAGTGTGTGCTCGGTCTGTCCAAACGCACGCATCTCACGGGCCGCGGCATCGTGCGCCTGGTTCGCATTGCGCGCACGATTGCAGACGTCGCCGAGAGCGAGCAAGTGACGCAGGATCACGTGCTCGAGGCGGCGATGTACCAGGGAAGGAGGGACCAATGATGGCCGAGGGGACCTTTGAGCTGCATCCAGGTGATGCGTTGTATCCCGAGACCGTTTTGGAGCTTTCTGATGTACCCCAGACGCTTTATGTGCGCGGCAATCCCGAGGTGCTTTCGACACCCGCGCTCTCCATCATCGGCGCGCGCAAGGCCTCGCCGTATGGTCTTGCCGTGGCAGAGCTTGCGGCAAAGGTGGCGGTTGAGGCGGGAGTGACGGTAGTTTCGGGCGGCGCGGTTGGTTGTGACCAGGCCTCGGGTTGGGCTGCGGTCAACGCCGGCGGCAAACACGTCGTGGTGCTGGGGACGGGCGCCGACGTGGTCTACCCGCGTTCGAGCGCGGGGCTTATTACGCGCACGCTCGATACGGGCGGCGCGGTCGTGTCGATCTCTCCGTGGGGCATGGGTCCGCGCAAGTTTGCCTTTCCGCGCCGCAATCGCGTGATCGCGGCCCTGTCGCAAGCCCTCTTTGTATCCGAGGCGGGTATGCCTTCCGGGACGTTTTCTACAGCTGAGGCTGCTATGGATTTGGGGCGCGAACTTCTTGCCGTGCCGGGGTCGATCCTATCGCCCGAGTCGCGTGGCACGAATTACCTCATTGCGAACGGTGCCTGCTGCATTGTCGACGAGGAGTCCATCGAGATGGCTATCTCACGCATCTACGGAACCCTGCGCTACTCGCGCCCCATTGCTCCCGGCATTGCCGACCTTGATCCAACGCAGCAGACCGTGATGCATGCGCTCATCGCCTCTCCGCTCAAGGTCGACGACATCGCGGCGCTCGTCTCACTCGATGCTGTCGGCGTACTCAAACTCTTGGGTTCGCTTGAACTCGAGGGCCTTATCGAGCGCATGATGGATGGAAGGTATGCGCCCTCCAAGTTTGCCCTTCACGCCCAGACGCCCTTCGGTCACAATGGAAAACGTGTCAATTAGAAAGGTGTTTGCAGATGCAGTTCGATCAGGTGACGGTTATCGGTGGCGGTCTGGCGGGTTCGGAGTGCGCGATCCAGCTGGCAGACCGCGGGTTTGCCGTAAAGCTGTGCGAGATGCGCCCCCAGGTGAGCTCCCCGGCCCACCATACCGATCACCTGGCAGAGCTCGTCTGCTCCAATTCGTTTAAGTCGACCCGTCCGGATTCTGCGGCTGGTTTGCTGAAGGCCGAGCTTGAGCGCATGGGTTCAGTCCTGCTCGATTGCGCCCATCGCGCCGCTGTTCCCGCCGGTGGTGCCTTGGCGGTCGACCGCGTCAAGTTTTCCGAGCTTGTCGAGGCCGAGGTTGCCGCCCGTCCCAATATCGAGGTCGTGCACGGTGAGGTCACACAGATTCCCGAGGGTCACGTGGTCATTGCCGCGGGCCCGCTGTGTTCACCGGCGCTGAGCGAAGAGGTTATGAAGCTCGTCGGTGGCGATGCCCTGGCATTCTTTGATGCGGCGGCGCCGATCGTCGATGCCTCCACGCTCGATATGGACGTGCTGTTCTCGCAGTCGCGCTACGAGGAGCAGGGGAGCGGCGACTATCTCAACGCTCCGCTCAACAAGGAGGAGTACGAGGCCTTTATCGAGGCGCTTACCACGGCCGACCGCGTGGTGCTCAAAGACTTTGAGGGCGGCGATCTGTTCCAGGCCTGCCAGCCTGCCGAGGAGGTTGCACGCACCGGCAAGGACGCTATTCGCTTTGGCGCCATGAAGCCCGTTGGCCTCACCGACCCGCGTACCGGACGTCGCCCCTGGGCAGCGATTCAGCTGCGTGCCGAGAACAAGGAGAAGACCGCCTATAACCTGGTGGGCTTCCAGACCAACTTGACCTTTGGCGAGCAGAAGCGCGTCTTCCATATGGTGCCGGGCCTGGAGAACGCTGAGTTCTTCCGCTACGGTGTCATGCACCGCAATACCTTTGTCGACGCCCCTCACGTGCTCGATAGCACCTTTGCCGTGCCCGGTACCGGCGTGCGCCTGGCCGGTCAGATCACCGGCACCGAGGGGTACATGGAAGCCGTGGCGACAGGTCTGCTCGCGGCGCTCAACACCTATGCCGAGGCTATCGGTGCCGCGGGCGTCGAGTTGCCGCGTGTGGGCGCCCTGGGTGCGCTCGTGGGCTATGCGACCGATCCTGCCACCGTGGGCTATCAGCCTATGCATGTCAACTTTGGCCTGGTGCCGCCACTCGAGGACGGTAAGCGCCGCAGCAAGCGCGACCGCTATCAGGCCTATGCGGACCGTGCGCTCGAGGCCCTCGATGCCTACTTGGCCACGCGTTCCGACTTGTTTGGAGGCGACCGGTCATAGCCTTTGACCTGTACGACACCGTCGACTCTTTTATCGCCTATATCGCACGCGTCGAGGGGCTTTCTCCCAACACGGTGACGGCCTATGGCTCGAGGCTAGAGCGCTTTGCTGCCTGGTGCGAGCGCGAGGATATTGATGCTTTCGCTGCCGACGTGCGCACCATTCGTCGCTATCTTGCCGAGCTTTCGCGTGAGCAGGTGGCTCCCCGAACGCTTGCGGCGCACCTGTCGGCTATTCGATCTCTCTATCGCTGGATGGCTGCCGAGGGGATTGTCGAGGGCGATGCGGTCTCGGCGATCGCGTCGCCCAAGCTGCCGCGTGACCTGCCGGGCGTCCTTACGACCCAGCAGGTCGAGGCGCTGCTCAAGACGCCTGATACCTCAACACCCGCGGGACTGCGCGATGCGGCGATGCTTGAGTTGCTCTATGCCTCGGGTGCCCGCATCTCAGAGCTTGCGGCGCTCAATGTGGAATCCATCTCATGGTCCGAGCGCACGCTGCGCCTGTGGGGCAAGGGAAGCAAGGAGCGCATCGTTCCTCTGTATCGTCGTGCGCTCGATGTGACGCGTCTCTATATTGAAGAGGGGAGGCCGGAGTTGCTCGCTCGGGCAAAGCGCCGCGACCTCGCTACCGGGCCGCATCCGCTGCTTATATCGGCGCGTGGCAATCGCATGAGCGCCGCCATGCTCCGGCGGCGGTTCCATACGCTGGCGACGCTCGCCGGCATTCCGGCCGACATCGCCCCGCATGCGATGCGCCATACCTTTGCGACCGACTTGCTTGAGGGCGGTGCGGACCTGCGCTCGGTTCAAGAGCTGCTGGGTCATGCGAGCCTGTCCACGACGCAAATCTACACGCATCTCACGCCCGATCGGCTCAAACGTGCCGTGGCTCAAGCCCATCCCCGCGGCGAATAGTGGCTGGGACGTCCCGCGCCGCACTCAGGTGTGTGGTTTTGATTGCGGGTTGGCAGGAAGAAGCATTCCTGCTATCATTCATCGGGTTGCTTCACGGCAACATGTTTTTATCACGCACGCGCGGCTACTTCATACCGTGGTGCCCGGGCTTTGGTAGCACATGTCCGGGTTGGTTTTGGAGGATGACCCCGCGCGGAGGCAAACCACAGGAGGTTTAACATGGCTACCAAGATTAATATCCGCACCCTGCTCGAGGCCGGCTGCCACTTCGGTCACCAGACCCGTCGCTGGAACCCCAAGATGAAGCCGTTCATCTTCGGTGAGCGCAACGGCATCTACATCCTCGACCTCAAGCAGACCATCCTCGACGCCGACCAGGCCTACACCTTCGTCAAGAACGTCGCTAAGGGCGGCAACGTGCTGTTCGTTGGCACCAAAAAGCAGGCTCAGGAGGCCGTCAAGAACGCTGCTGAGCGCGCCAACATGCCTTACATCAACCAGCGTTGGCTCGGCGGTATGCTGACCAACTTCGTCACCATCCGCTCCCGCATCAACCGCATGGAGGAGCTCGAGGCCATGGTCGAGGACGGTCGCATGGCTGTTCTGCCCAAGAAGGAGCAGGCTGTTCTCGGCAAGGAGCTCACCAAGCTCCAGACCAACCTCGGTGGCGCCCGCGACATGAAGGGTCTGCCCCAGGCTCTCTTCGTCATCGACACCAAGCGCGAGGAGAACGCCATCAAGGAGGCTCAGCGCCTGAACATCCCCGTCGTCGCCCTGATCGACACCAACTCCGATCCCGACGAGGTCGAGTACGGCATCCCCTGCAACGATGACGCTATCTCCGCTGTCACCCTTATGTGCGAGCTCATGGCTGACGCCTGCCTCGCTGGCTCTGGTAAGGAGCAGGTCTCCGAGGCCGAGATGGCCGCTGAGCCCAAGGCCGAGTAAATCAGTCTTAGTTAATTCTTTTTCATCTCTTTGAAAGGAACCACAATGGCCCAGATTACCGCCGCTATGGTCAAGCAGCTCCGCGAGATGACCGACTCCCCGATGATGGAGTGCAAGAAGGCTCTCGTCGAGGCTGACGGCGACATGGACGCCGCTGTCGACGTTCTGCGTAAGAACGGCCTTGCCAAGGCTGCCAAGAAGGCTGGCCGTGAGACCAACGAGGGCGCTGTCGCCGCGTTCGTCTCCGAGGATGGCAAGACCGGCGCTCTGCTCGAGCTCTCCTGCGAGACCGACTTCGTTGGCTCCAACGCCAAGTTCACCGGCTTTGCTTCCAAGGTCGCTGAGGTTGTCGCTACCACCGAGCCTGCTGACGTCGACGCTTTGCTCGAGAAGCCGATGGGCGAGGAGACCGTTTCCTCCGAGCTCACCGAGATGATTCACATCATGGGCGAGAACATGAAGATCTCCCGCTTCGCTGCCCGCAAGGCTGAGAACGGCGCGCTCGCTTCTTACATCCACATGGGTGGTAAGATCGGCGTCCTCGTCGAGTTCGCCTTCGAGAAGGCCGAGACCGCTCAGGCTGAGTCCTTCAAGACCTTCGCTCACGACGTTGCCCTTCAGGTTGCTGCCGTCGCCCCGATCTGCGCTACCCGCGATCAGGTTCCGGCCGAGACCGTCGAGCACGAGAAGCAGATCTACATGGCTCAGGCTGCCGAGTCCGGCAAGCCCGAGGCCATTCAGGAGAAGATGGCTGTCGGCCGTCTGGAGAAGTTCTACAAGCAGTCCGTGCTCACCGAGCAGGAGTTCATCAAGGACGGCTCCCTCACCATCAAGAAGTACGCTGAGCAGGTCTCCAAGGAGCTCGGCGACACCATTACCGTCGTTGCCTTTGACCGTCTGGTCCGTGGCGAGTAAATAAGCTCTTGTAGCTGGTAATGAGCAGGCTGTGGGTTTTACTCACAGCCTGCTTTTTCATGGCTCTTCTTAGAGCCTTTGATAGAATGTTGAGAGTTCAATCTAAAGGAGGATCGCTTTGTCCGACATCCGATATAAACGCGTGCTTCTTAAGCTTTCCGGCGAAGCACTGATGGGCGACGGCCAATATGGCATCGACCCCAAGGTTACCGACCATCTTGCCAAGCAGGTCAAGGAGCTGCTTGCCGTTGGTCATGAGGTCGGCGTCGTTGTCGGCGGCGGCAATATTTTCCGCGGCATGGCCGGCGCTGCCGGTGGCATGGAGCGTGCTCAGGCCGACTACATGGGCATGCTGGCAACCGTTATGAACGCGCTCGCCCTGCAGGATGCCTTCGAGCATAACGATGTTCCCTGCCGCGTGATGAGCGCTATCCAGATGAACGAGATCTGCGAGCCCTATATTCGCCGTCGCGCCATCAACCACCTTTCCAAGGGCAACGTCGTTATTTTTGCCGCCGGTTCGGGCAATCCGTACTTTACGACCGACACCGCCGCGGCTCTTCGTGCGTGCGAGATCGGCGCCGAGATTCTGATTAAAGCCACCAAGGTTGACGGCATCTACGACAAGGATCCCGTCAAGTGCGCCGACGCCGTCCGTTTTGACAAGATTACCTATCACGAGGTTCTCGTCCGCGGTCTGCAGGTTATGGATTCCACGGCTACGGCACTGTGCCAGGACAACCGTATGCCGATTTTGGTCCTCAACATCGATGGCGAGGACACCGTCAAGCGCGCGCTTTCGGGTGAGCCCGTCGGCACGCTCGTCTATCAGGAGGATTAAGCATGGCAGAGAACATCACCGCCCATATGGACAAGTCGCTCGAGTCCCTCAAGCATAACTTCTCCAAGGTTCGTACCGGCCGCGCCAATGCCAACATTCTGTCCGACATCACCGTCGATTATTACGGTGTTCCCACGCCGGTCACGCAGGTTGCCGCCGTCAAGACCCCCGAGGCCCACATGCTGCTCATCGAGCCGTGGGACAAGGCACTCATCAATGCTATCGTCAAGGCCATCGGCGCTTCCGATCTGGGTATTACCCCCAACTCCGATGGCACCGTCGTTCGTCTTCCGTTCCCGGCTCCCACTGAGGAGCGCCGTCGCGAGCTCGTCAAGGAGTGCCGCGAGTACGCCGAGCAGGCCAAGGTGTCTATCCGTAACATCCGTCGCGACTTCAACAACAAGCTCGAGCGCGATGAGGAGCTCACCGAGGACGATGTCCGTCGCGAGCAGGCCAAGGTCCAGAAGCACACCGATGAGTATGTCGCCAAGGTCGAGGAGCTTCTGAAGGAAAAAGAAGCCGAGGTCATGGAGATCTAAGGTGCAATACGACGAGCATAGACTGGTCGAGTACTTTGCCGACGCCCCTACGGGCGTCGGTTTTTCCGACCTTGACCTCAATAACATTCCGCACCATATCTCGTGCATCATGGACGGCAACGGTCGTTGGGCCACGTCGCGCGGTCTTGCGCGCACCGAGGGCCACAAGGCGGGTATCGTCTCCCTTCGCGAGATTATTACCGCCTGCGTGCGTCTGGGCGTCGACGTGCTTTCGGCCTATGCGTTTTCTACCGAAAACTGGAACCGTCCGCAGCATGAGGTCAACGTCTTGATGCATCTGTTTGCCAAGACGTTCATCGACGAGCTGCCGCTTCTGAAGCGCGAAAACGTGCGTGTTGTCTTTTTGGGTGATATTTCCGCGCTGCCCAAGAAGACCCGCGACGTTTTTGAACGCGGTCTTGCCGAGTGCGCCGATCACACCGGTATGACGCTGGCGCTTGCCGTCAACTACGGCGCGCGTGCCGAGATTACCCGCGCTGTCCGTCAGATCGCACTCGACGTTGCCGCCGGTAAGATCGATCCTGCCGCAATTGATGACGACATGGTGGCTTCCCACCTCTATACCGCCGGTCTTCCCGATCCTGAGCTTGTGATTCGCACCTCTGGTGAGCTGCGCCTTTCGAACTATCTGCTGTGGCAGGTAGCTTATTCCGAGTTCTACGTCACCGATACCTATTGGCCCGACTTTGATCGTTGGGGCCTTGTCGACGCCATTTTGGCCTATCAGGGCCGTGACCGTAGGTTTGGTGGACTGAGCAAGACCGAGGAGGCTTAATCGTGTCCGATCGTCCCAAGGCATCTGCTCCCAAGACGCCTGCGCGTAAAGCTGCCACTGCGGGAGCGCCTGCAGCGAAGAGCGGCAGCGGTTCGTGGCTGGCGGGCTTTATTACCCGTGCCGCCGCCGGTATCGTCTACGCCGTTGTCTTTATCCTGTGCCTGGTTTTGGGTATCGTGCCCACCGCCATCTTTGTTTCCGTCATGAGCGGTCTGTGCTGTTATGAGTTTTTCCGTATGACGAGGCTCGATGGCAAGATGGCTAACGAGCGCATGGGTATCGCTGCCGCCGTACTCTTTCCGCTGTCGGCGTTGGGCGATTCGATGTTGCTGAATGCCCTGGTTTTTGCCCTGATGCTCGCTGTGGGCATTTGGTATGTCTGGTCGCCGCGTACCCGCATCTCTGATGTGGCCGTGACGCTCATGGGTCCCATCTACACTGGCTTTATGCTGTCGGCTATCGTGCTGCTGCGCGATGCCGTGCCCGGTTTTGCCGGCGCCCTGCTTTCAGTGGGCGTTTGCGCGTCCCTTTGGGTCTCCGATTCGTTTGCCTACATTGTGGGCAGCCGTATCGGCAAGCACAAGATGGTTCCCAAGATCTCTCCCAAAAAGAGCTGGGAGGGGTTTGTCGGCGGCATCCTGGGCTCGGTTTTGATTTGGCTCATTCTGTGGGCGACGCACTTCTACAAGCTCAGCCTGCCCTATGCGCTGCTGTGCGGCGTGGTCGTGTCCATTTTGGGCGTTATCGGCGACCTTATCGAGTCGCGCATCAAGCGTGGCGTGGGCGTCAAGGATTCCGGCAACCTTATCCCGGGCCATGGCGGCATGCTCGACCGTAGCGACTCGCTTATCTTTGGCTGCATTACCGCTCAGCTGCTTTTGATGATCGGAGGCGTGCTGTAATGTCATTCCAGACGACGTATGGCCCCGATGGGCGCCTCCGTGTTGCCATCCTGGGTTGTACGGGCTCTATCGGCACCCAGGCACTCGATGTGTGCCGTCAGCATGCTGATCGCCTGCAGGTGACGGCGCTGTCCGTTAATTCCAGCACCTCTGAGCTCGTTGCCGCTGCCCGCGAGTTCTCGGTTCCGGCGGTTGCCGTGGCCGATGTCGCTCACGGCGATGACGCCGTGCTGCAGGAGTTGCCCGAGGGAACGAAGCTCGGCGTTGGCGCGCAGGCGGTTTGCGAGCTCGCGCGTCGCGACGATGTTGACTGCGTGCTCGTTGCCATTGTGGGCGCCGCCGGTCTCGAAGCGAGCCATGCGGCCCTGACCTCGAACAAGCGCCTTGCTCTTGCCAACAAGGAGTCCCTCGTTGTCGGTGGCGACCTGCTGATGCCGCTGGCCCAGCCGGGTCAGCTCATCCCGGTCGACTCCGAGCACTCTGCCATCTATCAGTGCTATCTGGGGGAGAATCCGCGCGAGGCCCACTGCATTTGGCTCACCTGCTCGGGTGGTCCGTTCTTTGGCCGTACGCGCGATGAGCTGGATCGCGTGACACGCGCCGATGCGCTGGCACATCCCACGTGGTCCATGGGCGCTAAGATCACGATCGACTCCGCTACCCTCATGAACAAGGGCTTGGAGCGTATCGAGGCGATGCACCTGTTCGGTTGCGACCTCGACTTTATCAACGTGGTCGTGCAGCGCCAGTCAAAGATTCACTCGATGGTCGAGTATGCCGACGGCTCCGTGATGGCACACCTTGGCGCCTCCGATATGCGCATTCCCATCCAGTTTGCCTTCTCGTATCCCGAGCGTTGGGATACGCCGGCGCCTCGTCTCGATTTTCGTGAGCTGGGGCAGCTTACCTTTGATGCCGCCGATATGGACACGTTCCGCTGCCTGGCGCTGGCCGAGCGTGCCGGCAAGACGGGCGGCACCATGCCGTGCGTGCTTAATGCGGCCAATGAGGTCGCGGTCGATGCGTTCTTACACGACGGCTGCAGCTTTACCGATATCGACCGCGTTGTGGAATCCTGCATGGATGCGCATGACGCGCAGGCGGTTACCTCGTTTGAGCAGCTTCGCGACATCGATGCCTGGGCGCGCGAAAAGGCCTCGCTGGTGCTTGCTGCAACCCATTCCTAACCATAAGGATTGCTTTTTCGATTTATGGATACTGTTCTGAGCGTTCTTTCATCGGTCTTCTGGGGCCTTCTGATGCTTTCCGTCCTCGTGTTTTTGCACGAGGGCGGCCACTTTTTGGCCGCGCGTGCCTGCGGCGTCCGTGTGACCGAGTTCTTTTTGGGCCTGCCGTGCCGCTTTGACATCCATCATACGTCGCGTCGCATCGGTACTAAGTTTGGCGTGACGCCGCTGCTGCTGGGTGGTTATGCCGCTATCTGCGGTATGGACCCGACCAATGTCTCGTGCGCCGACCGCGTGCTTGCGGCGATTTATCGTCATGGTCGCGTTTCGGTTGCAGACCTTTCCGTCGAGCTGGAGCTGCCCGAGGAGGACGTGCTCGAGGCATGCGCCTTGCTTTTGGGCTGGGGTTCCATTGCGCCTTGGTACGAGGAAGGGGAGAAGCCCTCACCGAGCTATTACCCCACCAAGTATCAGACGCTGCCGCGCGATGAGGCGGGCTACACCACCTTTGACGGGCGTCGGTTTGATCGCGAGCATGCGACCGCTGAGGGCGACGTATGGGAGCTGCCGTGCGGCGAGGCTGAATTCCTCGCACGCGAGCGCTCGCACACCTATTTGGGCCAAGGCTTTCTCAAGCGAGCCTTTATGTTGCTCGCGGGCATTGTCGTCAATATCCTGACGGGCTTTTTGCTCCTTATGAGCATCTATTCCATCGCAGGTGTCGCGGTGCCGTTGGATACCAATGTGATCGGTCAGGTTGACGAAGGCTCGATTGCCGCCGCGGCGGGAATCGAGGGCGGTGACGCGATCCTTTCGGTCGACGGAGTATCGTGCTCTACCTGGATAGACGTTTACGACGCCATCGGCAAGGCTGCCGGTAAGGACGATATCGCCATCGAGTACGAGCGTGATGGCAAGCAGCATTCGACCACGGTTGCACTCAAAGAGGACGAGCGCCTAGGTGTGTACGCCTCTACGCAGGTGGTCCGTTTGGACCCCATCACGTCGGCTCGCCTGTCGTTCTCCTATGTCGCGCAGACAGCGGAGGGCGTGATGCGCCTGCTCCAGCCGCAGCACACGATGGAGATTCTCGACCAGTCCTCTTCGATCGTGGGTATTAGCGTTATGTCCTCACAGGCTGCTGCTGCCGGTCCTGCCACGTTCCTCTCGTTTGCCGCCCTCATTTCGTTCTCGCTTGGCTTTATGAACCTGCTGCCCATCCCACCGCTCGATGGCGGCAAGCTGGTCATCGAGATCATTCAAAAGATTGCGGGCCGCGAGCTTCCGCTCAAGGTCCAGACGATTGTGAGCTATGTGGGCATCGCGCTCTTTGCGCTGTTGTTTGTCTATATGCTTCGTTCCGACGTCCTTCGATTTATTTTGTAGGGGAGTGTTTGGATTGTCTTTATCCCATCCTTTGCCTCGCGAGCTGACGCGCCCCGTGCATGTGGGCGGCGTGCAGATCGGTGGCGGCGCGCCGGTGGTGGTCCAATCCATGACCTGCACCGATACCGCTGATGCCCAGGCAACGCTTGCGCAAGTGCGCGCGTTGGCGCAGGCTGGCTGCGATATCGTGCGCGTGAGCGTGCCCACCGAGGCCGCGCTTGAGGGTTTCCGCACCATCTGTGCCGAGTCTCCGGTGCCGATTGTCGCCGATATCCACTTTAACCATAAGCTCGCCATTGGTGCCGTTGAGGCCGGTGCTGCCAAGCTGCGCATCAATCCTGGCAACATCGGCGATTGGGCCAAGGTCGATGCTGTGATCGATGCTGCGGGCACTGCTGGGTGCGCGATTCGCATCGGCGTGAACGCCGGCTCGCTCGAGCAGGATATTGCCGAGCGCGACGATCTTACGCAGCCCGAAAAGCTCGTGATGTCGAGCGAGCGCTTCGTCAAGCATTTTGAGGACCGCGGTTTCACCAACATCGTTCTTTCCGCCAAGGCCCATAGCGTGCATACGACGCTCGATACCTATCGAGCCCTGTCGCGTGAGATTCCCCACGTTCCGCTTCACCTGGGCGTAACCGAGGCAGGTACCAAGCTGCAGGGCACCATCAAGAGCTCGGTGGGCCTTGGTATCCTGCTGTCTGAGGGTATCGGTGACACCATGCGCGTCTCGCTCACGGCCGATCCGGTTGAGGAGCCGCCGGTCGCTTGGGGCATTCTGCAGTCCCTGGGCCTGCGTCGTCGTGGTCCCGAGATCGTCTCGTGCCCCACGTGCGCTCGTTGCCAGGTCAACCTCATTCCCATTGCCGAGGAGGTCACCGAACGGCTCAAGAACTACTCCGCGCCGCTTTCGATCGCCGTGATGGGATGTGCCGTTAATGGCCCCGGCGAGGCTTCTGATGCCGACTTGGGAGTTGCCTGCGGACGAGGTCAGGGCCTGCTCTTTTCGCATGGCCAGATCATTGGTAAAGTAGCTGAGGACCAAATTGTCGACGCGCTCATGGTCGAGGTCGACAAGCTTATTGAGGAGAAATAAATGACTCGAGCAATGTATATGTCTAAGCTTTACGCGCCGACGCTCAAAGAGGATCCGGCGGACGCCGAGCTTGCGAGCCACCGTCTGCTGCTTCGCGCCGGCATGATCCGCAAGGAGGCCGCCGGCCTGTATTCCTATCTGCCGCTCGCATGGCGCTCGATCCGCAAGATCGAGAACATCGTGCGCGACGAAATGGATGCCGCCGGTGCCCAGGAGCTCATGATGCCCATTATGGTCGACGCTGAGCTGTGGCGCGAGTCCGGCCGCATCGACGCCTATGGCAAAGAGCTCGTGCGCTTTGATGACCGTCACGGCCGTGAGTTCGTGCTGGGCCCCACCCACGAGGAGACTGTCACCGCCCTGGTGCGCAATGAACTGCGCTCTTATAAGCAGCTGCCCGTCAACCTCTATCACATCCAGGATAAGTTCCGCGATGAGTTCCGCCCCCGCTTTGGTCTGATGCGCGGTCGTGAGTTCATCATGAAGGACGCCTACAGCTTCTCCGCCACGCAGGAGAGCCTGCAGGAGGAGTACGACAAGATGAAGCAGGCCTACGCTAACATCTGCGAGCGCTGCTACATCAAGGCCCTGCCCGTCGTTGCCGACTCCGGCGAGATCGGTGGCGATACCTCCGTCGAGTACATGGCTTTGGCCGACGCCGGCGAGGCTTCGCTGGTCTACTGCGACGATTGCGGCTTTGCTGCCGATGACGAGGCGGCAAGCACCAAGGTCGTCGTGACTGAGGGCCCCGGCGACGGTACGCTCACCAAGGTCGAGACTCCGGGCATGGGCACTATCGAGGCCGTCGCCAAGTTCTTCGGCTTCCCCGAGAACGGCACGCGCAAGTCCCTGGCGTTGATCGATGCCGAGGGTAAGCCCGTCGTGGCCATCGTCCCGGGCGATCATGAGCTCAACGACTGCAAGGCCGAGCATGTCTTTGGCAAGGGCTATCGCATGATGACCGACGAGGAGCTCCAGACTTACGGTCTGCATAAGGGCTTTATCGGACCGGTTAACCTGCCCGATGGTATTCGTCTGGTCTGCGACGAGAGCCTGCGCGAGTCCAAGCAGTGGGCTTGCGGTGCCAACGAGGTCGATTATCACTTTACCGGCGCCTGCCCCGAGCGCGACTTTACCGTCGATGAGTGGGCCGACCTGGTCACCGTCGTTGCCGGCGATCCCTGCCCGCACTGCGGCAAGCCGCTCTCTGCTGCCCGCGGCATCGAGGTCTCTCAGGTCTTCCAACTGGGTACCAAGTATTCCGAGGCCATGGGTGCCACCTTTATGGATGAGGACGGCAAGGAAAAACCGCTGATCATGGGTTGCTACGGCGTGGGCGTGTCCCGCTCGCTCGCTGCCGTCGTGGAGCAGCACAATGACGAGCACGGCATCGTCTGGCCGGTCTCTGTCGCTCCGTACGAGGTCGCGGTGATTCCGCTCGATCCCAAGAAGGAGGAGTGCGCGACCGTCTGCGACCAAATCGTCGAGGGCTTGTGTGCCGAGGGTATCGAGGTTGTCGTGGATGACCGCGACGAGCGCCCCGGCTTTAAGTTTGCGGACAACGACCTTATGGGCTTCCCGTATCAGGTCGTTCTGGGCAAGCGCGGCCTCAAGAATGGCACGGTGGAGCTCAAGGACCGTGCTACCGGCGAGCGTGAGGACGTGGCGATTGACGAGGTCGTCGCCAAGGTTGCCGAGCTGGTGAAGGCTGCCCGTCGCTAATCGACGTTTCTGCTATTAGATGCAATTACAGGACTGCCCCGTATCTCTCTTAGGATGAGAAGCGGGGCAGTCCTTTTTGTTGCGTGAATCAGCTCGACGGGTAACAGAAAACCCCACAGCCCAAATGAGCTGCGGGGTTTTCTTTGTGCCTCCGATGCGAAGCGAATCGCTCAGATATTACTGATAATCGACGACGTCGATCCAGTTCTTCAGGAACTCATCGTTCACGTTGCGCTTACGAGCGAGCTCGGATGCGGCGACGATGCTCGTCCACTGACGCACGACCTGCATGGGCATGTCGGCGCGGTCGCAGTAGAGCTCCAGGTAGGCCTCGGCCTGATCCTTGCTGTTGAGGGCAAAGAGCAGGTAGGTGGTGGCAACGTCGGCAGCAGGGGAGCCCTGGGTGGCGTGTGCCCAGTCGCAGACGTACAGCTGGCCATCGTCGCCGACGATGACGTTGGAAGGGTTGAAGTCGCCGTGGCAGACCTTGAACTCCTTGGTCATGCCGTCCAGACGCTCCTGAAGGTTGTAGCGCGTGGTGGCATTGAGCTGATCAAGGCTGTCGATCATGCGGGCGAACTTGTCGCGCTGACGGTTAAGCAGCGGGGAGGTGTAGCCGTGGATCTCGATCTGGAGGTCGACGAACATCTCGAGGTACTCACCAAAGCGCTGGGGCTCGGCAGTCATCTTCTCGGCAAGGGTAGTGCCCGGAACCTTCTCGGTCACGAGCGCCCAGCCGTTGGCGTTCTCGAGCTGGGAAACCTCGAGAGCCTTGGGGCTGCGGATGCCGCACTCATTGATGCGGGCAAGATTCAAAGCCTCGTTGAACACGTCGGAGACGGGCTTGGTCTCGTTAAAGACCTTGACGATCTTGTCGCCCAGGTCGTAAACGACCTTGTTGCCACGGCGGACGAGCTCGGTCTTGGAATCGGGTAGCAGCATGGTTGCATCCTTTCAACGATGCGATAGAAGCGACGGCGGGGGTGTGTGAAACACCCGTGCACCCCCGCCGTTAAAAACCGTGCTAGAACTAGCAGACGGCGTAATCCTGAGGCTCTCGGCCGTAGTAGGCGTCCAGGTAGAGCTCCTTGATCTCGCTCATGAGCGGGTAGCGCGGGTTAGCGCCGGTGCACTGGTCGTTGAATGCCTGCTCGGTCATCTCGTCGAGGGTGTCGAGGAAGTACTTCTCGTCAACGCCGTACTCAGCGATGGTGTGCTTGACACCGATGAAGTCGCAGAGCTCGGTGAGCTTGGTGATGAAGTTCTCGAAGACCTCACGGTCGTCCTTGCCGTCGATGCCGCAGTAACGAGCCATCTCGGCGTAGTTGTGCAGCGCGTTGGGGTAAGGATACTGAGAGAAGGTTCCCATCTTGACAGGAGCCTCGGCGGCGTTGTAACGCATGACGCGGGTCAGGATGACTGCGTTTGCGAGGCCGTGGGGCAGATGGTGGAAAGCGCCGAGCTTGTGGGCCATGGAGTGGTTGAGGCCCAGGAAGGCGTTACCGAATGCCATACCGGCCATGCAGGATGCGTTGTGCATCTCCTCGCGAGCGTGCGGATCCTTGGCACCGTTGGTGAAGGAGCTCGGGAGGTTCTCGAAGACGAGCTTTGCGGCGCGCTCGGAGAGGCCCTTGGTGTAATCGGAAGCCATGATGGAGACGTAGGACTCGATGGCGTGGGTCATGACGTCAATACCGGAAGCTGCGGTGAGGCCCTTCGGGGCGGTCATGCAGTTGTCGGCGTCGACGATAGCCATGTTGGGGAGCAGCGCGTAGTCGGCGAGCGGCCACTTGATGCCGGTCTCCTTGTCGGTGATGATGGCGAACGGCGTGCACTCGGAGCCAGTGCCCGAAGAGGTCGGGACGGCGACGAAGTAAGCCTTCTTGCCCATCTCGGGGAAGGTGAAGATACGCTTGCGAATGTCCATGAAGTCCATGGCCATGTCCTCGAAGTTCGCCTCGGGGTGCTCGTACATCATCCACATGATCTTGCCGGCGTCCATTGCGGAACCGCCGCCGACGGCGATGATGACATCCGGCTCGAAGAGCGTCATCTGCTTGGCGCCGCGACGTGCGCACTGCAGGGAGGGATCGGGCTCAACGTCGTAGAAGCAGTCGTGAGCGATGCCCATCTCATCGAGCTTGGCCTCGATGGCACGCGTGTTGCCATTCTTGAAGAGGAACTGGTCGGTAACGATGAAGGCGCGCTTCTTGCCCATTACGGTGCCGAGCTCGTCGAGTGCGACGGGCGTGCAGCCCTTCTTGAAGTAGACCTTCTCGGGTGCGCGGAACCACAGCATGTTCTCGCGGCGCTCTGCCACGGTCTTGACGTTGATCAAGTGCTTCACCCCAACGTTCTCGGAGACGGAGTTGCCACCCCAGGAGCCGCAGCCCAGGGTTAGAGACGGCTTCATGCCGAAGTTGTAGAGGTCACCGATGCCGCCGTGCGAGGACGGGGTGTTGATGACGATGCGGCAGGCCTTCATGACGTGCTGGAACTTAGCGATCTTCTCGCTCTGTGCCGGGTGCACGTAGAGAGAGGCGGTGTGGCCCGGGCCACCTGCGAGGACGAGGTGCTCTGCCTTGTCAACGGCCTCCTGGAAGTCCTTGGCGTGATACATAGCGAGGACCGGGGAGAGCTTCTCGTGGGAGAACTCTTCCTTCTCGGGATCGGTGGAGGTGACCTCGGCGATCAGGATCTTGGTCTTGGCGGGAACCTCGATGCCGGCGAGCTCGGCGATCTTGGCGGCAGCCATGCCGGGGATGCGGTGATCGAGTGCGCCGTTCTTGAACATGGCGGCACGCAGGGCGTCCATCTCGGCACCCTGCTTGACGAAGTAGCAGCCGCGACGCTGGAACTCAGCCTTGACATCCTTGTAGATGGAGTCGAGGACGGTGACGGACTGCTCGGAAGCGCAGATCATGCCGTTGTCGAACGTCTTGGAGTGGATGATGGAGTTGACGGCGAGCTTGATGTCCGCGGTATCGTCGATGATGACCGGGGTGTTGCCGGCGCCGACGCCGAGTGCGGGCTTACCGGAGGAGTAAGCAGCCTTGACCATGCCCGGGCCACCGGTTGCGAGAATGATGTCGACGTCGCGCATGACCATGTTGGTCAGCTCGATGGACGGCTTGTCGACCCAGCCGATGATGCCCTCAGGAGCACCGGCCTTGACAGCTGCGTCGAGAACGAGCTTGGCGGCGGCGATTGTGCACTTGGCGGCTGCCGGGTGCGGGGAGATGATGATGGCGTTACGGGTCTTCAGGCAGATGAGCGTCTTGAAGATGGCCGTGGAGGTCGGGTTGGTGGTCGGGATGACAGCGCCAACGATACCGATCGGCTCGGCGACCTTGGTGATGCCGTAAGCGTCGTCGCGCTCGATGACACCGCAGGTCTTGGTGTTCTTGTAAGCGTTGTAGATGTACTCAGCGGCGTAGTGGTTCTTGATGACCTTGTCCTCGAGAACGCCACGGCCTGTCTCCTCGATGGCGAGCTTGGCCAAAGGAATACGAGCCTTGTTGGCGGCCATAGCAGCCTCGTAGAAGATCTTGTCTACCTGCTCCTGAGTGTACTCAGCGAATTTAGCCTGGGCCTCACGCATAGATTTGAGTTTGGCCTCAAGCGCCTCCACGTTGTCCACGATGGCGGGAGTAGTGTTTTCCGGTGACTTTTTCACCATTTGTGTCTCCTTGCGATCGGAGATTTACCCTACAAGATGCATGATAGCAAGAAATAATTCGGTGAACGGGCAGATTCCCGTAAAAGACAAACTAAAACGCTTCAATCAAATGAACCGTTTCAACTAAATCTATCTGCCTTGCGTATCGCCCCGCTCATTGGGGACAGACTTACATGAGTGCTTTCACTCATTTGGGACAGACATCGATTTGCCATTTTGCCGTTCTGGGCCTGTTATTGCCGCTCATTGGATATAAATAGGTTACAGGCTCAGCATTTTGACAATCGCTATTCGCGGGTCGCGGTTGAGTCGGACACGCAGGCAGTGCAGCTGCTCGATTATATCCATCTCAATCCCGTGAAAGGTGCGCTCGACTCACTTGAGGCGTACCGCTGGTCAAGTTACAAGGCATATCAGCTGGGCTACGATCCCTTTGATATTTGTGATGCGGCCCCTATGCTCGATATTGTCGGAGGTTCCCGTTGCTATTGCGAGCATATCGAGGAAGTTGCCGGGCGCATCTGGTCAGAGGAGATTCTTCCACGCCGACGGATCCTCGATGAGGATGCTCTTTCCGTTGCGCGCGAAGTCCTTCCGAGCATAGATCCTGCGCTGCTCAAGGCCCTGCCACGCCCCGATCGTGATGCGTGTCTGCTGAGGCTCAGGCGGGCACATCTCACGGTCAAGCAAATTGCCCGTATCACCGGCATCGGCGCTACAAGCGTGACCAAGGCCACCGTAGGCTGGAGGGAGGCTGCGTGAGGCAGGGGCCGAACCGCTGCCGGCATGCGTAATGTCTGTCCCAAATGCGTGAAAACACTCATGTAAGTCTGTCCCCAATGAGTGCAAAAAGGCGCCCTCATTGGCGAGGGCGCCTTTGGTAAGTTCTATGTGAACGCGAGGTCTTTGACCCGGAGAGTCCGAGGTACTTGTTGGTAAGACCTTATTTACGAGCGCGCAACCTTGCCGGACTTGAGGCAGGTGGAGCAAACGTTCATCTTGCGACGGTGACCATCGACGACGACGTAAACGCGCTGGATGTTGGGGCGGAACTTACGGTTGGTGACGCGGTGAGAGTGGCTGATGGAGCGACCGGCAACGGGGTGCTTACCGCAAACTTCGCAAACTTTGGACATAACTGACCCTCCTTGGGCGACAAACGAACATGTCGCGTTAACAAACAAGCCTGAACTATAGCACAGAAGTCGCTCCCTGTGCGCAATCTACACAGAGATATTCCTCTTTTGGCGATAGTGCTCACGCCACGGCCCTGGACGTAGATCCGATTTGCGTGCAGCAGAGGGGATTATGCCAGCTCGTGCGTGCGTTTTCAAGCTCGTCCCACAAATATATAGGTTTATTGAGCTTTGGGCTCCGTTTACGGATTGCTCTGTATTTATGCTCGCAATTAAGCTCGAGGTTGGCTACACTATCCCATGACCATTAAAGGGGTACGAGATACCCACATGGAATTACATAGCTGCCCAAAGAGCAGCCCTTCCTGTGGGTGTCTGGTCCGCTTTAAGCGGTCGGGCATCTATTTTTTTGACTGTGTCAGCAGTCAAGACATGTGAGGAAGGAGATCGATGGGCACGACTTCCCCCAAGGCGGTCATCATGGACGAGACCGCCGTCAATCGAGCGATGACCCGCATCGCGCACGAGATTCTCGAGCGCAACGAGGGCTGTGAAGACCTCGCTCTGGTCGGCATCGTCACGCGCGGCGACCTTCTGGCAAAGAAGCTCGCCGAGGAGATCAAGGAGATCGAGGGCGTCGACGTTCCGCTCGGCAGCCTCGACATCAGCTTCTACCGCGATGACTATGCGACCAATTTCGCTCCCGCGATCCACGCCACCAACATTCCCTTTAGCGTCGACGGCAAGCGCGTCGTGCTGGTGGACGACATCCTGTATACGGGCCGTACCATTCGCGCCGCTCTCGACGCCGTCATGGACCTGGGCCGTCCGAACCGCATTGAGCTGGCTGTCCTCGTTGACCGCGGCCACCGCGAGCTCCCCATCTCGCCGGACTTTGTCGGCAAGAACGTTCCCTCGTCGCATGAGGAGAACGTGCACCTATATATGAAGGAAGTCGACGGCCACACCGCCGTCGAGATTAACGACGTCGCGCCGGGTTCCCACGTGGGCTCCGCGCCGCTGGGAGGTGAGTAGTACCGTGGCGTTCAACCATAAGCACCTGATCGACATTACCGAGTACTCCGAAGAGGACATCAAGCTCATCCTCGAGACCGCCAAGGCGTTCTCCGAGGTTAACGAGCGTGCGATCAAGAAGGTCCCCACGCTCAAGGGCAAGACCATCGTCAACATGTTCAACGAGCCCTCGACGCGCACCCGTAGCTCCTTCGAGCTCGCCGAGAAGCGTCTTTCGGCCGACAGCCTCAACTTTGGCGGCTCCTCGACCTCCACGGTCAAGGGCGAGAGCCTCGTCGATACCGTCGAGACCCTCAACGCCTATAAGATCGACTGCATCGTTGTGCGCGACAAGCACGCCGGCGCTCCCTACATCGTCACGCAGAACTCGCCCGCGAGCGTCATCTGCGCCGGTGACGGCAAGCACAACCACCCCACGCAGGCCCTGCTCGACCTGTACACCATCTGGGAGCACAAGGGTGACTTCCACGGTCTGAAGGTCGCCGTCGTCGGCGATATCGCGCACTCCCGCGTCTGCGGCTCGCTGATCCCCGCCCTTAAGATCATGGGCTGCGAGACCTACGCCGTCGCCCCCGGCACGCTGCTGCCGCCGGCGCCCGAGGTCCTGGGCTGCGACCACGTGACGAGCGACCTCGATTCCGTCCTGCCCGAGCTGGACGTCGTCTACATGCTGCGCGTGCAGCAGGAGCGCCTCGAGGGTGCCCCGTTCCCCACGATTCGCGAGTACCACAAGCTCTTCGGCCTGACCAAGGACCGCGAGAAGCTCATGAAGCCCGACGCGATCATCTGCCACCCGGGCCCCATCAACCGCGGTGTCGAGTTCGACTCCTATATGGCCGACCACCCGCAACGCTCCGTCATCCTGGAGCAGGTCTACGCCGGTATCTGCGTGCGTATGGCTATCCTGTATCTGCTGCTTGGAGGTGCCGATAATGGCCTTGCTTCTTAAGAATGCCCACGTCGTCGACCCGTCCGTCGAGCTTGACGGTGTCGTTGACGTCCTGATTGACGGCGACAAGATCGCCGAGGTCGGCGAGAATCTCGCCGTCGAGGGAGCCGAGGTCCGCGATCTTTCCGGCAAGTACCTCGTCCCTGGCCTGGTGGATATGCACGTTCACCTTCGCGAGCCCGGCTACGAGGTCAAAGAGGACATCGAGAGCGGCACCCGCGCAGCTGCCAAGGGCGGCTTTACCGGCGTGTGCGCCATGCCCAACACCGATCCCGTCACCGATAACGGCACCGTCGTGGAGTTCGTCAAGTCCCGTGCTGCCGAGGTCGGTCACTGCCGCGTCTATCCGTCGGGCGCCATGACCCGCGGTCTTAAGGGCGAGGCCATGTCCGAGATGGGCGATATGGTCGCCCACGGCGCCGTCGCCTTCACCGACGACGGTCGCGGCGTGCAGGGCGCGGGCATGCTCCGTCGTTGCATGGACTACGGCAAGATGTTCGGCAAGGTCTTTATGAGCCACTGCCAGGACGAGGATCTGGTCGGCCACGGCCAGATCAACGAGGGCAAGGTCTCGACCCGTCTGGCTCTCGAGGGTTGGCCGGCTGCCGGCGAGGAGCTCCAGATCGCCCGCGACATCGAGATCGCCAAGCTGACTGGTGCCAAGCTGCACATCCAGCACATCTCCACCGCCCATGGTCTGGAGATCGTGCGTGCCGGTAAGGCCGCTGGCGTTCAGGTTACCTGCGAGGCCACCCCGCACCACATGTTCCTGACCGAGAACGACCTGGACGAGACCTACAACACTTCGCTCAAGGTCAACCCGCCGCTGCGTACCGAGGAGGATGCCGAGGCCATTCGTCAGGGCGTCATCGACGGCACCGTCGACGTTATCGTCACCGATCACGCTCCCCACACCCCGTGGGAGAAGGCCCGCGAGTTCGAGCTTGCGCCCTTTGGCATGATCGGCCTCGAGACCTCGCTGTCGCTCGTACTCACCGAGCTGGTCAACACGGGCAAGATGAGCATGGGCCGTATGGTCGAGCTCATGGCCATCAAGCCGCGTGAGATCCTGGGCCTCGACCAGGTTCAGGTCAAGGCGGGCTCCGTTGCCGACTTGACCGTGTTCGACGCGTCCGCCACCTGGACGGTTGGCGAGGACGGTTACGAGTCGCGCGCCGAGAACTCCGGTTTTGCCGGCCGCACGCTCACCGGTTGTGCCACCGATGTGTTTGTCGGCGGTAAGCAGACGCTTGCCGACGGCTGCATCTGCTAGCATAGCTTTATCGCTTTTGTGCGCGGCGCCCTTGCGGTGCCGCGCTTTCTGTTCGTTTTGACCATGCAACCGCATGGGGGATTGGAGCGTCTATGCCCACACCTTCCACTGCACGCATGCACGACTTCGAGGTCGTCTCGAACCAGGAGATCGCCGATGGCATCTTCTCGCTCGTCATCTCGGCCCCCAAGCTTGCAAGTGCGCTCAAGCCCGGTCAGTTTGTGAACATCGCCGTACCCGGCGATGCGTCCTCGCTGCTTCGCGTGCCCCTGAGCTACTACCGCGTCGACGCCGAGGCCGGCACCGTCGAGCTGTGGTACGCCGTCGTGGGCGACGATACCCGTCGTTTGTCCCAGATGGGCCCTGGCTCCACCTCTAACCTGCTGGGCCCCGGTGGCCGTGGCTGGATGGTACCCGAGGGCACCAGGAAGGCCCTGCTCGTCGCCGGTGGCATCGGCGTTCCGCCTGTGCTGTGTCTTGCCGGTATGCTTGCCGAGCAGGGCGTGGATGTTGACGTGTGCCTGGGCTTTGGCACCGCTTCCAAGGCCGTGGGTGTCGATGAGTTCTGCGCGCTGGGCGCCACGGTCAACGTTTGCACCGACGACGGCTCGCTCGGCTCGCACGGTTTTTGCACCGATCCTGCCGCCGAGCTGCTCGGCGAGGGCGGCTACGACTACGTTGCCAGCTGCGGCCCCGCTGTCATGATGAAGAAAGTCGCCGCCGCTGCCGCCGAGGCCGGTGCGTACTGCGAGGTGTCGCTTGAGCGCATGATGAGCTGTGGCTTTGGCGCCTGCAACACCTGCAATGTCGAGACGGTCGACGGTATGAAGGGCGCTTGCATGTGCGGCCCCGTGTTCGATGCTTCCAAGGTGGTGGTCTTCTAGTGGGTACCGTGAACATGGCCGTCGATTTCGGCGGCGTCAAGATGCAAAACCCCATCAACACCGCAGCCGGTACCTTTGGCTACGGCTGGCAGTTCCAGAACTTCTTTGATGTTTCCCAACTGGGCGCCATCACCACCAAGGGTTGCGCAGCCGAGCCCTGGCCCGGTAACCCCGCGCCCCGCATGGCCGAGATCCCCGGCGGTATGATCAACTCCGTGGGCCTTCAGAACCCCGGCGTGGCCGCCTTTGCTCGCGAGTCCGGTCCGTGGCTCGAGCAGCTCTCCAAGGACGGCTGCCAGGTCATCTGTCAGGTTGCCGGCCACTCCGTTGACGAGTTTGTCCGCGCACTCGAGATGTATGTCGAGCTGTGCCCCTGGGCTGCCGGCTACGAGATCAACGTGAGCTGCCCCAATATCGCCGCCGGCGGTGCCGCCATGGGCTCCACGCCCGAGGGCGCCTCTTCCGTTATGGCTGCCTGCCGCAAGGTGACCGATAAGCCGCTGTTCGTGAAGATGGCGCCGGTCAACGTCGCCGAGATCGCCAAGGCCCTCGAGGCTGCCGGCGCCGACGGCCTTTCGGTCATCAACTCCATTCAGGGCATGGCCATCGACGTCCATACCCGCAAGTCCCGCGTGGCCAAGCCCAAGGGCGGCCTTTCGGGCCCGCTGTGCCACCACATCGCCGTGCGCATGGTCTGGGAGGTTGCCCAGGCCGTCGATATCCCCATCAACGGTGTCGGCGGTGTCATGACCGGTGAGGATGCGGCTGAGTTTATCCTGGCCGGTGCCACCTGCGTGTCGGTCGGCATGGCCAACTTCGTCGATCCGTGCGCTTCGCTCAAGATCGCGCATGAGCTCGAGGCCTGGGCCGAGTCCCAGGGCGTAAAGGACATCAACGAGCTGGTAGGTGCTTTCGAATGCTAGAGACCGATGCCCGCGACCGCGTAATCGTCGCCCTCGACTGCGATCGTGAACGTTCGCTCGAGCTCGCCCACGAGCTTTCGGGCCATGCCGCCTGGCTCAAGGTTGGCATGACGCTCTATTACGCTGAGGGCCCCGAGATCGTCAAGACCTTTAAGGACCTGGGCTTTAAGGTCTTCCTTGACCTTAAGTTCCATGATATTCCGCATCAGGTTCGCGGTGCCGCCCGTTCGGCCTCGCTTGCCGGTGCCGACCTGCTCTCGGTTCACGGCTTGGGTTCGGGCGCCATGCTCGCTGCCTGCCGCGAGGGTGCCGAGGAGGCGCGCGAGGACCGCGCCAAGCTCGTCGCCATCACCGTGCTCACGAGCATGAATCAGGATGCCTTGAGCGAGATCGGCGTCGAGTCGCCCGTGGCCGAGGAGGCCGCCCGCCTGGCAAAGCTCGCTCAGGCCAACGGCATCGATGGCATCGTGTGCTCGCCGATGGAGGCTCACGACATGCGTGAGCTGCTGGGCCCTGATGCCCTGATCGTGACTCCGGGTGTGCGTCCGGTGGGTGCCGCCTTAGGTGACCAGTCCCGCGTGGCGACGCCTTCCCAGGCTATCGAGCGTGGCGCAAGCCACATTGTGGTGGGCCGTCCCATCACCGGTGCCGACGATCCGGTTGCCGCCTTTGACGCCATCGTCGCTGAGCTGGTCGAAAACGTCGCGTAAAAGATTCCCCTAAGTCACCACTTTTGGGTCTCATTAGCACAAAATAGCCCCTGTGCCTGCGTAATCTTTCCCATCCTTTGTGTGGAATCGCAGGTCAGGGGCTTAACTTTGGGCGCAGTATATTGCACTTTTTGCGGGTATCGTCTAACCTATGGAGCCGCGATTGGGCATTTTGTACGTTCTACGTGCTAAAATGCCAATTATTGAATCAGATATAACCCAACTATTTGGAGGTACGAATGGCACTCCCTCAGCTTACCGATGAGCAGCGCAAGCAGGCTCTTGAGAAGGCTGCTGCCGCACGTCACGCCCGCGCTGAGCTTCGCGAGCAGATCAAGAAGGGCGAGAAGTCCCTCGAGTCCGTGCTCAACTCCGATGACCCCATCGCTTCCCGCATGAAGGTTTCCACCCTCATCGAGTCTCTTCCTGGTTATGGCAAGGCCAAGGCCGCCAAGATCATGGAGGAGCTCGGTATCTCCGCTACCCGTCGCGTCCAGGGCCTCGGCGTCCGTCAGCGCGAGCAGCTCCTCGAGCAGCTGACCAAATAAGTGAGCGCTCAGGATTCCAAGCTCTTTGTGATTTCTGGACCGTCAGGCGCAGGCAAGGGTACGCTCGTCACTCGTGTGCGCGAGCGCCGCTCGAACCTGGGCCTGACGGTTTCGGCTACCACGCGAGCACCACGCAAAGGTGAGGCCGACGGCGTCAACTACTTTTTTCTGACGCGCGAGGAGTTCGACCGCCGCGTGGCAAACGGTGAGTTTGTTGAGTGGGCCGAGGTCCACGGTAACTGCTACGGCACATTGGTGAGCGAGGTTCAGTCCAAGCTCGCCTCTGGTTCGTCTCTCATCTTGGAGATCGATGTCCAGGGTGCCCTGCAGGTCAAGGAGCGTTTCCCCGAGGCCGTGCTGATCTTTATCAAGCCACCTTCGCTCGAGGTGCTTCGCGAGCGTCTAGTCGGTCGCGGTACCGAGACGCCCGAGACGATTGAGCTGCGTATGGCAAACGCCGCCGATGAGCTTGCCCTTGCCGACCGCTACGACGAAGTCGTGGTAAATGACGATCTCGACCGCGCGACCGATGAGCTCGTTCGCGTTCTCGATATGCATGAAAGGATCTGAGGTCCGTGTCCGTTGTAAAGCCTTGCATTGACGATCTTCTGGAGAAGACCGATCACAACCGCTTCCTGCTCGCTTCGCTTGCCTCCAAGCGCGCCTGCGACATCAATAGCATGCTGCGTGGCCAGCACAACCGCGTGCTTGCCGTCCAGGATGTCGATGACATCACCATCGGGCTTTCCGGTGCCGACACCATCTCGATGGCTATGGACGAGATTGTCGACGGCGACATCTCTTACGACGAGGCCCGTTACGAGAAGGCGCTCGGCCACAAGGTTGCTGAAGCCTAAATGGCGGCTCGCGTCTGCCTGGTCCACTATCACGAGGTTGGACTTAAGGGTAAGAACCGCGCACATTTTGAGCATATCCTCATGGATAACATCAAGGCGGCCTTGGCCGCCTTTTCCGTGAATGCCGTGTCTCGAATTTCCGGTTATATCCTCGTGACCTTTAACGAGCATCAGGCCGACGAGGCGGCTCGTGTCATTCGCACCGTTCCCGGCGTTGCTCGCGTGTCTTTGGCGTATCACACCAATCGCGACCCTCAGGAGTACTGTGCCGCCGCCGTGAAGGCGCTGCGTGAGTTTGGCCCCTTCGATTCGTTTAAGGTGCACGCCAAGCGCTCCAATACCGACTACGAGCTCACCTCGATTGATATCAATCGACAGGTTGGCGAGGTGCTGTGCGAGGCGTTCCCCGATAAAAAGGTTCAAATGCACGATCCCGACGCGATGGTTCACGTGCTGGTTGTTCAGGGTAGCGTTTATGTGTACGCGCGCTCCGAGCGCGGTGTGGGCGGTCTGCCGGTGGGCTCTGCCGGTAAGGTCGTGACCCTGCTGTCATCGGGTATCGACTCGCCGGTGGCGACCTGGATGCTCGCGCGACGCGGAGCCGTGTGCGTGCCGGTGCATTTTTCCGGTCGTCCGCAGACGCCAGATACCAGCGAGTATCTAGTGCAGGACATCATTCGCGCCCTTGAGCCGGGTGTCCAGATCGGCCGTCTGTATGTTGTGCCGTTTGGCGACTGCCAGCGCGAGATTTCGGTGACCTGTCCCAGCAACCTGCGCGTGATCATGTATCGCCGCATTATGTATTCGGTTGCCGAGCGCATTGCACACATCGAGGGCGCCAAGGCTATCGTGACGGGCGAATCGCTTGGGCAGGTTGCCTCCCAAACGCTTGAGAACATCATGGCCGTCAACGAGGCCGTGAAGATCCCCGTGTTCCGCCCTCTCATCGGTTCGGACAAGCAGGAGATCATCGCGCGCGCCGAGGAGATCGGTACGTTTGATATCTCGACTGAGGCCGCTCCCGACTGCTGCACGCTGTTTATGCCGCGCCGTCCCGAGACGCACGCTAAACTCGATGCCGTGCATGAGGCCTGGGAGTTGTTCGATCACGAGGAGATGATTGAGCGCCTGCTCAAGCAGACCGAGTACATCGACTTCGAGAGCAACACGTATAAGGCCCCTAAGACCTTAAAACGCAAACATTCGGAGCTTGCTCCGCGTGAGATTTACCAAGATCACGAGTAATGTTGTGCATAGACCGACGATGCGCCTGCATCGTCGGTCTTTTGCTATCTGGGCATTTTGCGGCTAAGTGTTCATTTGCTGACGTGTGCCTGAATAAATGGACAGATTTGTGCAAGGTTTTGGTCGGTTTTTGGTTTGACCGCTAAAACCGGTTTTGGAGCGTGGCTGTTGCAGGGCTCCTTTCCTGACACGATGGTGTTGGGAGGTTTTGCTATGGCGCAGCGCGAACAACACGAACGGGTCAAACGGATGGACCGCTTGGCGGACAAGCTGCTCGGTCATAAGGCAGTGGTGATGGCGATACTGGTCGTCATTGCGATGGCGAGCGGCTTGGCGATGGCGAACCTTGGCGGCGGTGCCGGCGGTGTGTCGTTTGAGCGCACTGACGGTACGGGCTCGTTGATGGAGCCGGGATCCGGTGATGCCTCGAGCGGAAAGACATCCGAAGGTTCTTCGACTAAGGCTTCTGCCGCGGCAGAGGTCTATGTCGATGTCGATGGCGCCGTTGTGTCGCCCGGTGTATATCGCCTCAAGGACGGCGCGCGGGTGGCTCAGGCGATTGATGCCGCCGGCGGGCTGGCGCCCGAGGCAGACGTTACGGGGCTCAATCGGGCATCTAAGGTCACTGATGGACAAAAAATCCACGTTCCAACGGTAGGGGAGCAGCAGGCGTCCATTGCGGAAGCCGGTGTTGATGGTGGGGCTTCCGCATCATTGGGCGTGAGTGGCGCAACGGGCCTAGTCAACATCAATACGGCAAGCGCGGCAGAGCTGCAGACGCTCTCGGGCATCGGTCCCTCCATGGCCCAGTCGATTATCGATGAGCGGACAAAGAACGGTGCTTTTGCCTCGGTTGACGATCTGATGCGTGTGTCGGGAATCGGCGAGAAGAAGCTTGCCAAAATCAAAGATTCCATCTGCGTATGAGTGCGACCGAGTGCGAGCATGTGATGCCTCCGCGGCCTCTGATGACGTGGACGATGGCCCTGTGTGCCGGCATGTGCATGAGCTGCGCCTTGGTGCTCAACGTGGCCGCCGATGCGCTGCTGCGGGAGCGGGCTTCGGCGGTCGGGCCGCTATGGGCCATTCCCGTTACGGCGGCGGTATTCGTTGTGCTGGCTCAATCTTGTGCGCGGCTTGCCCCTTGGAAGCGGTGGCTGTATGCCGCGTCCGTCGGTCTCGTGGCGGGAGCGGTCGTCTCGGCGTGGTGGGCTGTGGGCGTGCTAAGCGCCTCGAAGGCGCTCGACGGTCGAGCGGCAAGCAGCCTTGAGTTTGTCGTGCAGGGTGACCCATCCATAAACGACGACGTGTATTCCTATACCTGCGAGGCACGCACGGACGGTAAGAACTTGGCAATGGTTCGCCTATCGTGCGACCTCGAGCTCAAGGTCGGGGCGCACGTGCGTGTTATCGGTCGCGTTTCACGTTTTGAGAACGATGCGTTTGGACGATCGCGCGCGCTCCGAGGCGAGGTACGCAAGGTAAAAGCCGTTCGGATCGTGTCGATCGATGAGGGTTCTCCGGGGCCGCTGCTTCGGCTGCGAAATGGGCTGCTTGCGTCCATCGCGCCTGCGACCGACCCGGCGCGTGCACTCATAGCCGGTGTCGTCTGCGGTCGTTCGGCCGAGCTGCGCGCCCAGCCGGCGGGCGACTGGTTTTCGGTGACGGGAACGGCGCATCTTATCGCCGTCTCGGGCAGCCATTTGGCAATCGTGGGGTTTGTAATCGAGGGTGTATTGCAAAAGACTCGGTGCTCACGCGGTCTTCAACGGGCGATATTGGCGATAACGCTTGTGGGCTACGCTGCTTTTACGGGCGCGTCTCCCTCGGCCGTGCGCGCGTGCTGCATGGTGTTCGCGACGCTTGTCGTAAACGGCGCGGGGCGGCGCCGGCACGGCGCATCGGCACTCTTCGTTACCATGTCCATCTTTGTGTTGCTGCGGCCGACGGTTCTGTTCGAGATGGGCTTTCAGCTTTCATGTGCCAGCGTCTTAGCCATTCTGTGCTTTTGCCCCTATGCGACCTACGCTTTGGGTGAGCTGAGTGTTCCGTCGGGCGTTGCCAGCATGCTTTCCGTCACGCTGTGCTCGCAACTGGCGACACTTCCCATTACCATTCCTGCCTTCGGTACGTTCTCGCTCATTGCTCCGCTGGCAAATGCGGTCCTCGGTCCGGTGGTGAGCGCACTGCTCGCCGTGTCGATCGTGCTGGTTCCCTTTTCGCTCCTGGCGCCGTTGCGGACTTGGGCGCTCGTTGTGCCCATGATTGCCGCCCGTTGCGCGCTGTTCTTTGAGCAGCTGTTTGCCGCCGTGCCGGGTGCATCCGTGAGCGTGCCGCCCGATAGCATGTGGATTTACCTAGTGCCGTGTTTGCTGGCGGTTCTGCTTGTCTGGTGGCCGCGTCCCCGTGCACGTCCTATGGCGGTGGGGCTTGCATGCCTGGTGCTCTTGGCTGCGATTCCGTACGTCTACTGGGATCGATTCGCTCCGCCTTCGGTGACGGTGCTCGATGTGGGCCAGGCCGATGCGATTCTTATTCGCCAGGGCGGCGCAGTGGCGCTCGTCGACTGCGGGCTCGACGAGCGCGTGGTGGCGGCGTTGGTTCGCAATAACGTGCACCATATCGATGCCGTCTTTGTGACGCATTGGGATGAGGACCACTGGGGTGGTCTGCCTGCCGTGCTCGAACAGTTTTCGGTCGGAACGATTGCCGTGGCGGCGGATGCGCTGGAGGATGCTCCTGCCGAGGTATTGAACCGACCTGGCGTGGAGTATCGGCAGGTGCGCCGTGGGGATACGGTCGACATCGGCACATTTTGCGCCCGCGTGATGTGGCCATTCGAGTCCGTGGATGGCGAGGGAAATGAGGATTCGCTTGTCCTGCTGCTCTCTTATGTTCAGGAAGGCAAGGGCCTGCGTATGCTCCTCACCGGTGATGCCGAGCTCGACCAAGAACGGGAATTCGTGCAGGAGGTGGGGGATATCGATGTCCTTAAACTTGGGCATCACGGCTCTAAGGTTTCAGTTGATGGTGAGTTGCTGGACGTCCTGAAGCCCGAGCTTTCCCTCGCGAGCGCGGGCGAGGGGAATCGATACGGCCATCCGTCCGATGCCTGCATCGATGCCGTTAAGGAAACGGGCGGCGTTTTCGCGTGCACTATCGAACACGGTGACATTACCGTCACGCCGACTGCGAATGGCTTTGCGATGCGATGCCAGCAACCGTGACGACGTCGTTGGCGTGTGGTGGGCCCCTGGGCTAGAATGGCACGGAACGAATACGAAGGCCCGCGGGAGGGGAGCGCAATGTCCGAAACCGGTTTGCTGCCGGCATATCTGATCGTCGGTACCGACGGAGTCAAGCGCGATCACGCCGTCTCGCGTATGAAAGCGCGTCTGGAAAAGTCGGGTATGGTCGAGTTCAACCTCGACGAGCGCGACATGACCAAGGACCCCGATATCGAGTCCATTATCGGATCGCTTAACACCTTTCCGATGGGTAGTGAGTTTCGCCTGGTAATCCTTGACGGCTGTTCAAAGCTCGCCAAGGCGGTCTCGGAGCCGCTCGTTGAGTATCTGGCAAGTCCTAACCCCACAACGGTCTGCCTCATCATCGCCGACTCGCTTGCCAAGAACACGCGCCTGTATAAGGCGATCGCCAAAATCGACAAGAAGGCCGTGATCGATTGCTCCGGCACCAAGCGCTGGGAGTTACCGCGCCGCGTGCAACAGATGGCGACGCAGCACAGCAAGTCGATCTCGACGGCGGCCGCCGAGGAACTCGTCTCGCGTTCGGGTGAAAACACTCGCATGCTCGATAACGACTTGGCTAAGCTTGCCCAGATGGTCGAGGCGCCGCAGATTGAGCTTGCCGACGTTGAGCGCTGGATTGTACGTACGGCCGAGGTTCAACCCTGGGACTTTCTCAATGCGGTCTCGGCCCGTGACATGCGACGCTCTCTCGAGCTCTTCAATCTACTGCCCGCCAAGAGCTACGTGTGGACTTACACATTGCTGTGCGGCCGCATCCGCGAGCTTATCGTTGCCAAGGCGCTCGATGCGCGCGGACAGGGTCGTGAGTTGGCCGCAACACTTAAGCTCCAGTCCTGGCAGGTCAAGAATCACCTGACCTGGGCACGTCGCTTTTCGATGGCAGAGCTCGTTGCCGCGCTCGAGGGCGCGGTCGATGTGGAGCTCGCGCTGAAGGGTTCGGCCGATTCTCAGACCGCGCTTTTGCTCTGGATTACGAACATCTTGAGAAAATCGTGATGATACCTGCCTATTTGACAAATTCGTTCTATCCCTTTGAGGGGGAGCGTGCTATAGTAGGCGCTTGCATGACCTCACCGTGTCTCAGAGGTGTCATACATTTTTTGCAAGGAACTCGAAAGGAACTCCAGAAGTGGCAAACATCAAGTCTCAGAAGAAGCGTATCCGCACCAATGAGGCAGCTCGCATGCGTAACAAGGCTGTCAAGTCCGAGCTCAAGACGCTGACCAAGCACGTCCAGTCCGCCGTCGCCGAGGGCGACGCCGAGAAGGCCCAGGCTGCCCTCAAGACCGTCACCAAGCGTCTCGACATGGCTGCCGCCAAGCATGTTATCCACAAGAACCAGGCTTCCAACCGCAAGTCCGGTCTTGCCAAGCTCGTGAACAGCATCAACGCCTAAGTTGTAAATTTCACACCACACAGATTACGCGCATAAATGGAGCCTGTTTTATGGAACAGGCTCCATTTTTTGTATCGCTCGGGTAAGATAGTCCGCATGAATACTTCAATTGACATTTCCCACATCCGCAACTTCTCAATTGTTGCGCACATCGACCATGGCAAGTCCACGATCAGTGACCGTATCCTCGAGCTCACCCATACCGTTGACGAGCGCGACATGGAGTCGCAGCTGCTCGACACTATGGATATCGAGCGCGAACGCGGCATCACGATCAAGTCCAACGCCGTCCGCGTGTCCTATGACGCCGACGACGGCGAGACGTATCAGTTCAACCTCATCGATACGCCGGGCCACGTGGACTTTACCTATGAGGTCTCGCGTTCGCTGGCCGCCTGCGAGGGCGCGGTGCTCGTCGTCGATGCCACCCAGGGTGTCGAGGCGCAGACCGTCTCCAATGCGACGCTCGCCATGAACGCCAATCTGGACATTGTGCCGGCCATCAACAAGATCGACCTGCCCTCGGCCCATCCCGATGAGGTCAAGACCGAGATCGAGGATGACCTGGCGATTCCTGCCGACGATGCCGTATGCGTATCGGGCAAGACCGGCGAGGGCATTCACGATTTGCTGGAGTCCATCGTCTTTTTGATCTCACCGCCCAAGGGCGATGCGAACGCGCCGCTCAAGGCGCTCATTTTGGATTCGTATTTCGATGAGTACCGCGGCGTCGTTGCCACGGTCCGCGTCTTTGACGGCTCCATCAAAAAGGGCGATACCCTGCTTATGATGCAGGCAGAAGGTGACTTTTTGGTCGATGGCGTGGGCGTTAAGCGTCCCGCCGAGACACCGGTCGACGCACTGACGGTCGGCGAGGTGGGCTACGTGGTCACGGGTCTCAAGGATCCCGAGGCCGTTCGCGTGGGCGATACCCTCACGTGGGCGTCGAATCCCTGCCCCGAGCCGCTTCCGGGCTACCGCGAGGCCAAGCCCATGGTCTATACGGGCCTGTTCCCGATCGACAACAAGGATTACGAGAACCTGCGCGACGCACTCGATAAGCTGCATGTCAACGACCCGTCGTTGGTGTGGGAGCCCGAGACCTCGGTGGCGCTCGGCTTTGGTTTCCGCGTGGGCTTCTTGGGCCTGCTGCATATGGAGGTCGTCAAGGAGCGCCTGGAGCGCGAGTTCAACCTTGACCTCATTGCCACGAGCCCTTCGGTGGACTATCACGTTTACAAGACCGATGGCGAGATGATCGATGTCCGCAGCCCGCAGGATCTGCCCGAGGCTACTCGCATCGAGCGCATTGAGGAGCCCTACCTCAAGGCCAAGATTATCTGCCCGCCCGAGTATACGGGCGCCGTCATGCAGCTCGCTATCGAGCACCGCGGCGTGACGACCGATATGATCCATCTCACGAGTAAATCGGTCGAGATGCGTTTCGACATGCCGCTCGCTGAACTTATCTTGGACTTCTTTGATCAGCTCAAGAGCCGTACCAAGGGCTATGCCTCGCTCGACTATGAGTTCGACGAGTACCGTCCCTCCGAGCTTGTGAAGCTCGATATTTTGCTTTCGGGCGACGAGGTGGACGCGCTGTCGTTTATCGTGCACAAGGACAAGGCCTATGGCCTTGCCCGCGGCCTGTGCGACAAGCTCAAAGAAATCATTCCGCGCCAGCTGTTCGAGGTGCCTATTCAGGGCGCCATCGGCAACAAGATCATTGCCCGCTCCACCGTCAAAGCGCACCGTAAGGACGTTTTGGCCAAGTGCTATGGCGGCGATATCTCGCGAAAGCGCAAGCTGCTCGAGAAGCAGAAAGAGGGCAAGAAGCGCATGAAGGCCATCGGTTCGGTTGAGGTCCCGCAAGAGGCCTTTATGGCGATCCTCAAGGTGGACGAGTAGGTCCCATGGCGCTTTCTGAATACAGTACGCGGCTGCTGGGCGCCTATGCCGAGCAGCCGTTCCTTATGGCTCCCATGGCGGGCGTGACCGATCCCGCCTATCGCATCATGTGCCGCCGCCGCGGTGCCCATCTTGCCTACAGCGAGATGGTGAGCGTTGCCGGTCTTGCCTATGCCAGCAACAAGACGTGGCGCCTGGTGCTGCCGGCCGACGAGGAGCAGCAGATTTGCGTGCAGCTCTTTGGTTCCAAGCCCGATCAGTTTGCGAGCGCCGTCGCTGCCGTCGAGGAGCGTGTGGGCGATCGCCTGACGCTGATTGATATCAACATGGCCTGCCCGGCTCGCAAGGTCGTCACCAAGGGCGAGGGCTCGGCGCTTATGCGCACGCCCGACCTGGCCGAGAAGATCGTCGAGGCGGCGGTGGGCGCGGCGCACGTGCCCGTGACCGTAAAGATTCGCAAGGGCTTTTACGCCGAAGACCGCAATGCCGCGACGTTTGCCCAGATGCTCGAGGGAGTAGGGGCAGCTGCGGTGGCGGTACATGGTCGCTGCGCCACGCAGCTCTATTCGGGCCAGGCCGATTGGTCGGTCGTCGATGAGGTGGCCGACGCCGTCGAGATTCCTGTTATCGGTTCGGGTGACGTTTTCTCGGCCGAGGATGCAGCGGAGCGTCTGCGCAGCTCCCGCGCCAGCGCCGTATTCATTGCGCGCGGTATCTATGGCAATCCTTGGGTGTTCGGCGATGCCCGCGCCCTTGCGCTGGACGCCGCACCGGTGCCGTCTCGTTCCTCACGCGAGCGCTTGGATGCCCTGCGCGAGCACCTGACGCTCACGCACGAGCTGTTGCCGCTCATGTCGCGTGCACGTACGTACGCAAGCTGGTATCTAAAGGGCATGCCCCACGCTGCGGCCTGGCGCGCCCAGGTGGTGCGCTGCTCCACATACGAGGAGTTCATGGCATTGGTCGATGATATCGAGCACGATGTGGTGGCCTGCGAGGCCGCACTTGCCGCTGGCGAGTCGGTGCCCGCTCATCCGCTGGAGGCCTAACGGTGGCCGTTACCGCGCTGTACGTGCACGTGCCGTTTTGTGCCCAAAAGTGCCGGTACTGTGACTTTGACTCACGCAGTTTTGCTCCGTGCGACCTGGGCGCTGCGCTCGAAGCCTATTTTGAGCAGTTGTATGCGCGCTTCGATGCCTTCGGCGACGCAGGTGCGCTTGCACAGATCCGCACCGTCTATGTTGGTGGCGGCACGCCGTCGCTGGCAGGAGAGCGTCTGGTAGAACTTGCCCGGCGTATCTCTGCGCGGTGCAAGCCCGTTGAGTTTACCTGCGAGGCTAATCCTGAGTCGTTGACCGCTGAGCTTGCCACTGCTCTTGCCAAGGTTGGTGTCACACGTGTCTCTCTGGGTGTGCAAACGCTCGATAACGCTGAGCTTACCGCCATCGGCCGCATTCATGATGCCGATCGGGCGCTCGCTGCCATCACGACGGTTAAGGATGCCGGGCTCGATGTGTCCTGCGACCTCATGTGTGGCCTTCCCGGGCAGACCGCCGTAAGCTGGCAGTGCACGCTCGATGGCGTGCTGGCGGCAGCACCGCATCATGTGTCGGTGTACCCGCTCACGCTCGAGGAGGGCACGCCGCTCTACCGCATGGCGTGTCGCGACGAGTCGCTCGAGCCCAATGAGGATTTTCAGGCTACATGCATGGACGCGGCGCGTGAGTGCTTGGGTGCGGCTGGCCACCACCCGTATGAGGTGGCAAGCTACGCGCTCGACGGCCATGAGTGTGCCCACAACATTGCCTATTGGACCGGACAGGGCTATCTGGGCTTGGGTCGCTCTGCCGCCGGTATGCTCGACGCCGAGGATTTCGATCGTTTGGCCGGGCTGTTTCCCGACGTGCCCGCTCGCGGCGATGCATATCGCGTGCGCTTGGTGCAACGCGACGATGCCGCGACGACGTTTGATGCCGAGTATCTGTCGCGGCGCGAGGCCGCGGCCGAGGATTTGATGCTCGCCTGCCGCATGACGCGTGGTATTGGGCCCGATCTGTTGGTTCGCTCGGCAAGCGTGATCGCTGCAGATGAGTTGGCGGCGGCCTGTGACCGTGCGCTCGAGTTGGGCCTTGCCACCTGGGTGCCCGAAGATGACGGGGGATGTGCGGCACACGTCACCTCAAAAGACGTTATCGCAGGTCGCGTCCGTGCTCGTTTAGCGCCCACCCACTTAGGCTGGCTCGATGGAAATGTGCTGTTCGAGCTGTTTTGGGGTCTAGCCTAGGTCGCTCGGGTAGAATTACCGCAATATATACGCTGCTGTGAGCAGGAGGTTGCCGCGCATGGCGACGATGAACGAAAAAGATTATTACGAGATTCTGGGTGTCTCCAAGGACGCTACCTCGCGTGATATACAGAAGGCCTTCCAGCAAAAGGCCCGCAAGCTCCATCCGGACGTCAACAAAGAGCCGGATGCCGAGGAAAAGTTTAAAGAGGTTTCCGAGGCCTACGCCGTGCTTTCGGATGAGCAAAAACGTGCGCGCTACGACGCCATGCGTTCTGGCAATCCCTTTGCCGGTGCTCCTACGGCTTCGCCTTATGGTGGCGGCTACGCCGGCAGCGCAGGCTATGGCAATCCTTTTGAGGGCGGCTTTCCCTTTGGTGGCGCCTGGGGCCAGCAGCGTCGCGGGCAGGCTGCCTACAATCCCGAGAACGGCGCCAATGTGGTCGTCGATATCAAACTCGACGCCAAGGAGGCCAAGGGCGGTGCCCGCAAGACCGTCCGCTACACGCGCTTCGATACCTGTAGCAACTGCGGCGGTTCGGGTTCTGTCTCCTCCGAGCATGCCCATACCTGCCCGAGCTGCGGTGGCCGCGGCCACATCGACGTCGACCTGTCCTTCCTGTTTGGTGCGGGCACGTTCCAGTCGGTCTGCCCCGAGTGCGGCGGTTCCGGTAAAGTCGTGGCCGACCCCTGCCCTGATTGCGGTGGCAGCGGTCGTACTCGCGTAACCTCCGAGCAGACGATTGAGTTTCCTGCCGGCACGCATGATGGCGACGAGGTCCGTATTAGCGGCATGGGTCATGCTGGCACCAACGGTGCCGCGGGCGGCGACCTGGTCGGTCGCGCCCATGTTGAAGCCGAGCGCTTGGAAGGCAAAGCTCGTACCGGTTTTTACCTGATGGGCATCGTGGCGCCGTTTTTGGTACTCTCGGCCATCTCGGGCGTGTTCTCGGCCTTTGCCGTGATGTGCTTTATTCCGTTTACCATGGGCCTGTTCATGGTGCTTTCGGACGGCGTGCTTCATCGCAGTCTGCTGTGGTGGAAGCGCGGTGCGATGCAGTTTGCCAACGGTTTTGCCAACGGCTTCATGTTCGCGCTCGTGTCGGTTTGGTTTGCGAGCTGCTCGCAACGGGCCATGCTTTCGCCGTACCAAATGCAATAACATCAAACCCTCTGTTTGCGGCCGCCCCAGCTTGGGTATAGGACGCACTGTGACAATAATGAAAGTCGGAAGGATTCGGTCGTGTCGGAAAATAGGGATTACTACGAGGTGCTTGGCGTCGACAGGGATGCCGACGCGCGGACGATTAAGCGTGCGTTTTTAAAGAAGGCCCGTACCGTACATCCGGATGTTTCGGACGACCCTGAGGCCGAGGCCAAGTTCAAGGAGCTCAACGAGGCATATTCCGTTCTTTCCGATGAGCAGAAGCGTGCTAACTACGACCGTTACGGCACTGCCGACGGCCCTGGTGGTTCGGGCTACGTCGACATTAACGATATCTTTGGCGGCATGAGCATGGACGACCTCTTCTCGTCGTTCTTTGGCGGCGGTGCCGGCGGTGGCGCCCGAAATCGCCGTGAGCGTCGTCGCGGCCGCGACATGGCCATCTCCCTTTCGGTGACGCTCGAGGAGGCGGCACTCGGGTGCAAAAAGACGATCAGCTATGACCGCCTTGCTCCCTGTGAGGATTGCAATGGCACCGGTAGGGCCGAGGGCGCGCAGGAAAAGCAGTGCAGCCGCTGCCACGGCACGGGCTATGTCACGACGGTCCAGCGTTCGTTCCTGGGCCAGGTTCAGTCCTCTTCGCCTTGTCCCGACTGCCACGGCGAGGGCACGGTCATCGATCATCCCTGCGAGACCTGCGACGGTCAGGGCCGCACGCCTTCGCATGAAAAGATCGACATCGATATCCCCGCCGGCGTTTCGACCGGTCGCCAGCTGCGCGTGAGCGGCTTTGGCGAGGCTGGCCTTCGCGGCGAGCCCTCGGGCGACCTGATCGTCAACGTGCGCGTCGCCGACCACGAGCGTTTTAAGCGCAACGGTGACGACCTGTACCTCGTGAGCGATATTTCGATTGCGCAGGCAGCGCTCGGCTGCGAGATCGAGGTCGAGGGCATTATGCCCGATGAGGTCGTCAAGGTGACGGTCCCTGCTGGTACACAGTACGGCGACACCGTGAGCGTCAATAATTACGGCATGCCGCGCATTGGCGGTGGCGGTTCGCGTGGTCGCCTGATCGTGCAACTGCGCGTGGTCGTTCCCACCAATCTTTCCAATAAGCAACGCGAGCTGCTCCGTGCTTTTGCCGATGAGATGGGCGATGACGTCGCTTCCGGTAAGAAGTCGGTGACCGACCGTATCAAGAGTGCCCTCGACGATATCCTCGATTAAGGAGCCCGCGTGCTCGCACCCCATATTTCCGTCGTCAACCTCGGCTGCCGTGTCAACCGGGTTGAGTCTGACCGTATCACTGCCGATCTTATGCGCCTGGGCTTTGCTATTGTGGAGCCCCAGGATGCCGATTTGATCGTCATTAACACCTGTGCCGTTACGGGCGAGGCCGAGGCTAAGACCCGTAAGGCCGTCCGTCATGCGCTGGCCCATCCAAACGAGCCCTATGTGCTCGTGACCGGATGCGTGGTCAATTTGCATCCCGAGGAGCTGCTGGAGCTTTCGGATCGCGTGATCGCCGAGCCGTCCAAGATCGATGTCGCCGATCGTGTCTGCGAGGTGCTGGGCGTTGAGTCCGATAGCGTTCCCGCCTGCAGCGATGGTGAGGTGGTCGATGCGCTCGGTCGCTCTCGCCTGGGCGTGAAGATTCAGGACGGCTGCAACCATCGCTGCACCTATTGCATTGTGTGGAAGGCGCGCGGCCCCGAGCGCTCCGTGCCCGTCGAGTCCGTGCTCGAACAAGTTCGCGAGGCCCAGGAGGCCGGCGTGCCCGAGGTGGTGCTGACCGGTGTGAACCTGGGTGCCTACGATGGCAAGAGCGCGACCGACGAGCACGTCGAAATCGATGAGCTGCTCGAGGCCATCATGGAGCGCACGTCTATTCCGCATGTGCGCATTTCCTCGGTCGAGCCCATGGATATCTCCGAGCGCCTGCTTAAGGTTATGGCGCGCTATCCGCAGCGTATCGCCCCGTTTTTGCACCTGCCCGTGCAGTCCGGCTGCACGGCGACCCTGCATCGCATGGGCCGTCCCTATAGTGCGGAGGCCTTTGAGGACACGGTGCGTATGATTCGCGCCAACTTGCCCCAGGCGTCCCTTTCGTGCGATGTCATCGTCGGTTTTCCTGGTGAGACGGACGAGGAGTTCGAGGAGTCGCTGGCTCTGTGTCGCCGTGTTGGTTTCTCGCGTATGCACGTGTTCCGCTACAGCAAGCGTCCCGGCACCCTTGCCGCCGATATGCCCGACCAGGTGCCGCCCGAGGTTATGGCCGAGCGCAGCCGTCGTATGCGAGCCGTCGCACAGGAGCTCGCTATTGCCGACGCTCGTCGTCGCGTGGGCACGGTCGAGCGTGCCGTGCTCGAGTATGGTGACAACCTGACGCTCGGCTCGTTCCATCATGCCCGTCTTGACGATACCTGTGGACTTACAGCCCCGTGCCTGCTCGATGTTGCTATCATCGGAGTCGATGATTCCGGCTTGGTCCATGCACGCAGGGAGGTTCATGGAAGCCTCGAAGATTAGACTTACCGTTCCCGAGGGAATTGATCCCTCATGCGTTTTGGGCGCCGGCGACGGTGTCCTTCGTGCGCTCGAGAGCTTGGTTCGCGCCCATGTGGTCGCCCGTGGCGATAGCATCGCCGTGTGCGGTGACCCGGACGAGGTCGAACTCGTGGCGCGTTTTTTCGAACACGCTTTTCGCGAGGCGGCCGCCGGGCGCACGCTGTCTGCCGACGATGTCTCTCGCTGCCTGGTCGTCTTGCGCGACGGTGAGCACGAGGCTACGTCGCTTTGCGATGACGTGCTGCTTTCGTATCGCGGCCGTGTCATTCGCCCCAAAACGCTCGGCCAAAAGCGTTACGTGGATGCCATCCGCTCACATACCATCACGTTTGGCCTGGGTCCTGCCGGCACCGGTAAGACCTATCTGGCCATGGCGCTCGCCGTTGCCGCGCTCAAGCGCCACGAGGTGGGCCGTCTGATCTTGACGCGTCCGGTTGTCGAGGCGGGGGAGAACCTGGGCTTTTTGCCCGGTACCCTTGAGGAAAAGATCGATCCCTACATGCGTCCGCTCTACGACGCCCTTTTTGACATGATGGATCGCGAGCGCACCGATGAGCTTATGGAGCGCGGCGTGATCGAGATCGCCCCGCTTGCCTACATGCGCGGTCGTACGCTGAGCGATGCCTTTGTGGTGCTCGACGAGGCGCAAAATACCACGCCCGAGCAGATGAAGATGTTCCTGACGCGCCTGGGCTTCAACTCCAAGTTTGTGATTACCGGCGACCTGAGTCAGCGCGACCTGGTGGGTCGTCGTGGTGGCTTGGCGGATGCTGAGAAGATTTTGGGCCGTGTCGACGATGTGGCGTTTGCACACCTGGAGCGCGCCGACGTGGTGCGCCATGCCCTGGTGGGTCGTATCGTCGAGGCATATGATGCTTATGATGACGTGCGCGAGCAGCGCCCGCGCGACCGAAAGGAGTCCCGTTGAGTGTATTGATCAGCAACGATGCCGAGCTCGATACGCTGCTCGACGCGCAGGAGGTGGAGCACATCTGCGAGGTCGTGCTTGCCGCCGAGGGCGTTGAGCGTGAAGTCGAGATTTCCCTTTCGTATGTCGACGAGGACGAGATGCACGAGCTCAACCACGAGTGGCGCGGTATCGACCGCACCACCGATGTGCTCTCGTTTGAATGCGACTCGGCCTTTGACGAGGATATTCCCGCCGACGAGACGCTCGAGCTCGGCGATATCATCTTGGCCTCGCAGGTTATTGCCCGTCAGGCCCCCGGTTTTGGCAATAGCCCCGCTGACGAGTGTCGTCTGATGCTCGTACACGGCATGCTGCACCTGCTGGGCTATGACCATATCGAGGACGATGAGGCCGAGGTCATGGAGGCCCGCGAGGACGCCATCCTCCGCGATCTGGCGCTCGAGCGCGGCGAGGACCCCAAACTCGTTCACGTCGGCCCCATCACCAATCATGCCCACGACTAGGAGCCGTTTATGATTCCCGGATCGAACAAGGACCATCCGTCCTTCTTAAAGTCGTTTTCCTACGCCATGGAGGGCTTCGTCACCGCCGTCAAGACCGAGCGCAACATTAAGGTCATGCTCGTAGCGGGCGTGTGCACCGTCATTGCCGGCTGCATCGTGGGGCTCGACATTGCCGAGTGGGCCACGATTATCATCTGCTGCGGCCTGGTGATTCACGGCGAGCTGTGCAATACCGCCATGGAGGCCATTGTCGATCTGGCGACCCAGGAGCTCCATCCGCTGGCAAAACGCGCCAAGGACATCGCCGCCGCCTCGGTATACGTACTTTCAATCACCGCCGCGATTGTGGGCTTGCTGGTATTTGCCCACGCGCTCGGCTTTATTTAGAAAGGGATTCCCATGTCCGACAATATGCAGCCTATCGATGAAATTTTGGACGACGAGTCCCCGGATGCTAAGGCGACCGAGGCCTATGAGGAAGTCGAGGAGTTCGACCCGTTTGAGGGCATGAGCGACGAGGAGCTCGACGCCCTGTGCGATGAGGACGACAACCTCGCGGGCTTTGGCGACGTTGAGCCTGGTTTTCGCAGCGGCTTCGTGGCCCTGGTCGGACGCCCCAACGCCGGCAAGTCCACGCTGCTTAATGCCTGCTATGGCAAGAAGGTCGCCATCACCTCACCGGTGGCCCAGACGACCCGCCGCCGCATGCGCGCCGTCGTCAACCGTCCCGGCTACCAGCTGGTCTTTGTCGATACCCCGGGTATTCATAAGCCCAAGGACGGCCTGGGGTCCGAGCTCAACAAGAGCGCGTTGTTCGAGCTGAACGATGTCGATGTCGTCGCGTTTTTGATTGATGCCACCAAGCCGATCGGCAGGGGAGACGCCTGGGTTGCCGAGCGCGTCAAGAGCGCCCGTTCCAAGAAGGTCCTGGTGCTCACCAAGGCCGATGAGGCCGACCCCGCACAGGTCATGGAGCAGCTTAAGGCCGCCCACGAGCTCATGGAATATGACGACGAGATCGTGACGTCGTCGGTCAAGAACTTCAACGTTGACGCCTTTATCGAGACCGTTGCGCACTTTTTGCCCGAGGGTCCGCGTTGGTTCCCCGAGGACATGGGTACCGACGCTTCCGACGAGACGCTCGTTTCCGAGTTTGTGCGCGAGAAGGTCTTGCGCCGCACCCGCGACGAGATCCCGCACTCCGTGGGCGTGATCTGCGATGCGCTCGAGCAGACCAAGAAGGTGCTGCGCGTGCACGCTACCATTTACGTCGAGCGCGAGGGCCAAAAGGGCATCATCATCGGCAAGGGCGGCGAGATGATCAAGCATATCGGTATCGACGCCCGTCGCGATCTTGAGCGCATCTTTGGCACGCAGGTCTTTTTGGAGCTGGACGTGAAGGTCAAGGCCGGCTGGCGTGACGACGAGGCCCAGATTCGCCGCTTTGGCTACAACGCCGAGGACTAAGGGCGCGCGGCACGCATGGCAGGCTCCCGGACATATCGCACCAAGGTGCTCGTCCTCGACAAGACGAAGCTCAAAGAGACCGACCTGATCCTGACGATGCTTGACGAGCGGGGTCGGCAGGTTCGTGCCGTGGCAAAGGGTGCGCGTAAGCCCGGCGGGCGGTTGGCGGCGCGCTGCGAGCTGTTCTGTACCGTCGATATGCTGCTTGCGCATGGACGGTCGCTCGATGTGGTTTCCCAGGCCGAGCTTATGGAGGCTCCGCTCGGCGTTGCGCCCGATTACGAGACGACATGCGCGGCAAGCGCGATCGCCGAGGTCGCGCGCGTGTGCTCGTTCGAGGACGCCGAGGACCCGTTTACCTTTGCTATAACGCAGCGAGCGCTTGCCCTGGTGGGCAGCGGGCTCGACACAGCGCATATGGATCTGCTTGTGGCTGCATATGTCTTTAAGCTGCTGTCGCACGTTGGCTACCGACCCGATTTTTCGGCCTGCGTGCTGTGCGGAGACCCCATGCTGTCGTATTTTTCGCCCCAGGCCGGCGGGCTCATGTGCGGGTCGTGCGCTTCGAGCGTTCCGGGTGCCGAGTTGGTGTCGACCGGTGAGACCGCATGGCTGCGCGCCCTCATGTCCATGACCTTCGATGCGCTCATGGGCGAGCGAATCGACCCGCATACGGCGGCGTTCCTGCTCGGGCTTTCGCATGTGTGGGCGGCGACGCATACCGACCAGCGCCTCCGTGCGATGGAATTCATGTTGGGTCGGTGATGATGCGCAGGGGCGGGCTGCTTGTGGTAACATATCGGTCTGTTGGTACCTCGACCTTGGTTGCTCGCTCCACCGGCGGCTTCCCAGTCCGAGGCGAATCGAGTCGCCCGAGGGCGACGCAAAACGAAAGGTGAAACAATGACTGTTTCCAAAGAGCGCAAGGCGGAGCTGACTGCCCAGTTCGGTAACACCCCGGTCGACACCGGCAACCCCAAGGTTCAGGTCGCCATCCTGTCCGAGCGCATCAAGGAGCTGACCGAGCACATGAAGTCCCACCAGAAGGACTTCCACACCCGTCGTGGCCTGCTCATGCTCGTCGGTCGTCGTCGTCGTCTTCTCTCCTACATCAAGAAGAACGACATCGTCGAGTACCGTGAGCTCATCAAGGCTCTGGGCATCCGCGACAACATCCAGTAGGATTTGTACATGCTAAGAGCGTCCTGCGCAGCGGGGCGCTCTTTTTGTGTAAGGGCGTGAACAATCACGCTCTGAAGCGTGGCGGGGGCAGGGGGCCCGCGTCACATGAGAAGCCCGCAGGCAAGGGGCCTGTGGGGTAAAGGAGAACAATGACACTCGTATCCAAGACCTTTGAGCTGTACGGCAAGACCTACACCTTTGAGTCGGGCGAGCTTGCCAAGCAGGCCACCGGCGCCTGTCTGGTCAAGCAGGGCGACACCACGATGCTCGACACCGTGGTCGTCTCCAAGGAGCGCAAGAACTACGACTTCTTCCCGCTGACCGTCGACTTCAACGAGAAGATGTACGCAGCCGGCCGCATCCCGGGTGGCTACCTCAAGCGTGAGGGCCGTCCCAGCGAGAAGGCCACGCTCACCGCGCGCATGATCGACCGTCCGATTCGCCCGAGCTTCCCGGACGGCTTCCGCAACGAGGTGCACATCGTCGCCACCTCGCTCGTCGCCGACCAGGTCAACCCCTTCGACGTCATCAACGTTATGGGTGCTTCCCTGGCCATGACGCTTGGCGGCGTGCCCTTCGAGGGCCCGCTTGCCTGCGTGCGCATCGGCCGCAACGTGGAGACCGGCGAGTTTATCGTCAACCCCACCTACGAGGAGCGCGAGAACTCCGATCTGGACCTGGAGCTGGGCGGCTCTGCCGACTTCATCTCGATGGTCGAGGCCGGCGCCGAGGAGATCTCCGAGGACGACATGCTCGCCGCCATGAAGTTTGGCCAGGAGGCCCTTGCTGCCTTCTGCCAGGCTCAGGACGAGTTCGTTGCCGAGTGGGAGCAGGTCAACGGCCCCATCGTCAAGAAGGAGTACCCGCTCGACCAGCCCGTCGAGGAGGTCCAGGAGCGCATCTTCGCCCACTACGACGAGATGGCAGCCGCCCTTCGCGACGCCGACAAGCTCTCCCGTATCGGCAAGGTCGAGGCTCTGAAGGAGTCCATCCGTGCCGAGTTCACCGACGAGGAGCAGGCCGCCTGGGAGCGCGAGATCCCCGTGGCGCTCAAGAAACTCGAGAAGAAGGCCATGCGCACCATGGTCGTCGAGACCGGCGAGCGCGTCGACGGCCGTGCCGCCGACGAGATCCGTCCCATCATGGTGAAGGACAACTACCTGCCGCTCGTTCATGGTTCCGGCCTGTTCCAGCGTGGCCAGACCCAGGTGCTCTCCGTCCTGTCGCTCGGCATGCTCAACGAGGGCCAGCGTCTGGACACCATCGAGCCCACCGAGGGCAAGCGCTACATGCACCACTACAACTTCCCGCCGTTCTGCACCGGCGAGACCGGCCGCATGGGCAGCCCCAAGCGCCGCGAGATCGGCCACGGCAACCTTGCTGAGCGCGCTCTGCTTCCGGTGCTCCCCGACGAGAACGAGTTCCCCTACGCCATCCGCGTCGTCTCCGAGGTCATGGAGTCTAACGGCTCCTCTTCGATGGCTTCGACCTGCGGTTCTACGCTCGCCCTTATGGACGGCGGCGTGCCCATTAAGCGCCCGGTCTCCGGTATCGCCATGGGCCTGATCCAGGAGGAGGGCAAGACCGTGGTCCTGTCCGACATCCAGGGTCTCGAGGACTTCCTGGGCGACATGGACTTTAAGGTCACCGGCACCACCGAGGGCATCACCGCCCTGCAGATGGACAACAAGGCCACCGGCCTCACCTTCGACATTCTGGCCCGCGCCCTGCAGCAGGCCAAGGAGGGTCGCGCCTTCATCCTGCAGAAGATGCTCGATGTGATCCCCGAGCCGCGCCACACCACGCGCAGCACCGCTCCGCGCATCGTGTCCATCCAGGTCCCGACCGACAAGATCCGCGACGTCATCGGTTCCGGCGGTAAGGTCATCCGCGGTATCCAGGACGAGACCGGCGCCTCGGTCGACATCCAGGAGGACGGCACCGTCTTTGTCGGCGGCACCGGCGAGTCTGTCGACCAGGCTGTCGAGCGCATCAAGCTCATCATCAAGGTTCCCGAGCCGGGCGAGGAGTACACCGGTCGCGTGGTCTCCATCCAGCCCTTCGGCGCCTTCGTCAACCTGCTGCCCGGTAAGGACGGCCTGCTGCACATCTCCCGCGTCGCCAAGGGCCGCGTGGAGAAGGTCGAGGACGTCCTCAATGTGGGCGACGAGGTCAAGGTCGTCGTCATCGAGGTTGACGATCGTGGCAAGATCTCGCTCGATCGTCTTGACAAGCCCGAGGCCCCGGCTCGCGCCGAGGGTGCCTCCGAGGGCGACGGCGAGCACTTCCAGCGTCGTGAGCGTCCGCGTCGCGAGCGCTCCGAGCGCAGCGACCGCCCGCGCCGTCCCGGAGACAACGGAGGCCGCAAGCCCCGCCGTCATCACGACGCCGAGTAACAGCTACACATAAGCAGCTCAACAAGGGCGACTCCGGACAGGGGTCGCCCTTTTGCTCGCGCCCGGGAGGGCCGCATATGAAGTTTCCTGCTCTACAGTCCTGCGTAAGACGGAAAGCACATTAAGTGCTTTCCTTTGCGTGCGGAACTCGCGATAAACTTCATATGCGTCCCTCCCGGGCGCAAGCAAAAGGGCTGGTCAATGCCGCTCGCTATTTAGTTAGACGGTCTATTCAGTAGTCAGATTACAGATCTGTAGATAGCCGCAGCAGCATCTTCCCAGATAAAACTGACCAAAATAAACCTGTTCCTTTTTTAGCAGGTTTCCCGTGGGGCGGGCACTGATGAAGTTTATCGCGAGTTCCGCACGAACAGGAGGCCACTTAATGTGGCCTCCGTCGTGAGCAGGACTTTAGAGCAGGAAACTT
>DBEZGO010000125.1:0-12390 GCA_048189345.1 Collinsella sp.
GATGCCATAGCCCGCCGCGCACAGGGGCGGCATGAGCGCGGTCGCCACGGCCACGCCGGCGATGAGCGTGGCGGGTTCCTGGTCGCGCGAGTTGCCCAGGCCACCCGCAAAGCCGCCCGCGAGCGCGACGGCAAGGTCCCACACAGTCGGTGTCGAATTGTCGATGATGGCGGCCGTGGTGGTGCCAAGGGGCGAGAGCTTAAAGTACAACGTGGACGTGACCAGGCAAAAGGCCGTCTGTAGAGCCAAGCCTGCGACGGCCTCGAGGGTAATCTCGCGGTCAAGCGTGGCGATGCCGTATGCCATGGCAAGCACCGATCCCATAAGCGGGCAAATGAGCATGGCGCCCACGATGGCGATGTCCGAATCGATATCGAGGCCGATGCTCGCGATCAACATGGCGATGATGAGGATGCATAGGTGGGAGCCAGTCAGACGCGCCCCGTTTACAAAACGCTTGCGGATCACGTGATAGGGCGCGCGTCCCTCGCGAATGTTGAACGCGCGCTTGAGGAAGCGGGTGACGTTTTCCATGGCTTCGCTATGAGCAGGGCGGATGCCGTGACGCCGATGATGACGCTCGCGCAGGCGCTTGAGCTGTTGGTTATCGAGTTCCATGTTCACCTCGTTCTGGCACGGGCCGTGTATCCCGCCCGTCGTCCTTACTCTACACCGCGCTGAGCGAGGTGTCAGACAAGGTTTGTTGACCTAGAAGTCAGGCCAATCGGCATGACTAAAAACGCCGTGAGGATCATAAGAGTCAAATAGACAAAAAAGCGCGGGGCCGGTTTGATTCCGACCCCGCGCTCTGCGCTGGTGCATTGTTGTTTGGCCTACCCCAGCAGGCTCAATCCCACGGAGACAAACGCCAGGATAACGCCGACGATGGACTCACCGCCCAGCAGGCCGCTGGCAACGACCAGGCCCTGCTCCTGGAAGGCGGCATCCTTGGCGGCCTTCTCCTCGTCCGAAAGACCGGCCTCGGCGTCGCGGTGTGCGGCCCACTTGTCGTAGGCGAGCTTGACGCAGGAGCCCAGGAAGGCCGTGAGCGACATGTAGAACGGCAGGTATACGCCCAAGCCGATCATCATGGCCGGAATGCCGAGCCAGTACATGACGATGCCGGCAATAAAGCCGCCTGCGAACCACGGAACGCTCGGGATGCCCGAGACCATGGTGGCGACCACGCTTGCCTGTGCGGCCACAAAGCTCTTGTCGGGGCCGAAGGCGTCCGGACCATAGGCGGTGACGAGCGCGACCATGACGGCGGCAGCGACCAGGGCGCCCACGATGCCGCCGATGGCCTGGCCGACCCACTGTGCGCGCGGGTTGGTGCCCAGCACGGCGCCGGCCTTAAAGTCGTTCATGACGTCGCCCGCAAGGCCGCACGCCACGGCCACGATGCCGGCGATATAGAACAGCTTGACCTGCGCGAGCTGTGCGAAGGCTGCCACGATGAGCATGACGATAAGGCCGAAGATCTCCATGGGGTCGATGCCCGTCTGGCCGCAGCTCTGCGCGCTCATGATGGTGGTGACAAAGGTGAACAACGTGACGATGACGGCCGGAACGGGGCCAAGGTCGAGCGCGATGGCGACGATCACGGCGATGGCTGCGGTGCCCAGGCCGATGATGCCGGCGTCGAGCTTAAGCGAGCCCGAGATGAGCGACTGCTCGTCGGTGTCGGTGGAGCTGTCGGCGGCGAGGCCACGGACGATACCGGCGACCTGCGGCAGGATGTCCTTAAGGACGACGGCGACGCCAAAGCCCATCATAAGGCCCATACCGAGGGACTTGACGATGCCCTGCGCGGTTGCAATATCGAACAGGCCGGCAGCGGTGCCGCCAACGATGATGCCAAAGTTGCCCAGCAGCGCGCCGGCAAACCAGAAGGCGACGGGGGCGAAGCCCACCAAAAAGCCGATGGACAGCAACATGGGCGAGTTATAGATGGCAAAGGTCACGCCGGGGATATTGAGCGTGCACAGCATGCTGGGCACCACACCCAGAGCGTCGCGAAGCACGCTGTAGATGCCCGCGATGGCCATAGAGCCAAAGAGCTGCTTGCCGGTCTTGCCGCCGGCCTCGGTGGCGCGCAGGGTCTGAGCTGCGGCGTTGCCGGTGGGGAACTCCAACGCGGCGTCCACGATAAAGTGACGGTGGATGAGCGCTGTCGCCAGAAGGCCCAAGATGGTGCCGGCGAGCGCCACGATAAACATGTCGAGCCAGCTGATCTGATTGGCATAGCCCAGCATCCAGGCGCCCGGGATGGTAAACGCCAGGCCGCCGGCGACCATGGCGCCCGCGGACATGATGGTGTGGGTAACGTTGGCCTCGTTGAGGCTGGCGTTACCCATGAGCTTCAGGAAGAACAGTGAAATGACGGCAGCGAAAATGATCGGCCAGGGGAGGGCACCCATCTTGAGGGCCGTGTAGGCCGAGCTCGCCGTGATGATCACGCAGCCAAGGACGCCGATGACGACGCCGCGCAGCGTGAGTTGACCGCGCATAGAGGTGCGGTTCGAGGGATTGCTCATATAGAACTCCTTTGCGTATATCCGCTTCCCCCGCAAGCGCCGCTACGGATACGGCGCGGGAAGTCGGGTTACCAAGGGCCGCCGCGTGAGCTCGCGTACGACCGCGCATCAGTATAGCCGCAACCTAGCCATTTTGGGATGACTGGTTTAGGTAGGCGATATACTGCTGGGCAGACGAAAGGAGCGCCGACGATGCTTAATGGGTGCGCATATATATTGACGGTCGACGTGGGCAACACGTTCATTCGCTTTGGCCTGTTTGCCGAGGATTCGGCCGCGGCACAGGAATGCCCGCTTGCGACGTGCGAGATCACGACGCCGTCGAGCATCACAGCCGACGAGGCGCGCATGAGGCTCACGCAGGTCATGGGCGCGCTGTCAGCCGATGCGGGCATGCCGGGCGTGCTCGTTCCCGCAGCCGCAGTGCTGAGCTGTGTAGTGCCGGCGCTCGAGCGCCCGTGGAAGGCGGCGCTTTCCCGCACTTGCACGGGGCGCGTGCTCACCGTGGGGCCGGGCCTCAAGACCGGTATGCCCGTGCACTACGACGACCCAGCCGAGATCGGTCCCGACCGCATCGCCGACGCCGTGGCGGCCCGTGCCGTCTACGGCTCTCCGTGCATCGTGATCGATCTGGGCACTACGACCAATATCGAGGTCATCGATACGCACGGAACCTTTGTCGGCGGCGTCATCGCTCCGGGCCTGGCACTTGGCGCCCGCTCGCTTTCGGCCGCTGCGGCGCGCCTGCCGCAGGTCGAGCCCTCGGCACCCACGCATGTGATCGGTCGCAACACGCGCGAGGCCATGCGCTCGGGCGTGGTCTTGGGCGAGGTGGCCCGCATCGACGGCATGCTCGACATGGTGCTTGCCGAGATGCGCTCGACCAAGGCGGCGGGCGAGGGCAGCGTGCCCATCGTCATCACCGGCGATGATGCCGAGGCGCTTGCGGCGTTGGTCGGCCACGGCCTAACGGTAGACGATGCGCTGACGCTGCGGGGTCTCGCCGAGCTGTACCGCATCAACCAAAAGCCTCGTCGCGCATAAAGCCGAGGACGTCGGGGGAGAGGAAACAGCCCACCTTTCACCTGCTACAATGGGTCAAACTATTGCGATTTCGGAGGTGTCTGCCATGTCGGACGATCTTCATCAAACCACGTCGGGCAAGCGCCGCGACGTTATTAGCTGGGACGAGTTCTTTATGAGCGTGGCCATCGCCGCGCAGCGCCGCAGTAAGGACCCCAATACGCAGGTGGGCGCGTGCATCGCCAGCACCAACCACCGCATCCTTTCGGTGGGCTACAACGGTACGCCCTCGGCGCTCAACGACGACTTTTTCCCGTGGGGCACGAGCGATGACCCGCTGCAGGACAAGCATAACTACGTAGTCCATGCCGAGGCCAACGCCGTGCTCAACTACCGCGGCTCGCTCAAAGACCTTGAGGGTTCCACGGTCTACGTCACGCTGTTCCCGTGTCATGACTGCGCCAAAATCCTGGCGCAGGTAGGTGTGGGCGAGGTTGTCTACCTGGACAATAAGTACGCCGATACCGACGACGGTCGCATCAGCCGTCGCATTCTCGACTCCTGCGGCATTAGCTACCGCCAGGTTATCGTCGATGTCCACATCGGCACCGGGGAACAAACTCAGCAGTAGCGGCAACGTGTGCTAGCGCTGGGCGCCGGCAAAAGCAGCTAAAAAGCCCCGTTCCAAATTGACTGCTCGTGAAAGTCGTGTCCGCGCGCATGGACGGCTCGTGAGCGGGTACACGGCTGTAGTAACATAGCTCTGTCCGCGGGCGTGCCCGCGTTATTGTGAGAAAGGAGCCCCTGTGGCTGTTAACGAAGAGCTGCTTAAGAAGGTTCTTGAGGAGATCCGCCCCAACCTGCAGGCCGACGGCGGCGATATGGAGTATGTGGGCGTCGACGACGAGGGTGTTGTCAAGCTGGAACTGCAGGGCGCCTGCGCCGGCTGCCCTATGAGCGCACTGACCCTGTCCATGGGTATCGAGCGTATCCTGAAGGAGCATGTGCCCGGCGTTACCCGCGTTGAGCAGGTCAATGCCTCCGGCGAGACCGAGGACTTGTACGACGAGTACGCGCCGTTCTAAGATGCGAAAGCTGCGGACGGCGTACTCCGCATAGACGTTACGCCCAAATATGCGGCTGCGAGCGCAAGGCCCGCGGCCGCATTTGTATGTAGGGAGCAGGGGGACCGATATGCTCAACGACCTCTACCATATGCTTGATCCCGTCGCGATTTCGGCGGGGCCCATCACCATCTACTGGTACGGCTTGGCCTACGTGGTCGGCGCTCTGCTCACGGCGGTCGTCATGTATCGCACGCAGCGTCGCTGGGGCTTCGACATTACGGTTGACGACCTGACGAGCGTCGTGGTCGGTGTGGTCTTTGGCCTTATCATTGGCGCCCGTCTGTTCTACGTCATCTTTTACGGTGACGGCTACTACTGGGCGCATCCGCTCGAGATCTTTGCCACCAACGAGGGCGGCATGAGTTTTCATGGCGGCCTGGTGGGCGGCATCATCGGCGGCGTGCTCGTGTGCCGCATGTATAAGCTCGACGCCTGGACTTTGGCAGACCTCGCGGTCATCGGTGCTCCGCTGGCCCTGTGCTTGGGGCGCTGCGCCAACTTTGTCAACGGCGAGCTGTGGGGCAAGCCGACCGATCTGCCCTGGGGCGTGATCTTCGGCGGCGCCGCGGGCGATATGCCGCGCCATCCCTCCCAGCTCTACGAGGCATTTCTCGAGGGCATTGTGCTCTTTTGCATCTTGCAGGTGCTCAGCCGCAAAAAACCGCTGCTGCCCCAGGGTACGTTTATGGGCGTCTTTGTGATGGGCTATGGCATTGTCCGTTTCCTCATTGAGTTTGTGCGCGTGCCCGATGCCCAGCTGGGCTATCTGCTGGGCGGCGTCATCACCATGGGTCAGCTACTGAGCCTGCCACTCGTGATTGCAGGCCTGGCGCTCATCATCTTTGCCCTCCGCCGCAACCGTCCCCAGCGCATCTACCTCGACGCCTAGCCACCACATGCCACTACAAAGGGGACAGGCACCTTTGTGGTGGTTTTGCCGGGCAACGATGACAGAACCGTAACGTTTCCCCAGATAAAACCTGTCAAAATAAACCTGTCCCTTTTTGTCAGGTTTCTAGAAAGGCTATTCGGACTGTGAAGGATTCCGACCTCTCCGCAACGGCTGCGCGCGACGCCGCCCGCATCGTTTGGTTTAAGCGCTATCCCGCCAAGCAGACGCTCATCGCATTTTTGCTCGCCCTGCTGGCGACCACGGCGTTTTCCATCGATCCCGCCCCGGTGTCGAGCAATGCGGTCCTGGCGATCGACCCCAAGGCGACGGGCACGCTCTACGTGTGCTACGAGGTACTTCTCTCGTTTGCCGGCCATACCGACGCAGTGATGCTGCTCGCGCTTGCCTGCTTGCTCACGCTGCCGTTTCGCTATGTGTTCTTTGGCCGCGGTGACGCTTGGCGCCCGTCGGTCGTGCTGCCATCGCTGTTCTTTGCCGTTTGCATGGTGTTCGGCCGTAGCTACGACCTTACCGATTCGGCAGAGATTGTGCTGGGCGACAAGGCGCGCGTTATCTGCGCCTGGATTGGCGGCGCGGGCTGGATGCTCTTGGCGATTGTGGCCTTCTATCTGGCTTTTGAGTTTTTGGATTGGTTGAGCTCCCGCCGCATTCCGTTTTCGGAGACCCACTTTGGCCGCGTGTGGCGTGTTACCCACGCCGTGCTCTCGGTCCATCCTTTTGTCGGGCCGTTTCTTGTGCTCATGATTGTCTGGGCGCCCACGCTTATTGCCTCGCTGCCCGGCCTCTTTATGGGAGATACGGGCGCGCAGATCCGCCAATGGTTCAACTACCCCAACGGCACGAGCGATTACCTACGCCTGCTTAACCCCAACGTACTGCTCAACGGTCATCATCCGGTGGTGCACACGGCCATCATCGGCTCGTGTGTGCAACTGGGGCTTTCGCTATTCAATAGCGCCAATGCGGGACTTGCCATCTACACCTGTGCCCAATTTGTCATCACGGCCGCCTGTATGGCCTATTCCATATCGTCGCTGCGCAAGCTGGGTGTGAGCCTGCCGGTCCGCGGCGTCATTTTGCTGTTCTTTGCGTTTATGCCGATGTTCTCCAACTACGCGGCGCTGTTGACCAAAGACGTACTTTTCGCCGATGCGTTTTTGGTGCTGCTCGTTCCGACCGTCAAGCTCGTGGCATGTGGCCTGCCCCGTCGCGATGCCAATGCCGAGCGCGTGGGTGAACAGGTGCCTGTGCTCTTTGCGCGCCACGACTGGCTGTTGCTCGTGCTGGGTGCCATGGGCTCCACGTTTTTGCGCAATGGCGGCCTGGTCTTTCCGTTGGCGGCCTGCGTGATTGCGGCGGCGTTTTGCGCCTGGGACGCGCATGTGGCCCGTCGCGTGGCCAAACAGTCTGGCGTCACGCCCTCGTACGCCACGCCACGCTTCCGCTGGGTCGGCGTGCTCGCAGTGCTTGCGCTCTGCCTTGTCTCCAACATGTATTTCACCAAGGTATTTATGCCGGCGCACGATATCACGCCGGGCTCCAAGCGCGAGATCCTCTCGATTCCGTTTCAACAGACGGCACGCTTCGTCCAAAAGCATGACGGCCTTAATTCGGGTGTTAACCCCAAGGTCAAAGACGATGGCACGATCGAGGAAGCTCCCTGCGACGGCTTGGTGAACGATGAGGAGCGCGCTGTGATCGATCGCGTGCTTAAGTACGAGAACCTGGGCCGTCGCTACAACCCCGACAAGTCGGATGCCGTCAAAAACTGCTTCAATGAGTACGCCTCGCAGGAGGACATCAAGGCCTATTTTGAGGCGTGGGCCCAGATGTTCAAAAAGGACCCCGGGTGCTATATCTCGGCGCTCGTCAATAACTACTACGGGTACTTCTATCCGAGTGCTCGTGATGCATGGGTCTACAGCACGGCGCGCAGTGCCGAGATCATGGCGAAGCCCGATAACCTCAAGTACTTTGACTTCCATCCGGTCGATAGCAAAGCCGTGCGCTGGTGCGACCATCTAATCAACCTGTACCGTGTGGCGGTGCAGCGCATTCCGTTTATCTCGCTCACCATGAGCTCGGCCACCTACGTGTGGATCATGATCGTCGTGGTGGTCTACCTGTTGCGCCGCCATTCGTGGCGCGCACTGACCATCTGGATACCGCTACTGGGCGTGCTCGCCGTGTGCCTGATCGGTCCATGTAACGGATCGACCTACATGCGCTACCTGTATCCGGTCATCGCCTGTATGCCCTTCGCCATCGGCGCCACCGTCACCCGCAGCGACTTCCTCTGGTCCTAACTTGGCGCATTGGGGGTTAGGTTTCTTTGCACCAAAGGGGGCATCATCACGACGCCTTCATTTTGGGGTTTATCTTGCAGGCCGGTAGGTATATCATAACGACGTTTGTTTATATTGCCCGAGCATCCACGCTGGGCTTTAGGTCGAAACCGATAGGAGACACGTATGTCCGGACACTCTAAGTGGGCCACAACCAAGCATCGTAAGGGCGCGCAGGACGCCAAGCGTTCCGCCCTCTTCTCCAAGCTCAGCCGCAACATCACCGTTGCTGCCCGTCTCGGCGGCGACCCGCTGCCCGAGAACAACGCCAGCCTCGCCGCTGCCGTCGCCAAGGCCAAGGCTCAGTCCATGCCTAAGGACAAGATCAAGTCTGCTATCGATAAGGCCTTTGGTTCGGGTGCCGATGCCGCCGTCTACGAGAACATCGTGTACGAGGGCTACGGTCCCGCCGGCGTTGCCGTCTACGTCGACTGCCTGACCGACAACCGCAACCGCACCGCTGCCGATGTCCGTTCCGCCTTCTCCCACGCTGGTGGCAACCTGGGCACCTCCGGTTCCGTCGCCTTCCAGTTTGAGCGCAAGGGCCAGATCGTCGTTGCCAAGGAGGTCCTGGACGAGAACGCCAAGAAGGAGACCATGATCGCCAACGGTGCTGCCGGTGACGAGGATGAGTTCATGATGGCGATCGCCGAGGCCGGTGGCGAGGACTACGAGGACGCCGGCGAGGAGTGGATCGTCTGGACCGCTGCCAACGACGTCATGGCTGTTTCCAAGGCACTCGAGGAGCAGGGCATCCAGGTCAAGGGCTCCGAGACCACCATGGTCCCGACCACCCCGACCGAGGTCTCTGGTGCCGATGCCAAGAAGGTTCAGCGCCTCATCGACCGTCTTGAGGAGCTCGACGACGTCCAGGACGTCTACAGCACCATGGACATGACCGACGAGGTCATCGCTGCCCTCGAGGAGGAGTAGCGCCCGCACGGATTGAGCCGTGCATATCTGGGCATAATGAAGCGAGCATGCAAGCCTCGTGGAATAGATGAGCCGGATCCGCGTGCATGAGGCACCGGACCCGGCTCTTTTATAATGATGCGAATCGTTTTGCATTCTGTGGATCGAGATTTGAAGGGAGCGCCGCATGCGCGTGCTCAAACGAGCCCTGGCGATCGTGTATCTTGCCGCCGCCGTCGTGGCGCTGGGTACGTTAGTCTGCCAGTTTTGGGGGCCATATACCTATCGCTTTATGCTGCTGATGCGCGACCCGCTGCCTCGCATCGTTGTTACGGCGTGCGGCGGTGTCGTGGCGCTCGGCGTGCTCGTGGGTTTCTTCCGCCTGATGTTTGCTCGTCGCGAGCCGTCCTGCGTGCATCCGGCGGGGGAGCGCAATATCGAGGTCACGCTCGCTGCCCTCTCCTCGTGTGCTCGCACCGCGGCAGAGCGCGACGACCGCGTGATGATTGAGCATGTCGAGGCGCGCGTGCAGGGCTCCGACGAATCGCATGTCCGTTTTAAGGTCGACGCCATCGCGCTCGACGACCGGGACGTGGCCTCCCTTGCAGCCGCGATGCAGCAACGTATCGAGGAGGCCTGCGACACCATGCTCGGCACGCCGGGCACGACTGCGCGCGTTCGTTTTTTGCCGTCCAAGACTACCGTCCAGACCGTGGAGGTTTCCGGTGAGTGATACCAATCAAGACAAGACCGCCCGCACTCCGCGCCTGACCATCGATCAGAGCGCTGCGCCGGCTGGCGAGGCCGTCGATCCCAAGGTGGAGAGCACCGAGTCGCATGACGAGGTCGCCGATGATTTTGATGAGGCCATGGGTCTCATCAAGGGTACGGGGGCAGCCATCTGGAGCTATGCCGTCCGTCATCCCAACACCACGCTTGGAGCCGTCGCTGGTTTTGTGCTCGCCGTGCTGGTGCTCACGCTCGGCCTGTGGGATACGCTCGTCATCGCTTTCTTTGTGCTGATCGGCGCCGTGATTGGCCAGATCCGCGACGGCGAGAACGGGATCGTCAACTTCTTCGGCCGTCTGTTTAGCGGCCGCTAGCATGTATTCGACCGCCGCGCGTGCGGCGGGCATAAGGAGGAACCATGGCTTTTAACACGAAGGTCGATGTGGCCGATACCGAGCTCGAGGTAGACGAGACCGTCACCGCCGAGGCCGAGGACGTAACGCTCGAGGACGAGGCACTCGTCGAGGCCGAACCCGCCGACGATGCGGATGAGGATGATGGGGAAGCGGACGAGTCCGAGGACTCTCTGACCTATTCCAACGGTGTGATCGAGAAGATCGTCGCCATGGCCACCCGTGAGGTGCCGCACGTCCTGGGCATGAAGGGCAACCTCATGCACTTTGTACAGGAGCAGTTTGGTGCCGAGAACCTGACCAAGGGCGTGACGGTCGAGGTTACCGATGACAACCGCGTGGTCGTCAACATTTCCGTCATTATCGAGTACGGCGCCTATGCGCCCGCGATTTTCGACGACGTTAAGGCGCGCGTGACCGAGCGTCTGGCTGCGATGACCGGCCTTGAGGTGGCAGGCGTCAACCTGCGCATCGAGGATGTCATCACCCCCGAGGAGTATGAGCACCGCACCAACCAGCACGAGTAACCTACCAAAAAGGTAACCTGCCAAAAAGGGACAGGTTTATTTTGACAGGTTTTATCTGCGAAAACGTCAAACGGCCGGTCGCACGGATGTATGTGTGGCCGGCCGTTATTTGTATGCCCCCGATGTAGGCATACCGCTCGTCTAACTAGGGGTTGCAATCGTCGCGTTCCGCGTTACCCTAATGGGCACATTGTTTCCAAATTGTTAACGAGGGGTTGCCGTAATGGCTGACGAGCACGAAACAGAAAGCCAGGCATGGGCGATTGAGGCTGCCGCGGCAGAGGCGGCATCGCGTGCTGCCGAGGAGGTGCATCGTCCTCCCGTGGTGCCGATGGAGCGCGTGGTCGATCGCACCGATATCGAGCGCGGCGAGCGTGCCGGCCAAAAGCGCAGCCAGGAGCCGGGCTTCCCGCGCTTTTTCGCCGAGCTCAATCTGGGCCTGATTCTTACGGCCTTTGCCATCGTTGCGTTTAAAACCCCTAATCACTTTGCTTTTGGCGGCACCTCGGGCGTCTCGGTTATTCTTTCTACGTTGTTCCCGACCCTGCCTGTCGGCGTCTTTATGTGGATTATCAACGCGTTTCTCGTCGTTTTGGGCTTTATCTTTTTGGAGCGCAAGGCAATCCTGTGGAGCGTCTTCGCCTCGTTTGCACTGTCCGCCTATGTTTCGCTGTTTGAGCTCTTTATCCCGACCGATGTCTCGATGACAGGCGATATGTGGCTCGACCTGTGCTTTGCCGTGATTCTGCCGGCGCTCGGCAGTGCCATTGTCTTTGACATTGGCGCCTCGACGGGCGGCACGGACATCCTCGCCATGATCCTCAAACGCCGCACCACACTCGAGATTGGTCGCGCGCTGTTGCTGGTCGATATCGGCATCGTGACCATCGCGGCCTTTTTGTATGGCCCGCGTATCGGTCTGTATTGCGTGCTTGGCCTGTTTGCCAAGACGCTTGTGGTCGACAAGGCCATCGAGAGCATTCACCTTCGTAAGGTCTGCACGGTCATTTGTTCCGAGCCCCTTAAGGTCGAGGAGTTTATCGTCAAGCATCTCAACCGCACGGCGACCATCAGCCGCGGCTACGGTGCCTTCTCGGGCAAGTGCGTGACGGTGATCATGAGCGTGCTGAGCCGTCGCGAGGCCGTGCAACTGCGCCGCTATGCGCGCGAAGTCGATCCGGGTGCCTTTATCACGATCGTCGACAGCTCCGAGATCGTTGGCAAGGGCTTCCGCGGAACGAACTAGCACAGACGTATTCAACGAACCGCCTTCCGGCGCCGTGTACCTTGCAAATCGGTCATCTTTGAGTATTTGTCCCCACATTGGGTGATAATGATGCCAAAGACATCGTTTGCGATCCAGGTGATTCGCTCAAGATACGAAGGGATGATTTCGATGTTCTGCTCGCAGTGTGGCGCCCCTATGGGCGATGACGACAAGTTCTGCGGTGTGTGTGGTGCCCCTAATGCCGGTGCTGCAGCTTCCGCCCCTCAGGGTCAGCCTCAGCCTCAACAATTTGTCCCTCAGCCTCCCATGAACGCGCCCAAGGGCTGTGTGGCTCAGGCGTTTGAGGACATGACCAAGACTCCGGGCGTGCTGCAGCGCGTATGCCAAATTGCTTTTTTGCCGGCGCTTATCTGTGTCGTGTCGGTGCTCGTGCTGTTCATCCCCGTTATCGGCGGTATTGCATCTGCCATCGGCTTTTTGGCCGCCTACGTGGCGAGCGTGTGCGGTTCGGGCTTTGGCATCGAGTGGGGTCGCGATCTGTCGCTTAAGATCGATGACGGCATGGAGCGTCCGTTGATGCGTTCCACGTCGTTTGGCCTCGGAGTCTTTTCGAGCGTCATCTCGGCAGTGCTCGAG
>DBEZGO010000126.1:0-22994 GCA_048189345.1 Collinsella sp.
ACAAGGAAGAAGGATTGAATGGCGGATTCTCAGATCCATGTCGCGCTGGCGGGTAACCCCAACTGCGGCAAGACCACGCTTTTCAACCTGATCACCGGCGCCAACGGCTACGTTGGCAACTGGCCCGGCGTCACGGTTGAGAAAAAGGAGGCCAAGCTCCTAAGCGACAAGAACGTTACCATCACGGACCTCCCTGGCATCTACTCGCTTTCCCCCTACAGCCCCGAGGAACAATGCTCGCGCGATTACCTCATGAGCGGCGAGCCCGATGTGGTCGTCCAGGTTGTCGATGCCACCAACCTTGAGCGCAACCTGTACCTGGCGCTTCAAGTTATCGAGACCGGCCTGCCCGTAGTCGTCGCCCTCAACATGGCCGACTTGGTCGAGAAGAACGGCGACAAGATCGACACGGACAAGCTCTCCAAGAAACTCGGTTGCCCGGTCATGATGATCTCGGCCCTTAAGAACAAGGGTATCAAGGAGCTTTTCGAGCAGGTCAAGAAGTCCGCTGCTTCCAAGGGCCAGGTGCCGGAGCACAAGTTCGATTCCTCCATCGAGGACGTTCTGGACCACATCGAAAACAACCTGCCGGCAAGCGTTCCCGCCAACAAGCGTCGCTACTACGCTGTCAAGCTGTTCGAGCGTGATGCGGACGCCTGCAAGCTCATCAACCTCACCAAGGAGAAGGCCGCTCGCGTGGAACAGCTGATCGCCCAGTGCGAGCAGGACTGCGACGACGACGCCGAGTCCATCATCACCGGCGAACGCTATGGCGTGATTGCCCACATCATTGATGAGTGCCTCACCAAGGCTCCGGCAAAGATGAGCACCTCCGAGAAGATCGACCGCGTGGTTACCAACCGTATCCTGGGCCTGCCGATCTTTGTCGTCATCATGTTCTGCGTGTACTACATCGCCGTTTCCACCCTGGGCGGCACGGTGACCGACTTCACCAACGACCAGCTCTTTGGTACCGACGGTTGGTATGTGCTCGGCCAGGGCCGCGACGCCTATGACGCAGCTGTCGAGGCTGCGGGCGACAACGCCGACTCGGTCGACCCGGCGCAGTACGGCCCCTATGTTCCGGGTATCACCACCGTGGTGCACGACGCCCTCGTGGCGGGTGGCACCGAGGACGGCGGCCTGGTCGATTCGCTGGTCTGCGACGGTATCGTCGGCGGCCTGGGTGCCATCTTCGGCTTTGTGCCGCAGATGTTCCTGCTGTTCGTGATGCTGTCTTTCTTGGAGGACTGCGGCTATATGGCCCGCGTCGCCTTTATCATGGACCGCGTGTTCCGCCGCTTTGGCCTGTCCGGTAAGTCCTTTATCCCCATGCTCGTGTCCTCGGGCTGCGGCGTCCCCGGCGTCATGGCTACCAAGACCATCGAGAACGAGAAGGACCGCCGTATGACGGTCATGACCACCACGTTTATTCCCTGTGGCGCCAAGCTGCCGATCATCGCCTTGCTCATGGGCTCCATCATCGGCGATTCTTCCACCACCGCCGCGTGGATCAGCCCGCTCTTCTACTTCCTGGGCGTCTTTGCCGTCATCGCCTCGGGCCTCATGCTCAAGAAGACCAAGCTCTTCGCCGGTCGCCCGACGCCGTTCGTTATGGAGCTTCCTGCCTACCACTTCCCGGCGATCCGCTCTTGGGCGCTGCACGTGTGGGAGCGCTGCTGGGCCTTTATCAAAAAGGCCGGTACGGTCATCTTCGCGTCCACCGTCGTGGTGTGGTTCCTCTCCAACTTTGGTAGCTACAACGGCGCCTTTGGCTTCCTGCCTGCCATGGAGGGCATCCCCGAGGAGTTCATGGACTACTCCGTGCTCGCTATGTTGGGCAACCTGGTTGCCTGGATCTTCGCCCCGCTCGGCTTTAGCACCTGGCAGGCCACCGCGCTGACTGTCTCTGGACTTGTCGCCAAGGAGAACGTCGTCGCCACCGCCGGCTCGCTGTTGTCGGTTGCCGACGCTGCCGAGACCGACCCGAGTTTGTGGACCGCGTTTGCCGGCATGTTCCCGACTATGGGCGCTTGCGTTGCCTTTGGCGCCTTCAACCTGCTGTGCGCTCCGTGCTTTGCCGCCATGGGCACCATCCGCAATCAGATGGACTCCGGCAAGTGGACCGCGATTGCCATCGGCTACGAGTGCGCCTTCGCATGGGTCATCGGCCTGTTCATCAACCAGTTCTACAACTTGCTTGTTCTTGGCCAGTTTGGTATCTGGACGGTTGTGGCTATCGTGCTGCTGGTTGCGATGCTCTTCCAGATCTTCCGTCCCATGCCCAAGCATGCATGGACCGACGAGGACGAGACCAATACTGCTTCTGCTGCCATCTCTGCCTAATCCTGCATCAAGGTAGCCCCTTTCCATGAGCCCGGGTGTCCCAGTGACACCCGGGCTTTTTGGTGGGGGAGATGTGGCGTTTCCGCAGATAAAACCTGCCAAAATAAACCTGTCCCTTTTTGGCAGGTGAAGAATAGGGTAAAGTAAGTGGTGGTTAACTAGAGGAGGCTTGCTATGGCACCTATCGATATTGTTGTGCTGGCTGTTATCGGCATTGCGTTTGTCGCCGTGTGCGTGCGCATCTACCGTAAGGGCACCTGCGCCGACTGCGCTCAGGGTGGCGTTTGCACGGGGCATTGCTCCAACAAAAAGACGTGCGCCGCGCTTAAGGGCGTAGACAAAATTGCCGAAGACTTGGGTCGCGGTATCAAGTAAGGCCCGACATCCAGGCGCCCTGCGAGCATCTGCCCGCGGGGCGCTTTGTACATTTGGACGCGAGCGCGGCGAGTTGAAGAGTAATTTTGGGGTATCGCTAACTATGTGGTCAACGGCCCGCTCACCGTGGTCCATGCCGTAGCGGGCGCCAAGCTCGCCGTCGAAGGCATGACCAACTACCTGGGCCTCCAACTCCATTCCGCCCATCAGTTGCGGTGAAATACGGACTGTTTTGGCTGTCAAAGGCCTTACCTACTCCGTATTCCACCGCAACTTTTTTTTGTGGGGTGGGCTAGAGACGCTGCATGCGGTACCCGACACCCATGTGCGTCTGAATCATCTTGGGGTGAGAGGGGTCTGCTTCGATCTTCTTGCGCAGGGTGCGCATGAACACGCGCAGGCTCGCCAGATCGCTGTCCCAGCTCGTGCCCCATATCTCGCGGGTGATGAAGGTGTGGGTGAGCACCTTGTCGACGTTTTTCGCTAGAAGGACGAGCAATTTGTACTCGGTTGGGGTAAGCGAGAGCTCGCGTCCGTCTTTCGTCGCGTATCCCGCGGCGTAGTCGATATGCAGCGGACCGTTGTCAAACGTGCTCGCTTCTGTCGACTCGCTCGACGCCATCGAGGAGCGCCTCAAATTCGCACGGACGCGCGCGAGCAACTCATCCACAGAAAAGGGCTTGGTGAGGTAGTCGTCTGCCCCTGCGTCAAGTGCTGCAATCTTGTCGGAATCTTCGGTGCGCGCCGAAATGACGATAATGGGGACTGCCGACCAGCTTCGGATTTTCGTGATGACCTCGATACCGTCAATGTCGGGAAGGCCTAGGTCGAGCATGATGAGGCTGGGGCCGTGCGACACCGCATCCATGATGGCGGCCTGGCCGTCGCAAACCTTGCTCACGACATAGCCGTGGAGGTCAAGCGCGGTCGAAACGAGGTTTTGAACGGTCAGGTCATCTTCGACCAGGAGAATACGTGGCTTAGCGGCATTATTCATGAATCTCGATCTCCTCGGCGGGTAGGGTAAAACGGAAGACGGCCCCATGGGGGTGGTTGTCGCGAACTTCGATGACGCCGCCATGCGCCTCCACGATGGAGCGGCAGAGCGACAGCCCAAGGCCGATGCTTCGACGCGAATCCACGGGCTGCGTATTGCTTGAGGTGAAGAAGCGCTCAAAGATATGAGGCTTGTCGCAGTCTGCCACACCCGGCCCATCGTCTGCGACGTCCACCACGACGAACGCACCCTCGCGACGTGCGCTGATGGTGACAGTCGAGTCCTCGGGCGTGTATTTGAAGGCGTTCATGATGAGATTCGTAAGCACCTGCATGATGAGATGGACGTCGATGCGTACCAGCAGGATGTCGTCAGTGTGCTCGATGGTGACGGCACGTCCATGCGATGCTTGGGCGACATGACTGAGGGCGGCCTCGATGACCTCGTCGATGAGCTCGGATGTTAAGTTGAGGCGAATGGTGCCGTCCTCGACGCGTGTGATGGCGAGGAGGTTCTCCACGGTATCGATAAGCCAGAGGGAGTCGTCGTAGATGGCATCGGCAAGATCGCAGCGTTGTTCGAGGCTGAGCTTCTCGTCGCTCTTCCGAAGGATTGCCGCAGATCCGGATATAGCCGTGAGGGGTGTCCTCAAATCGTGGCCGATGGAGCGCAAAAGGTTGGCGCGCAGCTGCTCGTTTTTCGCCAAGACCGCAGCCTCTTCGCGCTCTTGCGCCGCCCGGTCGCTTTCGAGCGCCAAGGCGCATTCACCTACGATAGATAGGACGATCGAATGCTCGAAGGCTTCGATCTCGCGCCCCTCCAGGTCGATGCCGATGACACCGAATACCTTGTCGCCGGTGCGAACTGCGAGGTAGAGACAGCGCGCCTCAGGCAGGGTCCGCGTGCTTGCGCCCGCGCGCTTGTTGTTGGTGTAGGTCCAGGTTGCAACGGCGCGCTCGTAGTCGGTGAGCAGCGACGCGGATCGGTTTTCGGTGCCAGCGGACTCATAGAGCGCCTTGCCGAGCGTGCCGTGTTCGGCGGGGTAGAAGACCACGTCGAGTTTTAGCAGTTTGACGAGTTGGTTCATGGCGACGCGGGCGCACTCCTCCGCGCTATGGGCTTGCTGTAAGAGCTGGTTCGTTTCGAGGAGTACGCGCGTTTTGAATGCGTTCTCGGCGGAGGTACGGGCATTGTCGGCGATGCGCGCAGTTAACTCGCCGGCGACCATAGCGGTAGCGAACATGATGCCGAACGTGACCAGATAGCTTCGGTCGTAGCTGGCGAGCGAAAACAGAGGCGTGACGAAGCAGAAGTTGTAAAGCACTACAGAGAGCACGCTCGATACGATCGTGCAGATACGCCCCGTCGTGGTGACGGCGGTCAGCAGGGCCGTGAGGATATAGAGGGATATGATGCTGGAATCGGCAAATCCCAGATGGCGGAAAGCCGTGCCGATCGCCGTGGCGACAAGAGAGAGGGCCAGCGTGCGAAGCACGTTTCGGCTGCTGGGCGGCTGCAGGGCGAGCGCATGGCGGCGTCCTTTGGGTCGGGAGGGCGGAGTCGACTGGTCTGGAATGATGTAAATGTCGAGGTTCGGGGCGAATGTTATGAGCTGTTCTACGAGAGATTTGCGGCCAAAGAGGGCCTGACGGACGCTGCTGTGCTCGCCCGTGCGCCCCATGACGATCTTCGAAATACCCGACAGGCGCGCGAACTCGGAGATCTGAAACGCGACGTCGTCGCCATAGACGGTTTCCATATGTGCTCCGAGCTGCTCGGCTAGGGCGATATTGGCTGCAAGCTTGGCGCGCTCATCATCGCTCATGGCTTGCGTGCGCGGGCTCTCTACGAACAGGGCGACGAGCTCGCTGCGAAACGCTTTCGCCATGCGTGCGGCGGCACGGACGATGCGGGGATTGGTCGGCGCCGGGGAGACACAGACTAAGATACGCTCCTTGGTGTAGTAGTCACGGTTTCCCAGCACGCGTGCGGCGTCTGTGAGGTGGCCGGTGCGATCGGCGCAGCGGCGCAGCGCGATTTCTCGGAGTGCGGTGAGGTTTTCGACGGTAAAAAAATGCTGTTGCGCTCGGTCGGCTTGTGCGGGACGGTAGACGAGGCCGGCGCGAAGGCGCTCAAGTAGGTCTTCGGGCTCTATGTCGACGAGCTCGACCTGGTCGGCATCATCGAAGATACGGTCGGGGATTCGTTCGCTCACGACAACGCCGGTGATGGATGCAACCATGTCGTTTAGGCTCTCGATATGCTGAACGTTTACGGTCGTATAGACGTCGATGCCCGCATGTAGAAGTTCCTCGACGTCTTGATAGCGTTTGTCGTGGCGAGACCCCGGCGCATTCGTATGGGCGAGCTCGTCGACAAGGATGAGCTGAGGGGCGCGCTCGATAGCCACATCTAGATCGAACTCGCTGAGCGCAATGCCGTTGTGCTCGATGAGTTTACAGGGCACGTTCTCAAGCCCTTGTGCAAGATGGGCAGTTGCCGGACGTTCGTGCGGCTCGATGTATCCCGCGACGACGTCGACACCTCGCCGCTTGGCGGCGTGGGCGGCTTGAAGCATCGCATAGGTTTTGCCTGCGCCAGCAGCGTAGCCAAAGAAAATCTTGAGGTGTCCCCGGCTGGTTCGAGCGTCATCGGCGGCCTCGTCTTTCTCAATTGCCTTGAGGATGAGGTCTGGATTGACGCGAGTGTCCGATGCGTCGCGCTGCATAGCGTAGCCTTTCTGAAACGTTGTCCATGCGTGCATACGCGGTGAGGACGCCACTGTATGCTCGCGAGGTCGAGTATAGGCGCACTGCAGCCGCAATAGTGCTTTCTACCTGCATCTTTACGGCATCTTAAGGACGTGAGCCCCGGCCCTCACGCCTCTTTAATCCCTAGAAGCGTTTACTGTCCCCAGACGCTTGCGAGAGCAGGCGTCCGAGACATCGGACCGCGCGTGAAAGGGGCGGTAAATGGACATCCTCATTCCCATCATCGGAGTCGTCTGCATTGGACTCCTTATCTATTACATCTACATTCTGATGAGGAGTGATTCGTAAACTATGGACGCTGCGATTCAGTACATCTTGTACTTTGCCGTGCTCGTCGTCCTGGCCGTTCCGCTCGGTCGGTTCATGGCCCATATCATGGATGGTGAGCATACGTTCCTGTCGCCTGTGATTGCTCCTATGGAGCGTGGCGTCTATCGTCTGCTTCGCATCGACGCGGCAGAGCAGATGGGGTGTAGGCGCTATCTGGTGAGCGTGCTGGTCTTTTCGGGGATTGGCCTCGTGGCTCTTGTGGCACTCCAGGTGTTTCAGTCCTTCTTGCCAGGCAATCCCCAGCACCTGCCGGGTGTGTCATGGGACCTGTCGTTCAATACGGCTGCTTCCTTCATAACCAACACCAACTGGCAGTCCTACTCCGGTGAGACCACCCTGTCCTACCTTGTGCAGTTCATGGGTCTCACCGTGCAGAACTTCGTTTCCGCCGGCACCGGTATCGCGGTCATGTTCGCGCTGATCCGCGGCTTCCGTCAGGTCAAGGAGCAGGGTCTGGGTTCCTTCTGGGTCGACCTCACCCGCACCGTCCTGTATGTGCTCATCCCGCTGAACTTCGTGTTCGGCATCTGCCTGGCTGCCGGTGGCGTCATCTCCAACTTCCAGCCGGCTCAGAAGGCTGAGCTCGTAGAGCCCGTCGCTGTCCAGCCTAATGCAGACGGCGGCTGGAGCGTCATCGACGGCGCCGAGATCGAGGGCGACACGGTCAAGGTCGACGGCAAGGTTGTCGAGGGCGCGCGCGTGGTCACCGAGCAGTTCCTGCCCCAGGGTCCCGCGGCTCCTCAGGTCGCCATCAAGCAGTCCGGCACCAACGGCGGCGGCTTCTTCGGAGTGAACTCCGCTCATCCGTATGAGAACCCCAGTGCCTTCACCAACATCATTGAGATGACCAGCCTGCTGCTGATCCCGGCCGCCTGCTGCTTCACCTTCGGTATCGGCGTCAAGAACACCAAGCAGGGCAAGGCCATCTTTGCCGCCATGTTCATCCTGCTGGTGATCTTCACCGGCATCATCGCCCTCAACGAGCATGCGGGCACCCCGCAGCTGGCCGATGGCGGAGCGGTCAATATCGAGATGACCGACGGCCAGGCCGGCGGCAACATGGAGGGCAAGGAGAGCCGCTTCGGTATCGCCTCCTCTTCCACCTGGTCTGCTTTCACGACGGCTGCTTCCAACGGCTCGGTTAACTCCATGCACGACTCCTACACCCCGCTGGGCGGTTTTGTCCAGATGCTCCAGATGGCTCTGGGCGAGGTCGTCTTCGGCGGCGTGGGCTGCGGCCTGTACGGCATGATCGGCTTCGCCATCCTCACGGTGTTCATCGCCGGCCTCATGGTCGGACGCACGCCTGAGTTCCTAGGCAAGAAGATCGAGCCGGGCGAGATGCGCTGGGCAGTTGTCCTGTGCCTGGCAACTCCGTTTGCCATTCTGGTGTGCTCGGCCATCGCCTGCATGGTGCCCGGTCTTGCCGACCAGCTCAACAATGGTGGCGCGCACGGCTTCTCTGAGGTGCTGTATGCCTTCACCTCATGCGGCGGCAACAACGGCTCGGCGTTTGCAGGCATGAACTGCAACATTCCCTGGATCAACGTCATGCTCGGCCTCGAGATGCTGTTCGCCCGCTTCATGCCCATCATCGGTACGCTGGCTATCGCCGGCTCGCTGGCCAAGAAGGGTAAGGTCGCCGAGAGCGCCGGTACCCTGTCTACCACCAACGGCATGTTCGTATTCCTGCTCGTGTTCATCGTTCTGCTGATCGGTGCCCTGAGCTTCTTCCCAGCCCTGGCGCTTGGCCCCGTTGCCGAGTTCTTCCAGATGATTGCGTAAAGGAGGGCGCAGATTTATGACTATGCAAAAAGACATGATGGGCCGCGCGGTCCGCGACTCGTTTGCCAAACTGGATCCTCGCGTCCAGATTCAAAACCCGGTCATGTTCCTGGTGTGGCTTTCCGCCGTCATGACCTCCGTCCTGGCCGTCGCTTCCATCTTCGGTGTGCAGGACGCGGGTGTGCCCACCTACTATGTGGTCGCCATCGCGGTCATCCTGTGGCTCACCGACCTGTTCTCGAACTTCGCCGAGGCGCTTGCCGAGGGCCGCGGTAAGGCTCAGGCCGATTCCCTGCGTGCGGCCAAGAAGGATGTCGAGGCCCATCGCATCGAGTCCGTTGAGGACAAGGAGCACTTCACCGTCGTTCCCGGCACCGAGCTCACGCGCGGCGACCTGGTGATCGTACGCGCCGGCGAGCAGATTCCCGGCGACGGTGACGTCATCGAGGGCGCTGCCTCCGTTGACGAGTCCGCCATCACCGGCGAGTCCGCCCCCGTGGTCCGTGAGGCCGGCGGCGACCGTTCTGCCGTTACCGGCGGTACCACGGTGCTGTCCGACTGGATCATCGTCAAGATCTCCAGTGAGCCCGGCCAGAGCTTCCTGGACAAGATGATCGCGATGGTCGAGGGCGCCGCGCGCAAGAAGACCCCTAACGAGATCGCTCTGGAGATCTTCCTGGTGGCCCTCTCCATCGTCTTTATCCTGGTCACGCTGGCCCTGTATTGTTATTCCTGCTTCTCGGTCGGTCTTAACGACATTGTCAACCCCACGGCCGTGACCACGCTCGTGGCGCTGCTCGTGTGCCTGGCTCCCACTACCATCGGCGCCCTTCTGTCCGCCATCGGCATCGCCGGCATGAGCCGTCTGAACGAGGCCAACGTGCTGGCCATGTCCGGCCGCGCCATTGAGGCCGCCGGCGACGTCGACATCCTCATGCTCGACAAGACCGGCACCATCACCCTGGGTAACCGCCAAGCCGCCGAGTTCATCCCGGTTGATGGCGTCGATCCCGCGGAGCTGGCCGATGCCGCCCAGCTTTCCTCGCTGGCCGACGAGACCCCCGAGGGCCGTTCCATCGTCGTGCTCGCCAAGGAGCAGTTCGGTCTGCGCGGCCGCACGCTTGAGGATAAGGGTATGGAGTTCATCCCGTTCACCGCGGCAACGCGTATGTCCGGCGTGAACTACGAGGGCAATGAGATCCGCAAGGGCGCTGCCGATTCCGTGCGCACCTATGTGGAGGCAGCCGGCGGCGTGTTCTCCCAGGAGTGCGACGAGGCCGTCGAGCGCATCGCCAAGGCCGGCGGCACCCCGCTGGTCGTGACCAAGAACTGCCGCGTGCTGGGCGTTGTGTACCTCAAGGACATCATCAAGTCCGGCGTTAAGGAGAAGTTCGCCGACCTGCGCAAGATGGGCATCAAGACCATCATGGTGACGGGCGATAACCCGCTCACCGCCGCGGCAATCGCCGCCGAGGCCGGCGTTGACGACTTCCTGGCCGAGGCCACTCCTGAAGGCAAGCTCGAGAAGATCCGCGAGTTCCAGCGTGAGGGCCACCTGGTCGCCATGGCCGGCGACGGCACCAACGATGCGCCCGCTCTGGCCCAGGCCGACGTCGCCGTGGCCATGAACACGGGCACCCAGGCTGCCAAGGAGGCCGGCAACATGGTCGACCTCGACTCCAGCCCTACCAAGCTCATCGAGGTCGTGCGTATTGGCAAGCAGCTGCTCATGACCCGCGGTTCGCTCACGACCTTCTCGGTGGCCAACGACATGGCGAAGTACTTCGCCATCATCCCGGCGCTGTTCTCTCCGATCTATCCGGGACTGGGCGCGCTTAACATCCTCGGTCTGGCAAGCCCGCTGTCCGCGGTTCTTTCGGCCATCATCTATAACGCGCTCGTTATCGTCGCGCTGATCCCGGCCGCGCTGAAGGGCGTTAAGTACCGCGAGGTCCCGTCCGGACAGCTGCTGACCCACAACCTGCTCGTGTGGGGTCTGGGCGGCATCGTTGCCCCGTTCGTATTCATCAAGCTCATCGACATGCTGCTCGCGTTCTGCGGCATTATGTAAGTGGAGGTTTGTATGTTCAAAGGTGTTGCATCGCGCGCACTGGGCGTGTTCGCGCTGTTTACCGTTGTCTGCGGCCTGGGCTATACGCTCGTCGTGACCGGCATCGCCCAGGTTGCGTTCCCGTATCAGGCGAACGGTTCGCTCATCAAGGTCGACGACAAGATTGTGGGCTCCGAGCTGATCGGCCAGAACTTCGAGGATGAGGACCACATGTGGGGCCGCATCCAGAACGTGACTATCGTCGAGGGGGAGGACGGCGGGCTCATGGCCTACGGCACCCCGTCCAATTTGTCCCCGGCGAGTGAGGAGTACCGGCAACTTGTGGATGCGCGCGTGAAGAGGATCCGCGCCGCCAACCCCGATGCCGATATGGACGCTGTGCCCGTCGACCTGGTGACGTGTTCGGGGTCCGGCCTCGACCCGGAGATCTCTCCCGATGCCGCCGAGTACCAGGTACCGCGCCTGGCGAAGGCCACGGGCAAGAGCGAAGGCGAGGTGCGCGAGATCATCGCCCAGTGCACCAAGGGCCGATTCCTGGGCGTGTTCGGCGAGCCCACGGTCAACGTGCTCAAGGTGAACCTTATGCTGGACGGCGCGCTGTAGGTGAGGGAGTGGCGGATGAGGGCATGACTGACTATCTGAGCCCTCAATTTCACCCCGCCCATCAGTTGCGGTGAAATACGGACTGTTTTGGCTGTCAAAGGCCTTATCTACTCCGTATTCCACCGCAACTTTTTGTGAGGGTCGGGATTGAAGGTGAGGAGTGCGAGCGAGTGCGGATACGGCAGTTGCTGATACGATAGGTACGTTAGCAACTGCCGCCGAGCGGCTCAAACGAAAGGAAGCCTGTATGGAGTCCTCCGCCTATCCGATGCTCTTTAGTCCGATCAAGGTCGGTACGACCGAGGTCAAGAACCGCGTCTTTATGCCGCCGGTGTCCACCAACCTGGCCGATCACGGCTATGTGACCGACGACTTGGTCGATCATTACCGTGCCCGCGCCAAGGGCGGCGTGGGCCTCATCATCACCGAGGTCGTGACGGTCGAGCCCACCTATACCTATCTGCCGGGTGACATGTGCTGCTACGACGACACGTTTATCCCCGGCTGGGAAAAGCTCGCCGCAGCCGTCCATGAGTATGGCTGCAAGATCATGCCGCAGCTCTTCCACCCCGCCTACATGGCCTTTAACATTCCGGGCACGCCGCGCCTGATCGCTCCGTCCTTTGTGGGCCCGTCCTATGCCCGCGAGGCGCCGCGCCCCATCACGGTCGATGAGATCCACGAGCTCACACATCAGTTTGGCGACGCTGCCGTGCGTATGCAGAAGGCTGGCGTTGATGGCGTCGAGGTCCATGCGGCGCACGCCCACGGTATGCTCGGCGGCTTTTTGACTCCGCTCTACAACAAGCGCACCGACGAGTACGGCGGCTCGCTCGACGCCCGCATGCGCTTTTTGCTCGAGGTCATCGCCGAGATTCGCGAGCGCTGCGGCAAGGACTTTATCATCGACGTCCGTATCTCGGGCGACGAGTACACCGATGGCGGCCTGACCCTCAACGACATGATCTACGTCTCACGTCGCCTGGAGAAGGCCGGCGTCGACATGATTCATGTGTCGGGCGGCACCACCATCAAGCGCGGCTCTGCCATTCCCGCCGCCGGCACGCAGCAGGCCTCGCACGCCGCCTGCTCGCGTGAGATTAAGAAGCACGTGAACATTCCCGTCGCCACCGTCGGCCGCATCAACGAGGCCTGGATTGCCGAGGAGCTGATTGAGGACGGTGCTGCCGACATCTGCATGATGGGCCGCGCCAATCTGTGCGATGCCGAGTTCTGCAACAAGGCAGCCGCCGGCAACGCCGATGACATCCGCCCCTGCATCGGCTGCCTGCGCTGCCTGAACGGCATTATGTTTGGCAAGCGCATCTCCTGCACTGTCAACCCGGACGTGGAGCGCGACGAGGCCGGCTACGAGCCTGCCGCTGAGGCCAAGAACGTACTGGTTGTGGGCGCCGGTCCCGCGGGCATGGAGGCGGCGTTCATTGCCGCCAAGCGCGGTCACAACGTGGTGCTCGTGGATAAGCAGGACGAGCCGGGCGGCGAGATGCGTATCGCAGCCGTTCCGCCGGCAAAGCAGGAACTCACCCGCGTGATCAAGTATCAGTATCGTCGCCTGGCCGAGGCCGGCGTGAAGTGCGTATTTGGCACCGAGCTTACTGCCGAGGACATTCAGCGTGACTACGCGGGCTACGAGGTTGTCCTGGCTTATGGCGCCGAGCCCATCGCTCCGGCCTTCATGCAGGGCTTTAAGCAGGTTATGACGGCCGACGACCTGCTGGGCGGCAAGGCTTTTCCGGGCAAGAAGATCGTCATCGTGGGCGGCGGCACCGTTGGCTGCGAGACGGCCGACTACTTGGCCCCGCTGGTCAATGATCTGTCGCCGGCCAACCGCGATGTCACCGTCATCGAGATGACCAAGACGCTCGCCGCCAACGAGGGCGGTGCCGGCCGCGCGGTGCTCATCACGCGCATGCTTTCCAAGGGCGTTCACGTGCTGACCGAGGCCAAGGTGACCGAGATTACCGAGGACACCATCAGCTACGAAAAGGACGGCGAGGTCCACACCATCACCGGTGCCGATACACTGGTGCTTGCCATGGGCTATCGTCCCAACACCAAGCTTGCCGACGACCTTGCCGCTGCCGGCGTTACCACCCACGTGCTGGGTGACGCCAACAAGTGCGGCAACATCCGCGACGCCATCGGCGATGGCTACAAGGTTGCCTGCGAGCTCTAATCAACCCCTTTGCGCCAATCGATTGCAAAAAGCGGCGGCTGCCCTGTGTGTTGGGCGGCCGCCGCTTGCGTTTTGCCAAAGAAAGATTATTGTCGGGCCCTAAATGCCTTTTGCTTCTGCTCCCTCCGCAATCATGTTGCGGTTATACACCAGGTGCAGATACATCGCGTCATGCGCGGCGGTGGGATTGCGCGAGGCGATGGCGTCGGCCACATCGCGGTGCGTGCGGATAGTTTCCTCGACGAGCTTTTTGTCGGTCACGTCGATAAAGAGGGGGACGGATGCCTTGAGCACGCCCATCAGGCGGGGAACGACGAGGTTTCCGCCATCCCAGGGCGGCTACATGGAGTAGCGCCCGTGCGCATCGATTCCCTCTCATAGATGTGCGGCACAAAGAACCCCGAGCTCACACGAGCTCGGGGCCTTTTTCGTCTGGATTGGGGACGCATAGCCGGACGAAAGCGTGTTGCGTTTGGCGTAAAACCATACGAAAGTGCAATTTGCGTCTTATTTCCGAACGTAAAACAGACGAAAACCGTTTACGTCTGCTTTAAATCCGTACGAAAACGGTTTTCGTCTTGCAGGGAAGTTGCCGTTTCTACAGTTCAACTTCCAGTTCGGCTTTGTGTTCGCAGAGGTAGTCGCGCATGTAGGGGATGGCAAATGAGACCTTGCCGTACGAAGGAGCCTCGATAATCGATTCTCTTAACAGGCGGCTGCGGACGGAGCTCACCTGTTGAGGCGTTTTGTTTAGGGCATCGGCAACCATGCTGGTCGAGCTCGTCTGCCCCAAAGACGCCATGCTCAGCAGATAAGCGATGCACGTGGGCGGAATGCGCTGCAGCGCGGGCTCAATCACCATGGCGCAGAAGCGTTCGCGTGCCGTTGCAATGCCACGCTCGGCTTCTTCTTCTCCAATAATCGCTGTATGTGCGCGTCTTGCCAACTGCCATGCGTAGTATCCAACGAGTTGGATCATGAAAGGATAGCCTTGCGTTGCCTCGGCAAGTTGGCCGGCAATACCTGGCTGCAACTCCATGCCAGACGCTTCAATGGTTTCCTCGAGGGAGTACGACACTTCGGTTACTGCCACGGCCTTCAGATCAAAGGGGAGGGCACGGCGCAAAAACGTAAGTGTCTTTCCGTTGATGATGCTTTCAATCATCGAAGGCAGCCCAGCAAAAACAAAGGCGATATCAAGGTCTTCGCCGATAACCTGCTGAATCGCAATGGAGAGCGTTCGGACCTCATCGAGCTCTGCGTCTTGAACCTCGTCGAGAGTGATGAGCAGGCCATTTCCATTCTTGGATATTGTCTGTCTCATGGCGTCGCGTAGCGATGGGCCGATTCGCTCAATATCTATGCTGCCGATGGATATGCCAGCTACGGTGGGCTCAAATCTGGCGTGTTTGGCCTGGAATTTGGGCTGCAGCTGTTCGAGAATGCGCTGGCAAAGTCCCTCGGTTGCGACCTCTTTTATGACCGTCCAGCCACGGCTTTGCGCCAAACGTGAGCACTCGTCAAGGAGGACCGTCTTGCCCGTTCCACGGACGCCAGCTATGCGCATTAGGCGCCCCGGGGCACCAGGCCCGTTGGCGAGGCCTTCACTGAATTCTTCGAGTACATCTTCGCGGCCGATAATCGTGGGAGGTGTTTTACCTGCTGTGGGCTTAAAAGGGTTTGTTTGCATGTGAGCCACCTTTGCTCAAGATATAGCAAGATATAGCAAAGTATAGCAAGATATAGCAAAGTAAGCGCTACTCGCGGGTTTTGCGGTGGTGCTATTTTCCAAATGCCGCGCGGATAAAGCGCTGGACGAACAGCTTGTTGGCAACTCACGAGGGCTCGGGGTGCCAATTTGGGGTGCAGTAGTGCTGTGCCACGAATAGGGCCTATCTACTACGTTTAAGCCGCAGAGGTCAACCACAGTCGGCTATTTTGAAAATCGATAAGCTCTCTATCTGCGGTTTTGTTTTCGCACTTTTCAGCATGGTCTGGGCTCTCCGCGTTAACGTAGTAGATGGGCCCCTTTTGTGGCAAGGGGCCGACCTGCGGCCCGGGGTGGCCAAAAAGCCCCGTCCCAAAAAGACTGTTGGAAGTTGCGGTGGAATAGTTCCTGTTTTTGCTGCTGAAGGCTTTGAGCAGGAACTATTCCACCGCAACTTATGAGGGGGCGGGGGATGCGATAGTATTACATGGTGATATTCGACAAACCGTGGGCTTCATCCGAGGGCTTTATGGAACAACACCAGCATTATCAGAGCCTGCAAGATCAGGCATACAACGCACTGCGCTCCAAGATCATCTATGCCGAGCTCAGGCCCGGCACGCGCCTTTCGGCGATTGGTCTGGAAAAGGAGACGGGAATCGGGCGCACGCCCATTCGCGAGTCCTTTGTGCGCCTGCGTGAGCAGGAGCTGGTGGAAACGCGTCCCAAAAGCGGCACCTATGTCTCGAAAATCAGCATGGAGCGTGCCGAGAATGCCTGTTTCTTGCGCGAGAAACTCGAGAGAAGCGTGCTTATTAAATGCTGTTCGGCCGCCTCGCCCGAGCAAAAGCATCGGCTTGAGCAGATTCTTGCCGAGTCCGAGTCGCTCGACCATAGCGAAACGCGTCGCTTTTTCGACTTGGATAACCTGTTTCATGAGACGTGTTTTGTGATTGCCGGTCGCCACATGCTGTGGGATTGGATGAAGAGCATCAATACGCATTTTGAGCGGTATAACTGGCTGCGTATGGTGTCGCAGGATTTGGATTGGGAGCCGATTCGTCGGCAGCATCGTCGGATTCTCGAGGCCATTAAGAGGGGCGATACCGATGCGGCGAGCTATCTGGCCGAGACACACTTGCACCTGATGCCCGAGGAGCAGGGCCCGGTTATTGCCTTGCATCCCGACTATTTTGAGCTGTCCAAAGACTTGTCTATCTAGCCCATTATCGCATCTGTTCGAGACACAAAAATGGTGCTGCTCACCTACGGCACTTTGCAAGCGAGATTTTTAAGAAAATGCCTAAAATGGCTCAGACTGCTGACAATGGGGAAACGGGGTGCGCCATGGCGCAGATGAGAATCAAGGACATTGCCGCCGAGGCGGGCGTGAGCCCGGCCACGGTCTCGCGCTATCTCAACAACCGCCCCGGGCAGATGACCGAGGAAACCCGTGCTCGCATCGCGGCGGTTATCGAGCGCACCGGCTATCGCCCACGTGCCGCCGCGCGCAATCTGCGCAGCTCGCGTACCAACCTCATCGGCGTGATCTTGGCCGACATTGCTAACCCGTTCTCGAGCGCCATGCTCGAAGGGCTTTCCGCCAGCGCCGCCGCGCGCGGCTGCTCGCTTATGACGGCCATTAGCGGCAATGATCCCGCCAAGGAGGCAGAGTCGCTCACCAGACTTATCGATGCCGGCGTGGACGGCCTGGTCGTCAACACCTGCGGCGGCAATGACGAGGCGATTGCCGCGGCTGCGGGGCGCCTGCCCGTCGTGCTGCTCGACCGCGATATTGCCGCCGGCGGTGTCGATCTGGTGACCTCCAACAACCGTGAGCTGGTCGCCGGCCTGGTAGACGCCTTGGCTGTCGCGGGCAGCGAGCGCCTGTGCCTGCTCACCGAGGCAAGCGATGACAGCCCCGTGCGTCGCGAGCGCGCCGAGTCCTTTGCCGACGAGCTTTCGCGCCGCGGTCTTGCGGGCGAGGTCGTCACCCTGGCCGACGGTGGCGCCATGGGCGTTGGCCGCCTGGACGAGACCATCCGCGGCTATGCGGGTAAAAAGCTCGGCCTCATTGCCGTCAACGGTCTGGTCTTCCTGCGCCTGACCGAGGCGCTGGCACAGTTGGGACCTTCGTTGCCGGCGGGTCTCAAGATCGCAACGTTTGACGACTATCCCTGGAACCACGTGCTCTTTGGCGGTGTGACCACGGCCGCGCAGGACACCCTCACCATTGCCGAGCGCGTAGTCGAGCGTCTGTCCGAGCGCATCGACGTCGTTACCACTACGGTGGGCGATGCCGCAAAGCTCGCCCCTAAGCGCATCGAGATCCCCGGCCACATCGAACACCGCGCATCGACCTCGCGCTAACCATTCGTTCGTGACCGCCTGTTCACACACGTTTTTTGAGCGCTTGATACGCTTTAACCCTGCGGAAACATTTTTCTGCGATAGTATCTGCGGTATAGACCAGTCGAAACCCGCCCGAAAGAAAGGGGAGCGACATGAACCAGCAGAACATCGATTACGTACTCCGCTCCGTAGAGCAGCGTGACATCCGCTTTGTGCGTCTGTGGTTTGTCGACATTCTCGGCCGCCTCAAGAACTTTGCCATTAGCCCCGAGGACCTCGAGGTCGCTTTTGAGGAGGGCATTGGCTTTGACGGCTCCGCTATCGAGGGCTTTGCCACGCCCGAGGAAGCCGACATGCTGGCGTTTCCCGATGCTTCGACCTTCCAGATTCTGCCGTGGCGCCCGAGCCACAACGGTGTCGCCCGCGTGTTCTGCGACGTGTGCACTCCCGATCGCAAGCCGTTTGCCGGCGACCCGCGCGATGCCCTGCGCCGCATGTTCCGCAAGGCCGAGAAAGCTGGCTATCTGCTTAACGTGGGCGCCGAGCTGGAGTATTACTATTTCCCCGACGAGCACACCCCCGAGCCGCTCGACAACGTGGGCTACTTCGATCTTTCGGTGAGTGACGCCGCCCGCGACCTGCGCCGCAACACGGTCCTCACGCTCGAGAAGATGTCCGTGCCCGTGGAGTACACCTTCCACGCCGCCGGCCGCTCGCAGCACGGCATGAGCCTGCGTCACGCCGAGGCCCTGAGTATGTCCGACGCCGTCACCACGGCCAAACTCATCATTAAGCAGCAGGCCTACGAGAGCGGTTGCCACGCCTCCTTTATGCCCAAACCGTTGGCGGGCGAGGACGGCAGCGCCATGTTTTTGCATCAGTCGCTGTTCGACCACGACGGCAACAACGTCTTTTGGGGCGAGGACGACGAGAGGTACCACCTCTCCGATATCGCCAAGCACTACATGGCCGGCATCCTTGCGCACGCGCGCGAGATTAGCGCCATCACCAACCCCACGGTCAACTCGTACAAGCGCATCACCACGGGTGGCGATTCCGTGCCGCAGTACGCCACGTGGGGCCTGCGCAATCGTGCGAGCATGATCCGTATCCCGGTCTACAAGCCCGGCAAGCAGCTGTCCACGCGCATCGAGCTGCGCAGCCCCGACCCCATGGCCAATCCGTACCTGGTCAACGCCGTCACGCTGGCGGCTGGTCTCGATGGCATCGAGCGCAAGCTGGAGCTCCCGCCCGAGGCCACGGCCGAGACGCTCAAACTCACCGACCGTCAGATGCTCGAGGCCGGCTACGCGCCGCTGCCGCGCTCGCTCAAAGAGGCGCTTGACGTCTTTGAGGACTCGCAGTTTATGAAGGATGCCCTCGGCGAGCACATTCACAGCTTCTTCCTCAAAAAGAAGCGCAACGAGTGGCATAAGTTTGAGTCCACGATCACCGAGTGGGAGATCAAGCATTATCTGGCGAACTCCTAATCGCGCTGGCTTGTTCCAGTACGATTGAGCTCATTTCCTTGGAGGCCGATATGTCCGAAAAGAGTGCCCTGTTCATGGCGCGCACGACGCGCTTCCACGAGTTTGCCCGCAGCTTGACGACCACCCTGGGTGTCGAGGTGAGCCTGGCTACCCCCGATTCGCCTACTGCGGCGCACGACTTTGACCTGCTGATCCTCGATTCCGACGGCATTCGCAGCGATCGCATCGATCAGATTGCCAAGTGGCTTGACGATCGCGGCGGCGTCCCCATGTTGGTGATCGTTGACGACGAGGCGCTCGGCACCCTGCGCCTGCCGAATCACGCGCATGCCGACTTTGTATGCCCCACGGCGACGCCCAACGAGCTCAAGGCTCGCGCGCAGCGCCTGATGGGCGAGGAGGAGACTGTCACCGCCGACGATGTGCTCAACATCGATAACCTCGAGATTAACCTGGCTACCTACCAGGTGACACTCGATAACGAGCCCATCGACCTGACGCTGATGGAGTACTCGCTGCTGAGCTTTTTGGCGACGCATCCCAACCGCGCCTACAGCCGCGAGGTGCTGCTGCACCGCGTGTGGGGCTTTGAGTACTGCGGCGGCACGCGCACCGTCGACGTGCACATCCGACGCATCCGCTCCAAGGTGGGCCCGCAGATTGCGGCACATATCACCACCGTCCGCGGCGTGGGCTATCTGTTTAAGGACTAGCTTTCCACCACAAAGGGGACAGGCACCTTTGTGGTGGTTTTGACGCAGGTGCGGGTTCCTCTCGAATCTGCAACAGAACTTAAGCCTTCCTAAAAGATTGCGTTCTCATACACGTGCACCCGCATATTGGGGTACAACTCAACGTGAACAATGATGGCCCGCCACATGTTTGGCGGGCCTTTGGTTATTTGACGAAAGGATCGCAGCTATGAGCGAGTACGATTCCCAGCGTCCCCAGGATGCGGGCAACGCCGGCGAGACCCAGCAGCAGCCGCGCGTGCAGGTGGAGTCGACGCCTGCCGGTAGCAACATTCCCTACGTGCAGGCTTACGACACACAGACCGGCAAGCCGCTGGGCGGCCAACAGGTTGTAAACAAGCACACGGTGGTCAAGACCAAGACCAAAAAGCTGCCGATCTTTATTACAGCACTCGCCGGCTGCGCATGCGGCGCCCTGTTGGTCATCGCGCTCATTATGAGTGGCACGCTCAACATTGGCGGCGGAAAGAATGCCGTGACGGCGGGTGCTTCGGGTTCGTCGACGCAAAAGATCACCATCGACTCCGAGGACACCACGCTGGCCGAGGCCGTTTCTGCCAAGGCATTGCCCTCCGTGGTTTCCATTACCGCCACTTCGAGCGGCAGCCAGAATGGCTCGCTTTCGCAGTCTGCCGACGAGTCGGATAGCTCGGGCAGTGTCGGTTCGGGCGTCGTGCTCGATACCGAGGGCCACATCCTCACCAACAACCACGTGGTCGACGGCTATGACCAGTACGTGGTGACCATGGACGACGGCACCACCTATGAGGCCGAGTTCGTGGGCAACGATGCCTCGAGCGACCTAGCCGTCATCAAACTCAAGGACGCCGACGCCTCCAAGCTCACACCGATTGAGATCGGTGACTCCTCCAAGCTCAACGTGGGCGAGTGGGTCATGGCGATCGGTTCGCCGTTTGGCAACGAGCAGTCTGTCTCCACGGGTATCGTGTCGGCGCTCTATCGTTCCACGGCCATGAGCTCTACCAGCGGTAACACCATCTATGCCAACATGATTCAGACCGATGCCGCCATCAACCCGGGCAACTCCGGCGGCGCGCTCGTCAACGACAACGGTGAGCTGGTGGGCATCAACTCGCTCATCGAGAGCTACTCGGGCTCCAGCTCGGGCGTGGGTTTTGCCATTCCGGTTAACTACGCCAAGAACATTGCCGACCAGATCATCGGCGGCAAGACGCCGGTGCATCCGTACATGGGCGCTACGCTTTCGAGCGTCAACGCGCTCAACGCCCGCACCAACAAGCTCAGCACCGATAGCGGCGCGTATGTGGCGAGCGTCGTTGAGGACGGTCCTGCCGCCAAGGCCGGCATTCAGGAGGGCGACGTCATCACCAAGTTGGGCGACGACGAGATCACGAGCGCCGATGGCCTGATCATCGCGCTGCGCAGCCACGAGGTGGGCGAGAAGGTCGAGATCACGCTCATGCGCGGCAAGGAAGAGAAGAAGGTCACCGTCGAGCTGGGCTCCGATGAGGAGCTGCAGAACCAGCAGCAGGACGACAGTTCGACCGACACCGGCAACGGCGGTATTACCGACGAGCAGCTGCGCCAGTATCTGGAGGAGCTGTTGGGCCAGCAGGGCCAGGGTCAAGGTTACGGCCAGGGGTTCTAGCGAGCCGTATCGCACATGCCGATGCCAGAGGGGGCTGTCCCGCCAAGTGTGGGACAGCCCCTCTTTTCTTATTGATCCGTTGGGGACGGAGGAAAACGGACCATTTGGAAATGGCAAGGGCATGGTTTGATTGCGCGATCCACCCGGTCTGGCGGCTGCCGATTCGGTGCGGTTGGAAAGGGCGATTTGGCTCCATCGCGACCGGTGGTACTCTTGTATCCGTTTGAAATCGAGCGAAGGAGTGCCGCTATGGAGCAATCGAGCCTGTTTGGTGACGGCGTGGACATCGATACCGAAACGCCCGCGACCGCGGAAGCCACCGCACCGACCGATGCCCGTGCCCAGGCGGCAGCGCGCGCGGCCGAACTGCGCCACGAGCTCGACTACCACGCCTATCGCTACTACATGCTCGATGCGCCCGAGATCACGGACGCCGCCTTCGACAAAATGCTCGTTGAACTGCAGGAAATCGAGGCCACCTACCCCGACCTGGTGACGCCCGACAGCTATACCCAGCGCGTGGGCGGCTACGTGAGCGAGCAGTTTACGCCGGTCACGCATATGGCGCGCATGTATTCCATGGACGATGCCATGGACCTGGACGAGCTCGACGCATGGCTCCAGCGTACCGAGGATGCGCTCGGTGCCGGCAGCGTCACCTATACCTGCGAGCTTAAGATCGACGGTTTGGGCGTGGCGCTTACCTATCAAAACGGCACCTTTGTGCGCGCCGCCACGCGCGGCGACGGCACCACGGGGGAGGACGTGTCGCTCAACGTCCGCACCATCAAGGATGTGCCCATGCACCTGTCCGAGCCGGCGCTCGCTCACATGGGCGCCGACCGCGAGCGCACCATTGAGGTGCGCGGCGAGGTCTACATGCCTAAGGGCAGCTTTGTTCGTCTGAACGACGAGGCCGATGCCGAGGGTCGCGACCCCTTCGCCAACCCGCGCAACGCTGCCGCCGGCAGCCTGCGCCAAAAGGACCCCAAGATCACGGCACGCCGCGACCTGGCCACCTTTATCTATGCCATCGCCGATACCGACCCGCTGCACGTCCACAGCCAGCGCGAGTTCCTCGATTGGCTGCGTAGCGCCGGCTTTAGCGTCAACCCCAACGTGGCACGCTGCGCCACGCCGGCCGAGGTCCACGAGTTCTGCGCCCAGGCGCTCGAGCACCGCGGTGACCTGGACTACGACATCGACGGCGTGGTCGTAAAGGTCGACGGCTTTCAGCAGCAGCTTGACCTGGGCTTTACTGCCCGCGCACCGCGCTGGGCCATCGCCTTTAAGTTCCCGCCCGAGGAAAAGCAGACCGTCCTGCGCGAAATTCGCATCCAGGTGGGCCGCACCGGCGTGCTCACGCCGGTCGCCGAGTTCGACCCGGTGATGGTTGCCGGCTCCACCATCGCGCGCGCCACGCTGCACAACATCGACGAGATTCGCCGCAAAAACGTGCGCGAGGGCGACACCATCATCGTGCACAAGGCGGGTGACGTGATCCCCGAGGTCGTGGGGCCGGTGCTCGACAAGCGCCCGGCCGATTCGGTCGACTGGCACATGCCCGAGGTCTGCCCCGTGTGCGGC
>DBEZGO010000127.1:0-7250 GCA_048189345.1 Collinsella sp.
GTGGACGTTCGACACGTCGCCGAGAACCATCTCGAGCGTGTCTTTGGCGCCTGCGGCCAGGCCGCCATGAGATGCGAGAATGATCTGATTCATCTTGCCTCCTCCTTTTCGTTATGGTCATTATAACGTCTTATACGTTGCTTATATTGCTAATTAGTATAAAGACCGTTCGCGGGTGAAAATCGACCGTTGACGGGTTTAACGTACTTGAAACGTTGGGGCTGGGTAGGCCGGCGCTGGCTGGATAACCCCAGGTCGGACGCCGCGCTCAATCCCCTATCGCACGAAGTACCAGGGGCTTTCCTGCACGGTGGGCTCCAGCGCGATGCCGGTGCGCTCGCGGAACAGATCCATGTCCTGCGATTTCTCCGTCCACCACGCGTTGGGCTTAAAGGTCATGCTCTCAACGATATGGCCGACAAAGGCGCTGTTGCGCAGCTTGGAGAAATCGGTGTTCATAATCAGGATGGACGCGAGCACCAGCACGATGCCCAGGACCTTGATCGCGCCAGCGGGCTCGGCGTAGATGCCAATACCGACCAGAACGGTCGCCACGGTTTCGAACGAAGCCACGACCGGCACCTTCGATGTCTCAAGATCCATCGAAAGGCCCTGCATATAGAAGATGTACGCAAGAGCCGTAGGAATAAAGCCAAAGCCCGCGAACAGCAGAATGAGCTGCGGGGACATTGCCGCGGCTACATCGGACCACGGAGCCGAAAGCACTGCCATAAAGCATCCGCCAAAGACAAAGCCCCAAAACGTCACCGCCAGCGGATGCAGCGTCTTGGTAGCCATACGGCTAAACACCGCCAGAAGTGCACCGCAAAGTCCGGCGATCACACCCGACGCGACGCCCCAAGCCGAGAAATGGAAACCAGACAGGTCGCCGCTCGTCACCGCGAGCACGCAACCCACAATGTTAAAGACGATGGCGACGAGCTTGTTGGGGGTCACGTCCTCGCGATAAAGCACGCGGCCGAGCACGACGCCAAACACCGGCGAGGTGTAAAGCAGCACCGAGGCCGTGGACATGCCCACCTCGCCCATGCACTCGTAATAAAGCGTGTTAGCGGTGGCGAGGCCGATAATGCCAAGAAGCGCGCAGGGAACAAGCTCTTTAGGACTTGCCTTGAATAGTGCCATAGGACCCGAGGCTTTTCCCTCACGAGCACCTCCCTGGCAACCCATAAACGCCAAGACCGGAGCCATTAAGACGGCACCCGACAACAAGCGAAAGGCAGCCATGCTCTGGGACGAAACGCCCATGGCCGAGATGCCGTTTACAAAGATTCCGATGCTGCCCCACATAAGCGCGGCGATCAGCACCAGCACATAGCCCAGATTGCTTTTCTTCAACGCAGCCTCCTCAGTATTGTTTCCAATATGTTTCATACTACGTTATAGTCGTTATATACATTTTTCAAGACACAAATCGGCGAGCGGAAAAGTGATCCGTTTTCCTCCGTCCCCAGCGGATCATTCGGCGGTTGCGGTGAAATAGTTCCTAAATAGAGGCTTCAAACCCCCAAACAGGAACTATTCCACCGCAACTTATGAGGATATCGAGCTGTTAGGCCACTCTATCCCTTAGTAATCGAGCTTCCACATGTAGCGGCGTGTCATGTAGTCCTTGTGGGTGACGGCAGAGAGCGCACGCATGTACACGTTGTTGAGGATCGGGGCAAAGATCAGGTGGTTGAAGTACTCGCTCACGCTGTCCTTGATGTCGTTGAGGCCGAGCTCCTTGGCGTCGAGCTGATAGACGCGCTCGCCACCGTACTGGTTGACGAAGCGGATGCCGCGCTCGTCGTTGCAGCGGCTGCGGCCGACGCTGATGAGCTGGAACAGCGAGGTGCGCTTGTCCAGGATCTCGAAGGGGCCGTGGAAGAAGTCGCAGGTGTTGATGGTGCAGGAGTCGATCTGCAGCATCTCCTGCACGTTGCAGATGCTAAAGACGTAGGCGGCACCAAAGAGCGGACCCTGAGCCATCACGTTGATGCAGGGCTTGTCGGCGTTCTGCTCGGCCCACTTGGCAGCGAGCGGACGGGTGTACTCGACGGCCTTGCGATAGATGGGGTCGACCAAGTCGAAGGCGGCCATAGCGGTCTCGTACTCGGCATAACCCTCGGTCTGCTGCGTAAGCTCCATGGCGATCATGGTCACGACGGCGGAGTTGGTACGACCCATGCAGGACTCGTCGACGGCCAGGCTGTCGTACTTGATCTTGTAGTCGCAGACCTCGGTAAGGCCGGACTCGTCAACATAGATGGCGATGGTGCTGGCGCCGTGGTCCTTGGCGACCTGGGCGGCGACGATGGTCTCCTTGGTGCCGCGCATGGACACGACGACCGCCAGGGTGTTCTCGTTGACATAGGCGGGCGTGGCGTGCACGAACTCGTTGCTGGTGTAGCTGGAGCTCACGACCTGCGTGGCCTCGTGCTCCATAAAGTACTGGGCAGGATAGTTGCCGCCGTTGGATCCGCCGGCGCCAATCCACACGACGCGCTTGATGCCGCCCTTGTCTGCCTTGTCAGCCAAAACCTGGGAGACGACATCCTTAACCTGTTTCTGAGTAGTCATCGTGCATCAGCCTTTCTTCTCGTTTGATGCTCATCACAGGCATACAAGTTACATACATGTTTTGGTTATGTCGACTAGTTGTATGCTATATTTGTCTTAGAAATTTTGCTGATGCAGTTTTCGATAACTAGCTACCAGCGGTTTTGTTGTTGTATTGAATACATGCTTGATTAGATTCGCACACAGGTTAGATACAGGTTGATCGCATGAACGCTTCGTCAAAAAAGAAACTGGCCCAATACGAGCGCTTGGCGGGCATGCTGCGTGACCGCATCGCCGCCGGCGTCTACGCGCGCGAAGACAAGCTACCGTCCGAGATGGAACTCATGGACGAATCGGGGCTGTCGCGCAGCACCGTGCGCCACGCCCTTAAGGTGCTCGTTGATGAGGGCCTGGTGCGCACCGAGCGCGGGCGCGGCGCCTTTGTGGCCGACACGCCGGCGCTCCACGAGAACAACCTGGTGTTTTCGAGCTACACGGCGCAGGTCCAGGGTCAGGGCATGAAGCCCACCACGCGCACCGTGGACTCGGGCTTTGCCAAGGCGGCCGGCAGCATAGCTAAGTTCTTTGATGCCGCCGTGGGCAGCAAGCTCGTCAAACTTGTCCGTCTGCGTTATCTGGACGATGCGCCACTGTGCCTGGAGACCACCTACCTACCGCCAAGCTTCGAGACGCTCATCGACCGCGATATCAACGGTTCACTCTACGCCACGCTGCGCCAGGAATTCCATCGCGCGCCGGCACAGGGGCATAAGACCTTTGAGGTGTGCTATGCCTCGCAAAACGAGGCGTTTTTGCTCAACGTTGAGCGTGGGCAGGCGCTGATCCTGATCACCGACTACGTCTACGACACCGACGGCCGCCCGCTCCATGTCTCCAAGCGCATCCAACGCACCGACCGCGCCAAATACACCGAGCCCATCGGCTAACCCGCCAAAATAAACCTGTCCCTAAATGGTAGGTTTGGGGAGGTCGGGGAACCAGGTTGGTTTGGGTTGGTTGGGTGTGCGCTCGGCCAGAATCAGCTCCATCCAGCACATGTCGTACCAGCGGCCGAACTTTTGGGCGCAGCGGTCGAAGGCGCCCACCAGGCGATATCCCATATGGGCATGGAAATCCTGGCTGTTATGCGTCAGGTACTCGTCGTCCTTATCGTGCGGCACGGCAATGAGCGCGCACATGTTGGTGATGCCCATTGCGACCAGGCATTGCTTGAGCGCGTCGTGCAGCTTGCGACCCAGCCCGCCATGGCGCACATCGCGCGCCAGATAGATCGACGTCTCGACCGACCAGTCATAGGCCTCGCGGCTGTTGAGCTGACTCACATAGGCATAGCCTACCGGGCGCCCGTCCAGCTCCATCACCAGATACGGATAGCGCTTGAGCGTACGCTCGATGCGCCCGGCAAACTCCTCAACGCTCGGCACCTCGTATTCGCAGGTAATCGCCGTCTGGCGCACATACGGCTCATAGATGGCAAGCAACGCCGGCGCATCATCGGGCGTCGCCAGGCGAATCGTCGGCTCGAACATTTCGGTCATACAACCCTTCTCCCCCAGAAGCAAAGGCCGCCTTGCGCCAGACCCAGCGCAAGGCGGCCCTCGTCATTGCATCAAGCTACAGGACAGCCGCCAACGCGTCGATGTCCTCCTGCGTCGTGGCCCAGCTGGTGCAAAAGCGCACCACCGTGTGAGTATCGTCGTACTTTTCCCAGTACTCGATCGAGGCATGCTCGCGAATGCGGGCCATATCCTCGTTGGGCAGAATCACGAACTGCTGGTTGGTCGGCGTCTCCAAGAAGAACTGGTAGCCGCGCTCGTGCAGCACGCGACGAAGCGCCTGCGCGGTTTCGATCGCTTGGCGACCAATCTCAAAATACAGGCCGTCGGTAAAGAGCGCCTCAAACTGCACGCCTGTCAGGCGGCCCTTGGCAAGCAGCGCGCCGTGCTGCTTAATGCGCGGAATAGGATGCGCCGGAGCGTGCATGCCGCAAAACACCACGGCCTCGCCGCAGAGCGCGCCGCACTTGGTGCCGCCGATGTAGAACACGTCGCACAGCTGCGCCAGCTCGGGCAGGGTAATGTCGCACTCATCGGCCGCCAGCGCATAGGCCAGGCGAGCACCGTCCACAAACAGCGGAATCTCGCGCTTCTGGCAAACCGCGTGAATCGCCGCGAGCTCGGCCTTGGAGTACAGCGTGCCGTACTCGGTCGATAGGCTCACGTACACGGCGCCCGGGAACACCGTGTGTTCGTAGCTCTCGTTTTCGTAGAACACCTGGATATAGTTCTCGAGGTCCTCGGCGTGCATCTTGCCCTCGTAGCCGGGGATGGTGAGTACCTTGTGACCGCCAAACTCGATGGCGCCCGCCTCGTGGCAGGCGACGTGGCCAGTCTCGGCAGCAACGACGCCCTCGTACGGCGCGAGCAGCATGTCGATCACCGTCGCGTTGGCCTGCGTGCCGCCCACCAGAAAAAACACGTCGGCATCGGGGGTCTGGCAGGCCTCGCGAATAAGTTGCTTGGCACGCTCGGTATGCGCATCGGTACCGTAGCCGGGCTGCGGCTCCATGTTGGTATCGACGAGCGCCTGCAGCACCGCTGGGTGTGCGCCGTGGGAATAGTCGTTGTTGAACGCGAGCATGGCAATCCTCTCTTACCGGGTATCGGCCAGATGATTCAAACGGAGCTATTGTACGCCGTTGGGATAGGCAATGCGCGCGGCAAGGCACTCGAGTGCCAGTACCAGAGCAAAACCGCAGCTCACATCACTCAAAAAGTGCGCCCCGATCACGATACGGCCAAACGCGACGAGCGCCGCGACCACAGCCGCCGTCCAAAAGACCACGCGGCGGCGCGACGGTTTTCCCTTAAAGGCCGCCGCGGGAAGCCCGGCGAGCATAAGGCCGATCGCCGCATGCGCCGTGTGCCCGCTCGCGAACGACTTAAAGCCGTCCTTGATTACGCCGGCCGCGATATAGCTCCACTTGTCGGGGTTACCGATTACCCACCACGGCTGAAAATTGAGCCCCGGCGTGACCTCGATCACGCGCATGCGTGGGCGCGACCACAGCGGCTTGACGATCACGTTGAGGATGATGGCCTGAGCGACCCACACGGCAAGCACCATCAACGCCCAGCGCGTAAGCTCGTCGGGCTCGGTCGTGCGCGTGAGGCGATAGACGATAAGGTTGGCGGCGATGACCAGCACAAACGTCAGCACCAACTGAGCCGCGATGAGTTTGCCGCCAACCCTCAGGGACGAAACGATCTCGTAGCCGGTCAGGCCAACGTTGACGAGGATGCCGAGCACGGCGAGCCATTTGCTCCCCCTGGAGTCGGGACGCACCGCGCGTACGAGCATAACGCCCGCGACGCTCGCCGTCAGCTCGAACGGCAGCTCGCCGGCGGCCTCGATAAAGCGACCGTACATGCTGCCGATATTGAACAGCGCGCTCGAGATCTGATAATCGAAGAAACTGCCCACGCCCAGACAAAGGCACAGGACAACCGCGATAATGGCGGCATCTTTCTTATAGATGTATCCGAACATGCTTTCCTTTCGATGGAGCCAGAATGCCCAAATGGGGTGTTTGCAGCGTCGACTCGCTAGTCATCATCACTAGCGCCCAGCTGTTGCAGCAGCATGAGCGCCGCGGCCACGGGGCCGGTGCCGTCGTTGGCGTCGAGGCCGCGACCCAGGCCGCTGCCCGCACCGGCGCCCGCCTTGTAGGGCACCGACAGCTTGCGGCTCTTGGGGAAGTTCACCGCGCCATAGCGGGTCTTAAGCTCAAAGGCCACCTTCTTGGGCACGTCGACGCCCAAAAACGTGATGCGACCGCCGCTGAGCGTGACGCTCTCGAGCCCCAGGCGCTCGCCGCGAATGCGGATGCGCGCGCGATTGAACAGGTTGAGTCCCGCCAACGGCAGCTCACCGTGCGCAGCCTCGGTCTCCTCCTGCACCTCGTCGACACTCTCCAGGTCCTCAGCCGCCGCGAGCTTGCGGTACACGAGCACGCGCTGGTCCACCGCCGGCATGTACTCCTCGGACAAGAAGTAGTCAGCCGGCAGGTTAATGCCCACGCTCGCCGCCTCCACGCCGGCGTCGTCATCGCCGCGCGCCTCGGCCACTGCCTGGCCCAACATCTGCGTAAACAGGTCGAAGCCCACGCTCGACAGGTTGCCGTGCTGCTCGGCGCCCATAAGCGAGCCGGCACCACGGATCTCCAGGTCGCGCATGGCGATGCGCATGCCGCTGCCCAGGTCTTGGAACTCGGAAAGTGCAGTCAGGCGTGCCGTAGCCTCCTCGGTGAGCGGCAGCTCGCCCGGGAACATAAAGTACGCGTAGGCCTGCGTGGCAGAACGGCCCACACGGCCCTTGAGCTGGTAGAGCTGTGCCAGGCCCAAGCGCTGCGAATCCTCGATGATGAGCGTGTTGGCGGTCGCGTTGTCGATACCGCTCTCCACGATGGTCGTGGCGATGAGCACGTCGATCTTTTTGGTCGCGAACTCGATCATCACGTCCTCGACCTCGCGCGGGCTCATCTTGCCGTGCGCCACGCCCACGCGCGCCTCGGGCGCGGCCTCGTGCACGCGCGCCACGGCGTCGTCGATGGTCTTGACGCGGTTGGACACGTAATACACCTGACCGCCGCGGCCCACCTCCAG
>DBEZGO010000128.1:0-18441 GCA_048189345.1 Collinsella sp.
TAACGGTAGTATGGTCGTACTGTTTATTCCGCACCGCCAACGGAGGGAGTTCCGCGCCGTGAACCGCGATTTCGCCTCATCGCTCATCCAGCTCAACAACACGTTCTATCGCGAGCACTCCGCCTCCTTCTCCGATACGCGTCAGGCCCCGTGGCCCGGCTGGGTGCGCACCATGGACATCGCACTCGAGCAGCTCGATGCGGCCACGATCGAGCACCCCGTCCGCGTCTTTGATCTTGCCTGCGGCAACATGCGCTTCGAGAACTTTGCCGCCGGCGGCACGCTGGCTGCCAAAGGCGTTGACGGCACGAGCCCCTCGGCAGACGCCAGCTGCCCCTTCGAGTTCTATGGTGTCGACTCGTGTCAAGATTTGGCTATCGATGCACATGGCCACGCCCTGCGCATTCCCAACCTGCACTTCCAGGAACTCGATGTGCTCGACGCCCTCATGAAGCTCAACCCCGCCGAGACACCCGACGTGCTTTTCGACGCCCCGCTCGCCGATATCTCGGTCTGCTTTGGCTTTATGCACCATGTGCCGTCGTGTGAGTACCGCGTGCGCGTGCTCGACGCCCTGGTGCGTCAGACGCGCCCAGGCGGCATCATCGCTATCAGCTTTTGGGAGTTTATGAACGACGAGCGCATGGCGCGCAAGGCTGTTCGCGCCGAGGCCCGCGCCGAGCTCACCCCGCCGTTTGAGGGTTACGATTCCGCACAGTTTGAAGCCGGTGACCACCTCATTGGCTGGCAAAACGACCGCCACGCCTACCGCTATTGTCATCACTTTGACGATCAGCAGATCACCGACCTGGTGCGCGGCGTCCGTACGTTCTACAAGAGCGGCGAGGTCCCCGTGCGCGAGCTCGAGCGCTTCCATGCCGACGGTCGCAGCGGCGATCTCAACCGCTATGTGATCCTCAAGCGCCTGTAGGCATCGGCGACTCGCCGCCGGACCGCCCCGCGTCTTTCGGGCAAACTATGCCCACCCTTTTCAACCCATTGACGGAACGCGCAGCTATGCGTTCCATACTTATGACCAAGGAGCCTCATGGGAGCCGTCCACGTTCGCACGCCTAAGAACTTTGTGCTCGAGGAGCGCCTGGAGCGCTACACCGATGCGATTGAGACGAGCCCCGAGGCCTATGTCGGAGATTGGCGCAAGGCTTGCGCGCCAGTTGGCAGCAAGCCTTTCGAACACCTTCACCTGGATCTTGGCTGTGGCAAGGGAACGTACCTTGTAAAGCGCGCGGCCCACGAGCCAAACACGCTCTTTATCGGCATGGACCAGGAGCCCATCTGCATCGCCTATGCCGCGCAGAAAATCTGCGAGCAGGAGCTGTCCAACGCACTCGTCCTGCCCCGAGGCGCCGCATCGCTGCCGCAACTGTTTGCCGCAGGCGAGCTCGATGCCATTACCATTAACTTTCCCACGCCGCAGCCCAAGGCCAAGTACGCCAAAAAACGACTCGTCCATGTCGACCATCTGATGCTCTATCGCCCGCTCTTTTCAGCCGGCGCCACCGTCACGTTGCGAACCGACAGCAAGCCATTGCGCGATTACGCCCTGGGACAGTTTGCCGCGGCAGGCTACGACACGCTTTGGGTAAGTGACGACGTCCGCCGCGACCACCCCGAGCATCCAGAGACCGAATACGAGCGTCGCACGCGCGAGATGGGCGCCGCCGTCTATGGCATTTGCGCCACCCCCGGTGCGCAGCCAACCGACGAACAGCTCACAGCGGGCCGCGTGCAGGAGCAGAGTCTTGCCTGCTACCTGCCCGATAACCTCGATGAGCTCACCTATGTACCTCTGGGCATGGAAGAGGCCGTCGAGAACTTTAAGAACCGCGCCCGTAAAGGCAAGAAACGCCTGCCTCAGGAACGCTAGCACCGCGCGCCCATTTCCTGCATTTTCTCGCCCACTGGCACCCCGCGCCGCCGCTACGCCATAATAGTTGGCGGACAAACGGCGAGAGAAAGCAACCACATGGCACAGACCACGACAGATATCACCGCCAGCACCGTTTCCGGCGCCGGCGCCGCCAGCTCATTCTCGGGCGGCACGGGAACCGAAGCCGAGTTCGGCTCGCTCGGCGCGCTCTCCCCCACCTGGTGGGAGCCCGAGGACGGCAGTGAGCCCGAACCATGGCTCACGCCCGATCAGGCCTTCGAACGCTTCTTTGAATGGACGAGCGACCGCGGCATTGAGCTGTGGGATCACCAAGAAGAGGCCCTCATGGACCTGGCGGCCGGAGATCACGTCATTTTAGGCACACCGACCGGATCGGGTAAATCGCTCGTCGCGCTGGGCATGCTCTTTATGGGCATGGCGCAGGGCAAGCGCTGCTACTACACGGCCCCTATCAAGGCTCTGGTCAGCGAGAAGTTTTTCGACCTTGTGCAGGTGCTCGGCCGCGATAACGTCGGTATGATCACCGGCGACACGCATATCAACACCAAGGCGCCCGTCATCTGCTGCACGGCCGAAATCCTTGCCAACGACGCACTACGCGAGGGCGAGGACGCCGACGTGGGCTGCGTGGCCATGGACGAGTTCCACTACTTTGCCGACCCCGACCGCGGCTGGGCCTGGCAGGTGCCGCTGCTCACTCTGCCCCATACGCAGTTTATGCTCATGAGCGCCACGCTCGGCGATGTCACTGCCATCGCCGCCTCACTCGAGGAGCACACCGGCGCCACATGCGACCTGGTTGTCGACGCCCCTCGTCCTGTTCCGCTGAGTTACGACTATGTGACGACCTCCCTCGAGGGCACGGTCGAGCTCGCCATGCGCCGCGGCGAAGCCCCGCTCTATATCGTGCACTTTAGCCAGGATGCCGCCCTTGCGACGGCACAATCACTCGCCAATTTTGGCATCGCCAGCAAGGAGCAGCGCGAGGCCATTAAGGAAGCCGCCAAGGGCACGAGCTTCTCCACGGCCTTCGGCAAGATTCTCAAGCGCTTGCTCGGATGCGGCGTCGGCGTGCACCATGCTGGCATGTTGCCGCGCTATCGCCTGCTGGTCGAGCGCCTGGCGCAGCAGGGTCTGCTACCCGTCATTTGCGGTACCGATACGCTCGGCGTCGGCATCAACGTACCCATCCACACCGTGGTGCTCACCGCGCTCACCAAGTTCGATGGCTACAAGATGCGTCGTCTGCGCGCCCGCGAGTTCCATCAGATTGCCGGTCGCGCCGGCCGCTCGGGCTTCGATACCGAGGGCATGGTGATTGCCGAGGCACCCGAGCACGAGATCGAGAACGCCAAGCTCATGGCCAAGGCGGGCGACGACCCCAAGAAGCTCCGCAAGATTAAAAAGAAGAAGGCCCCCGAGGGCTTTGTCACCTGGAACAAGCAGACCTTTGAGCGCCTGATCGAGACGCAGCCCGAAACGCTCAAGCCGCGCCTGCGCATCACACACTCCATGGTGATTAGCGTGGTCGAGCAGGGCGGCGATGCCCGCGCCCGCGTACACGATCTCATCGAGACGAGCCTGCAGACTTCCGAGGAAAAGGCTAAGCTCGAAGTTCGCGCCGACGAAATCTTCGCCACGCTCATCGACTCCGGCGTCGTCGTGCGCACCGAGGTGCCGCCCGCGCCCGACGCCCCGACTGACGCCGCGCCGGACATCGACTATGCACTGACGGTCGATCTGCCCGAGGACTTTGCGCTCGATCAGCCGCTCTCGCCGTTCTTGCTTGCCGCATTGGAGCTGCTCGACCCCGAGAGCGAGACCTATACCATGGACCTGATCTCGATGGTCGAGGCAACGCTCGAGGATCCCAAGCAGGTGCTGCGCGCACAGGAGCGCGCAGCACGCGATCGTGCTATGGCCGAGATGAAAGCCGACGGCATCGAATATGAGGAGCGCTTGGAGCGCATTCAGGACGTCACGTACGAAAAGCCGCTCGAGGATTTGCTCGACGCCGCTTTTGACAAGTACTGCCAGGAAGTACCCTGGGCAAACGACTACCAGCTCTCTCCCAAGAGCGTCCTGCGCGATATGCTGGAAAGCGCGAGCGATTTTAAGGGCTACATTCAAAAGCTCGGCATCGCCCGCTCCGAGGGCATTTTGCTGCGCTACCTGGCAGAGGCTTACCGTTCGCTCGACCGCACCGTACCCATTGAGAAGCGCGACGAGCGCCTGCGCGACATTATCTCGTGGCTGGGCTTTGTGGTGCGCTCGGTGGACTCGAGCCTGGTGGACGAGTGGGAGAACGCCGGCAATCCGGCTGCCCTCGACGCCGCGCCGCCGCAGGGCATCGACGAGGTCGTGGCGGACCGCCGCGGCTGCACGCTGCTGGTGCGTAATGCGCTCTTCCGCCGCGTAACCCTTGCCGCTCGCGAGCACGTTCGCGACCTGGGCGAACTCGACGACGACTGGGGCATGAGCGAGATCCGCTGGCAAAAGGCGCTCGATGCCTACCACGAGCAGCACGAGGAGATCCTCACCGACGGAGATGCCCGCAGTGCCGCGATGTTTTCCATCGATGAGTCCGACGAGAAGACCGCGCACGTATGGCACGTGCACCAGATCTTTGCCGACGAGGATGGCGACCACGACTTTGGCATCATGGGCGATGTCGATCTGGACGCCACGCAGGACGGCGGCGAGGTCATCTTCAAAAACTACCGCGTCGGTTTTATCGAGGACCTGCTCGAGGACTAACCAAAAATACTGGAACGAAACAAGCGGGGCCGCTGGCAATATAGTCAGCGGCCCCGCTTTTGCACTATATGCTATGCCTTACTCGGCATCCTCGACCTCATACGAATCCGCCTCGGCTGGCTCATCGCCTGTCTCCGACGCGGTCTCGCGTGCCTCATCAAACGCTGCTTTCATGGTCTTGTTGCCCCACGTGAGCTTGCGAATGGTAAGTTCATCGGCCTTGTTGTGGGCCAGGCGCAGGTTCTCGGTGCTGCGGCGCAAATCGTCCTTGGTCTTCTCGAGCTGCTTGATGGCGGCATCGATTTCCTTGATTGCCGACTCGAATTGCTTACTCGCCAGGTTGTAGTTGCGCGAGAAGCCGTCCTTGAACTTCTCCATCTTGGCCTCGAAGTTCGTGACATCGATGTTCTGCTGTTTGTACTCCGCCAGCTCCTGCTTATAGCGCAGCGAACCCATGGCGGCGTTGCGAAGAAGCGTGATCATGGGAATGAAGAACTGCGGGCGGATCACGTACATCTTCTCGTAGCGATAGCTCACGTCCACGATTCCTGCGTTATAGAGCTCGCTCTCGGGCTCGAGCAGCGTGCAGAGCACCGCGTACTCGCAGCCCTTTTGGCGACGATCGTGATCGAGCTTCTTAAAGAAGTCCTCGTTCTTATGCTTGGTCGCGGTCTCGTCGTTCTCGTTTTTCATCTCGAACATAATCGAGATGATCTCGTTGCCGCTCGCGTCGCACTCGCGGAAGATAAAATCGCCCTTGGTGCCCTCGGACGCATCGTTGTCTTTCTCGAAGTACGCGTTAGGAAACGCCGTCATGCGCAGACGGTTAAACTCGGTCTCGCAGTGCTGCTCAAGCGACTCGCCCACCATCTTGGTGGACAGGCGTACCTTCATGTCCTTAAGACGCTCAATCTCTTCGTCCTTGTAGCGAATCAGCTCATCGCTCGCGCGCTTGGCCTGCGCAAGCTCGAGCTCGTGTGCCGCCCTGGCCTGTTCCTCACGCGAATCGCGCACCGCCAGCTCACTCGTGAGTTTTGCGCGGGCCTCATCACGCTCACGCTCCGCCGCGGCGACCGCCTCTGACAGGTTCATTTTGGCCGTCAGCTCCTGCTCGCGCAGCTGGGCGCGCAGGCCCTCTGCCTCCTGCTCAGACTGAGCTCTTGCGACGGAAAACTTCTCTTGTACCTTTGCGCGATAGTCAGCAAGCGCGCGCTCGGCCTCGCTACGAGCGGCATCGAGCTCGCGCTGCGACTCTGCCGCGGCAGCGGCAAGCGCCATCTCCTGGGCCTTGTCCGCCGCGGCAAGCTTGGCCTGCAGCTCGGCAATCTGGGCATCTCGTGCAGCTACATCGTTTTGAGCAGCATTGCGCGCCGCCGACTCGGCAAGCTTGGCTTCGTCATCCTTGCGCCCCAGCTGCGCACGCAAGTTGTCGATTTCGCGCTGGAGCTCGGCGTTCTCCTTTTGAGCGTCGGCACGGGCCTCAACCGCCGCACGCTGGCTTGCGCTCTCGCGCTCTGCGGCAGCGCCCTCGAGCTTGGCGCGCAGCTCGGCAAGCTCCGCATCGCGCTTGGCGAGCTCTTGCGCCAGCTGCTGAGCTGCAGCGTTCTTCTGCTCGACAAGCTGAGCATCGCGCTGAGACTCCGCCTTTTGCAAAGCAGCCGTCGAGCGCGAGCGCTCAAGCTCCAGTGCCTGCTCGCCCTCGCGCCGAACTGCCTTTACGCGCTCATCCAGGTCGCGTGAAAACTCGGCGTCGCGCACCTGCTTGACGATATCCGCATAACCGGACGCATCGACCTTAAAAACTTCACCGCAATGCGGGCACTTAATCTCGTTCATGGCAGCTCCTCGATGGACGCAAATTTCAACCGCCTACACTCTACCGCGCCGCACGGACAAAAAAGGCGCCGCCGCCATAATGGCAACGGCGCCAGAACCACCACAAAGATACCTGTCCCCTTTGTGGTGGTTTGTGTCCTTACAGATCGCGGTAGTCGATCAGGCGAAGATCGGGTTGAGACTCAAGCCAAGTGCGAAGTTCGGGGTCGATCAGCGCATCGACTTCCTTGGTGCGGTCGGTCGTGAGCGAGCTGCTTTCGAGGATAAAACGATCGAGATAGCCTGGATGGCACACAAAGACGACCGTCTCGCCGTCCTCCATCTCGCGAACCGTCTGTATAATCGAGTCCTTGGGTTCGTAGCCTGGCTCCATCGAATGCATCACAATGCGCAGGTCGGTGGCACCGCAACGCACAACCGCCGTGGGGTCGAAGCTCGCCTTTTGCTCTTTAAGGCCCAGCTCCTGGGCAACCGCCGAGATCGCCCTGTTAAGGTTTTTGCTCATGACGGCATGGGCCTCAAAGTAATCGGGTTCGCGGCCCACAATCTCGACAAAGCGGTCATGTTGGGCGCGGATCTCGATACACGCCTCGTCGAAGTCTATCAACTCTTCGCCACGCTTAAAATGCTCGCGGAAGGTACGGCTGCTATGAAATTCACCATTCTCGTCGAGCATACTCGGAATGAGAGCTGGGTCGGCACACGGCTTGCCCAGGCACACGTTGGTATGCTGACCCACCGCAATGCCGGCATCCGCCACGAGCGACCAGCCACGCTCAGCCTCGGGCATATTGGGCATCAACCCCGCCGAGCGCACCAGACCCTCATTGATGCTGCGGGCAATCCCCAGGTTAACTGCATACGAATAACCGATATCGTCGGCACGAATGAGCAATTGCTTCATATTGACCCCCATCTACGGAAAGGGGCACTTGCAACGTAACCAAGTGCCCCAGATAATTGTCCTACCGAACAGGTACTTTAGGCCTTGGCGGCAGCAGCGTCCTCGTCGAGCTGCTCCTTGGTAAAGCCAAAGAGGTAAGCGATGACAGCTGCGGAAACAAACGCAGCGCCCGATGCAACGCATCCCCAAACGAGATTAGCAGTTCCGCCGGCAACAAATCCAGTAACGCTCAGAATATTAGTCGCGCCCAAAACATACGTGGTCACATTGGTGAGAGCCGCGATCAGGCCGCCGATGGCACCGCCGGCAACCATGGCACCCAGGCAGCGGGTGTACTTAAAGCCGCAGCCATACAGCGCGGGCTCCGTCACACCACCGACAATGCCGGAGAGCGAGAAGCCAAGCATGGCACCCTTTTCGTCGGTCTCCTTAAGGCGCAGGAAGGCGCCGAAGGCCATACCCCACGTCGCGAACTGGGCGATACCGCCCGCGACCATAACGCAAGAATCAGAGCCCAAGGTGAGCAGCTGCACAATGCCAAGGGTCAGCAGAACCTGATGCATACCGGTCATAACCAAGAACTCCCAAAGCGCGGCAATGGCGACGAGGGAGAGGATCGTGACGATGCCGCCAGTGTTACCGAGGCCGAACATAAAGTTGCCGACCAGGTTGCCCAGAACGGAGCCAATCGGAGCTAGAGCGCACAGAGAAACGGGGATCATCACAGCCATGGTGCACACGGGCACAAACACCGTGGAAAGCATGTCGGGAATAATCTTTTTCATGAACTTTTCGACGACCATCAGCACCGGCATGGAGAGCACCATGGGAAGCACGGTCGCAGAATAGTTGTTTAGCTGAGCCGGGAGCACGCCATAAACCATGGTGGTCGTAGCACCCGAATCAGCAGCGGCATTGACCAACGTCATGAACTCGGGGGCAATGAGCACGCCGCCGAGCATCATGCCAAGCGGCTGGCTGCAGCCAAGCTGTTTTGCGGCAGCCCAGCCCAGATAGACAGGAAGGAAATAGTAGCCAGCGTTGTAAATCCAGTTGTAGAAGAAGTTGTAGATGTCGGAATCGGCAGACCAGATACCGAGCATGCCGTCGCCGCAAAGTACGGCAATGGTGCGGAACATGGCGGCGCCCATGATGATGGGGATCGTCATGACCATAGTCTTGGACAGGTAGTTGAGGGTCTTCTTGCCCGCAGTCTTAAGCGTCAGCGACTCCTTGGTGCCACCGTCGAGATTCTCGTCAATAGAGCCTTCGCCCTTAACGCCCAGCGCAATGGCGGCGTCGTAGACCTTCGGCACGTTCTGGCCAATGATGACCTGATACTGACCGCCAGACCACTGTGCGCCCAGCACGCCCTTAATCTTCTTTACTTCATCGTCATTGGGGATGGACTGATCCTTGAGGTTCAGACGCAGGCGGGTCATGCAGTGCGTCGCGTTCGTCACATTGGAGGCGCCGCCGACGGCAGCAAGCACGTCCTCGGCAATCTTCTTGTTATCGACAGCCATGTCGAATCCCTTCTCTTCCAACTAGAGGCCCGTGGGGCTCACGGCACCAAGACAGACGATTCCGCTCACGCCTGCGCAGCGCGTGATATCAGTTGGCAAGAGATTGATTTGCATGTGATTCCCGGGTGGATCGACATGAAAAAAGCCCCGCGCACAACCGACAGAGACCCAGTAATGGCCTCGGCAGAATCGGTAGTGCCTCTCGGAGCAGCGCCGTGAGTAACACCCAACACATGGCGAGTATATGCGGCAGATGCGTTCGTTGCGGCTCAGATTACCGACGAACGGTAGCAAACGGCCCGCGAACGGTCGCCATGACGGAAAGGAAATACCAGAGAGCCTATTTATCCGAGTGGACAGAAGCCACGCGATTCACATGCATGATCAGATAGACGAGCTCCTCTTGGGCCAATGGCTCGCCAAAGGTCTCTTGAATCAGATCGTCGACACGGTGAGCGCAACGCGATGCCGCCGGATACTGCTCCACGAGCACGTCGTAAAGACCGGAGTTCTCGGTATCGATCGGCTCTTTCTTTGCCACGCGGTCGAGCAGATAGCGCACATGAGTGGCAAAGCGGGCAAAGGCGAACGACGAGCAATCGACCGTCTCACCCAACTCTTCTTGAATAATCGCGACCGTCATATCGAGCAGTCGCTCCTCGTGCTGCTCGGCAAGCACGCGCCGCTCGCTCGGCTTAACCGATGCGTTGACAATCGACATGGCAATGCCCGCAGCCTCGCTTCGGGGCATACGCACACGGAAGCTTTTCTGGATGCCGCGAACAGCCAGCTCGCCCAAGCGGTATTCGATGGGATGCAGCTGCTCCAGATCGCGCTCGAGCGGCAACGACACCACCATGTGTTCGCGGGCGCGCTTAATGGCAAACTGGATATGGTCCGCCAATGTAATGGGGAGGTTAGGGCTCAATTCGTACGAAAGCTGTCCGGTTGCGATATCGGCCAGCTGAGCAGAAAACTCCAGCACCTCGGGGTCGACCTCATCGATAAACGCCAGGTACTTTGAATCGATGCCGTAAAAGGTACGCGTGATGACATCCAGGTCGACCTCATGCGGCATATCGCCAAAGCCGATACCGCGGCCCAGCGCGATAAGCTGACGCCCCGCGCCATCTTCGCAGATGGCAGCGTTGTGGTTAATGCGCTGGATAGCCCTCATGGAATCATCGCTCCTACTAAAACGCGCCGTGCAGACCATCCGCGCGGCGCGTTCATTCTACCTGCACTTACAGCTATAGTCCAAAGAAGCCGAGGATCTGGTCGCGGCTAACGGGCTTGTAGCTGTTGGCATCGAGGCCAACGTCGTAGCGCAGGACTGGGCGCTCGCGATCGCGATTGCGCGCGTTGGTGCGGTCACCCCTGCTGTGGATGTGCCCGTGCAGCATGATGGCGCCACGCGCCTTGCCATTCCAGCTGAGCATGGGGTAATGGCTCATCACCAGGCGATGGCCCTTCGCGTAACCGGGAGCGACTTCCAGATAATCGCGCACCTCATCCCAAATGTACGGCGCGTCAGGATCTTCCCAATCGCCGTCATGATTACCGCGGATGAGCGTTATGTTCTGGCATTCGATTCGTTTACGCAGGCGCACCGCTTCCGCCATGGGCAATCGATACGTAAAGTCTCCCAGGATATAGAGGCGGTCGTCCGCCACCACGCACTCATTGATGGCATCGATGACGCAGCGATTCATCTCCTCGACCGAGTCAAACGGTCGATCCATGTCGTGCAAGATATTCGTATCGCCCAGGTGCAAGTCGGCGGTAAACCACATCATCGTCTATGTCCTCATTTCGCAACGCGTATAAGACCTGTTTAGTATACAAACGCGGCGATGAGACAGTCACCCAAAGAGTCCGCCGAACAGACCTCGGCGGCGCTTGTCCTGCTTTTTCGACGCGTCACCCTGGGCGTTCTTGTCCCGCCGCTTCTTACGGTCCTGCTCCAGCTCGTCATCGTCGAGCAGCATATCCCACTCAAACGGATCGTCTACCAGATCGAACAGGTCATCGTCATCAAACATGACCGCCTCCACCACCGATTAGCGAGCATCCACCACATAGTTGAGAAGCCTACGGGCCCGTGCGGACACAAATTCATCTCGTCCGCATCTTTCAATCGCTTGCCGCAACGCTTGCGCGACGGGACGCTTGCAGATAAGATAGGAACACGGATGGCACCCGTGGCAGCGGGTCTTGCCAACTCCGATACACGTTTTCATCGTGAGAAGTGGCCGTCTTCGCTTACGCGGGGGCGGCTATTTCATTCGGCCGATAAACAGGCCGAGTTCGATAGCCGCGATCAACAACGCCAATAACGAAATAACATCGCTTACGTTCATACCAAATCCCTTCTAAAGGGAGTTGGCCCATCCGTGCCCCACGATAGTAGTCTAACGCAAAATGCTGATAATAGGAACACTTGTTCGTATTATCAGCGCTGTTTTCTAATGCACAAACATGCGCACGAATTTGTGCTTCCAGCTTGCGTAGGGCGCATACCGAAACGGCACGTCCAACCACGTCGCCTTGTTCACGATGCTCTTCTTGTGGCTAAACGTATCGAAGCTCTCGCGTCCGTGGTACTGCCCCATGCCGCTCGCGCCCATGCCGCCAAAGCCCATATGGCTCGTAGCCAAATGCATGATCGTGTCGTTGACGCAGCCGCCGCCAAAGGGCACGTAGCGCACAAAGCGCTGTTGAACTGCGCGATCCTGGCTAAAGATATACAGGGCCAGCGGCGTCGGGCGATTCGTGATGAACGCCTCGGCCTCATCCAGGCTCTCAAACGTCAACACCGGCAAGATGGGGCCGAAAATCTCCTCCTGCATCACGGCATCATCGGGGGCCACGCCGTCCAAAATCGTCGGCTCAATCTTGAGCGACGACTCGCGCGCGGTACCTCCAAGCACGACCTTGTCAGGATCGATCAGCCCACGCACACGCGCAAAATGCTTGGCGTTGACGATATGCCCGTAGTCCTCGTTATCGAGCGGATGCTCTCCAAACATACGGCGGGCCTCCTCCTTGATGAGACCCAGCAGCTCGTCGTGCACGCGCGCATCGACCAGCAGGTAGTCGGGTGCCACGCAGGTCTGCCCCACGTTGAGCCATTTACCAAAGGCGATACGCCGTGCCGCGACCTTCAAGTTTGCCGTCGCATCCACGATGCAGGGGCTCTTGCCGCCCAGCTCAAGCGTCACAGGCGTGAGGTTTTTGCTCGCGCGCTCCATGACGAGCTTGCCGACCGGAACACTACCGGTAAAGAAGATTTTGTCCCAGCATTCATCGAGCAGCGCCTCATTCTCGGCGCGCCCGCCCTCGACAACCGTCACCAGGCGCGGATCAAATGCCTCTTCACAGATTTGCCTGAGCACCGCGCTCGATGCCGGAGCATAGGCGCTCGGCTTGATGACCACGGTATTGCCCGCGGCAAGGGCGCCGGCAAGCGGCTCGAGCGTTAGCAAAAACGGATAGTTCCAGGGTGCCATGATGAGCGTGACGCCATAGGGCACGGCTTGCGTTTTGCACACACTCACGGCGTTGGCGAGGTCACACGGACGCAGGCGCGGACGGCTCCATCGAGCCACATGCGCAATCTGATGACGAATCTCGGAAAGCGAGGTGCCGATCTCACACATATAGGCCTCGTCATGCGACTTTCCCAAATCGGTCTTGAGCGCATGGGCAATATCGGCCTCTTGGGCCCGCACCGCATCGCGTAAACTCGCGAGCGCGCGACGTCGAGCATCGATATCAAACGTGGCGTGCGTCTTAAAGTAGGCGCGCTGATCGGCAACGATGCGCGCAATTTCCTCGGTGTTCATGGACCCTCCTAGTTCTCGTCCTCAAACATACCACCTGCAACAACTTCGTACATATGCTCGAGTTCCAAACGGTCCATTAGAAGCGGAACGGGGTACAGGGGATTGGCCTCGGCATCGGCATGCGCCGCCATCTCAGGAATGTCGGAGCGACGAATGCCCGTCACATATTTGGGAATGTCCAAGGCGGCGTTCATTCGGTCGACCCAATCGATAAAGGCCTCGGCCGCAAGACTGTCCTGCGCGGTAGCCGGCGCGATACCGGCCATGCGGGCGAGATCGGCAAGCTTAGGAGCAGCAGCTTCGCCATAAGCACGAAGCATGTGCGGCAGGATGATGGCGTTGGCCAAGCCGTGCGGAATCCCGTAACGCCCGCCCAGGCTGTGTGCGATGGCATGAACGTATCCAACATAGGAGCGGGTAAACGCAACGCCCGCTTTATACGCCGCCGAAAGCATATTGCGACGAGCGCGCATGTCGTCGCCATGCTCATAGGCCTCGGGCAAATTGTCGTGGATGAGCTGGACCGCCTGACGCGCCATCTTGCGCGTGTAGGGCGTGGTGCTACGGCCGATAAAGGCCTCGACGGCATGCGTCAGGGCATCCATGCCCGTCTGCCCCGTAATGGAGGCGGGCAGGCCGCGTGTAAACTCGGGGTCGTGCACCGCAAAGCGCGGGATCAGTACAAAGTCGTTAATGGGGTATTTATAGTGCGTCTCGTCATCGGTGATAACCGCCGCGAGTGTGACTTCGCTTCCCGTACCGGCGGTAGTGGGAACCGCAATAAGCAGCGGCAAGAGACGGTGGACGCGCAACAGGCCGCGCATCTTGTTGATGGGCTTATTTGGCTGTGCGATGCGTGCGCCCACGCCCTTGGCGCAGTCCATGGCCGAACCGCCGCCAAAGCCGATAATGGCCTGGCAGGCGCTCTCGCGATACAGGGATGCCGCTTCCTCCACGTTTGAGACCGTGGGGTTCGCACGCGTTTCGGCATAGACCGTAACGCCAATCCCCTGAGCCGTAAGCGCACGCTCGAGTGATGCCGTGAGCCCCAAACGTGCAATACCAGGGTCTGTCACGATAAGGACCTTCTGGATCGAGCGCTTTTGAAGCACCGCGGGCACATCCTCGGCATGCTCCAAAATGCGCGGCTCGGTATAGGGCAGCACCGGCAATGCGATGCGAAAAACCGTTTGATATGTTCGGCACCAGGCGCGGCGGGCTAGATGCATAAAGGAGGCTCCCTCATTTGTTGATTGGTCAACATTTGCTCGACCGATTGTACTCAGCGGAGATCGCAGACGGCCTGCCAATCGTTAATCAATCAACATCTTCATATCTCAAAATTGTTTTATTAAAAATCATTCCTAATAGGCTTCACATTTGGTTGCATTTATGGATAATAGAACCCGTCAAGACGCACGTCCGGAGAGGGCCCTTACGGGACCGGACGAGCGCGCCATCGCCATCGATCGAAAGGATCGAATCATGAAGTTTGTTTGCCCCGTTTGTGGTTATGTGGAAGAGTTCGACGGCGACCAGCTGCCCGAGGACTTCAAGTGCCCCCAGTGCGGCGTTCCCGGTTCTCGTTTCCTGAAGCAGGAGGAGGGTCAGCTCGAGTGGGCTGCCGAGCACGTCGTGGGCGTCGCCAAGATGGAGGGTGTCTCCGAGGACATCGTTGCCGACCTGCGCGCCAACTTCGAGGGCGAGTGCTCTGAGGTCGGTATGTACCTGGCCATGGCTCGCGTCGCTCATCGCGAGGGCTATCCCGAGATCGGCCTGTACTGGGAGAAGGCTGCTCACGAGGAGGCCGAGCACGCCGCCAAGTTTGCTGAGCTCCTGGGCGAGGTCGTGACCGACTCCACCAAGAAGAACCTCGAGATGCGCGTTGAGGCCGAGAACGGCGCCACCGCCGGCAAGACCGATCTCGCCAAGCGCGCCAAGGCCGCTGGTCTCGATGCCATCCACGACACCGTGCACGAGATGGCTCGCGACGAGGCTCGCCACGGCAAGGCTTTCGCCGGCCTGCTCAAGCGCTACTTCGGCTAAGCCAACCGCCTGAGAGACATTCTCTAGCTTTACAAGGCCCGGACCGCATGGTTCGGGCTTTTTTGTGGGCTTATTGCAGCTGTTCTTGAAGAACGATGAGCGAATGAGGGCTCAGGTCGTCGTATTGTATAAGGACGCGAGATGGAGCGATCTTAGTCGATGCCCGTTCACCCGTCCACAGGCAATCGGCGATGTTGACATAGGAAATACGAGCGCCAGCAAGAGCCTTCGTGAAGCTCTTCCCCACCTTGTCATCGGCCAGGGCAACGGTGCAGTAAAGGCCCGCATCTGCATGCTCGATCGAGACCTCCCCTGCTGGAAACGCTTTCCGCACAAGCGACGCCAGGCCATCGCGTGTCTCGCGAGCACGAACGCGCACGCGGTTCACATGCCGCTCGTAATCGCCCGATTCCAGCAAACGCGCTAACGCCACCTGGTCCACGGAGCTAACCGACGAGGCATAGAAACCCAGCTCGCGCCTAAACCGTTCCATCAGCTCATCAGGCAGGACCATATACGCCAAACGCAGGGCCGACGACAGACTTTTTGAAAAGGTGTTGGTGTAGATGACCGATTGAGCGGCATCAATCGACGCGAGCGCGGGAATCGGCTTGCCGGCAAGGCGAAACTCACAATCAAAGTCATCTTCGATGAGATACCGGTCCGGCTGCTCGGCGGCCCAGCTCAGCAGCGCATAGCGACGCGCAATGCTCGTCACAAGGCCGGTCGGATACTGATGGGACGGCATCAGGTGAAGGACATCGGTCCCAGTTTTCTGCAGAGCGCTCAAGTCCACGCCCTCACCATCCAACGGGATATGTCGAACTTTGCAACCCATAGCCTGATAGATGCGCGTCAGGCGCAAATAGCCCGGGTCCTCGACGGCATACACCTTGTCCGCGCCAAGCAACTGAACCAACATGGTATCGAGCAGCTGGGCGCCCGCGCCGATAACGATGTTGTCGGGGTCGACATTCATGCCCCTCGTCCCACGCAGATGGTGAGCGATTGCGCGTCTTAGCCGAGCGGTGCCCTGTGCCGGTGCGGGCGAAAAGATTTCACGTTCGTCTTCGGACGTCAGTGTCGCCCGTAGCGCGCTTTGCCAAAGCCGCGCCGCCTCCAAGGCGGAAGGAGAAAGCGCATCGAATCGCTCGACCTGTCCGTTGACATCATGCGCGCTGGGGCCCACGGAGGCGGCATCTCGGTCGATGCCCTCCGCAGCCGAAGCCAAAACCGGTGCATCGGGAAGCTCGCACGCGTAGTAACCACGGCGCGGCTTTGAGCAAATATAGCCCTCGGCAAGCAACTGGCTATATGCATTCTCGATGGTACTGACACTAATTCCCAGATGACTGGCAAAGGCGCGCTTAGACGGCAGATGTTCCCCCGCCGCAATGCGTCCAGCTACGATATCATCTCGAATTTGCTGGTAAACATACTCATAGAGCGATGCTTCGCCGCGGTTTTCCAAATTATAGTCAAGCATGAGTTTGTCACCTGACCTTATCGAGTCATTCAATCTGGCATTAGTCTGACCTTGTTATTATCTCGAAAACTGAGTATTTCGCCATACCCAGCTCCCCGATAGGATGTTCCGTCAAGCAATGCACATGCCAACCAAGGGAGCAACCATGGCAGAACAGACCAGCAAGGCCGATCGCGTCAAACTCAACCGCGAGCTCGCGCAGATGCTCAAGGGCGGCGTCATCATGGACGTCACCACGCCCGAGCAGGCACGTATCGCCGAGGAGGCAGGCGCCTGCGCCGTCATGGCTCTCGAGCGCATCCCGGCCGACATCCGTGCCGCCGGCGGCGTGTCGCGCATGAGTGACCCCAAGATGATCAAGGGCATTCAGGAGGCCGTCTCCATCCCCGTCATGGCCAAGTGCCGCATCGGCCACATCGTCGAGGCGCAGGTCCTTCAGGCCATCGAGATCGACTACATCGACGAGTCCGAGGTTCTCTCCCCCGCCGACGATGTCTACCACATCGACAAGACCCAGTTTGACGTCCCGTTTGTCTGCGGCGCCCGCGACCTGGGCGAGGCGCTGCGCCGCGTCGCCGAGGGCGCCACGATGATCCGCACCAAGGGCGAGCCGGGCACGGGCGACGTGGTCCAGGCCGTGCGCCACATGCGCAAGATCCAAAAGCAAATCCGCGACGTTGTCGCCCTGCGCGACGACGAGCTCTTTGAGGCAGCCAAGCAGCTGCAGGTTCCGGTCGAGCTGGTGCGCGAGGTCCATGCCACGGGCAAGCTTCCCGTCGTGAACTTTGCTGCTGGCGGCGTAGCGACCCCCGCCGATGCCGCGCTGATGATGCGGCTGGGCGCCGAGGGCGTATTTGTCGGCTCGGGCATCTTTAAGAGCGGCGACCCCGCCAAGCGCGCTGCCGCCATCGTTAAGGCCGTGGCTAACTTCACCGACGCCAAACTCATCGCTGAGCTTTCGGAGGACCTGGGCGAGGCTATGGTGGGCATCAACGCTGACGAGATCGAGATCATAATGGAGGAGCGCGGACGCTAGTCCGGCAGAAAGGATCGTACATGAGCGATTACGCAGACCAGACGGTCGCCGTGCTGGCGGTCCAAGGTGCTTTTGCCGAACACGAGGCGAGGCTGTCCGAGCTGGGCGCACGTTGTATTGAGCTGAGGCAGGCGGCTGATTTGAAGCAGAACTTTGACCGTCTGGTACTTCCCGGCGGCGAGTCTACCGTTCAAGGGAAACTGCTTGATGAGTTGGGCATGCTCGAGGAGCTTCGTGCCCGCATCGCTGAAGGCATGCCCGTCCTGGGCACCTGCGCCGGCCTGATTCTGCTGGCTCACGACCTTGCCGCCCATGACGATAAGGGCACGCCGCGTTTGGCAACCATGGATGTACTTGTCGAGCGCAATGCCTATGGCAGACAGCTCGGCAGTTTTCGCACCAAGGGACAGGTAGACGGCATCGACGGTGAAGTGCCGCTGACGTTTATCCGCGCGCCCCGCATCGTCGAGGTCCACGGCGACGCCAAGGCCTTGGCAGAGGTCGATGGTCGCATCGTCGCCGCCCGCCAGGGCAACCAGCTCAGCGTAACCTTCCACCCCGAACTCGATGAAGACACCCGCCTCCACGAACTGTTCCTACAAATGTAGGCGGAATAGAAACGAGCGTGGATTTTCGGACACACAACAAATGAGAGTGGATAATCTCCCACTTTGAGCTTGAATGCAGGCTCAAACCGGGAGATTATCCACTCTCATTTTTTAGTGCAAATGATTCCTTGGGGATGCCGATGTTTTGGTACCGACAGCGAGCGTCCACCAGAGCGAACAAATTGGCATGAAAAGAGGACGGCATAGACCTTCTGGTCAGGCCGTCCTCTTTGAATGACAAGTTGTCTCTCTGGTGGGCGCGCAGCGTCAACTAGTTATGCGGTTTGGTAAAACCGCATAACCCAATTAGAACCGGTTGCCGCGGAAGCCGCCGCCGTTGCGGCCGCCACGGTCGCCACCGCGACCGCCGCGATCGTTACCACGGTTGCCGCCGAAGCCTCCACGGTTACCACCACGGTCGCCATAGCCACCACGGTTGCCGCCAAAGCCGCCACGACCGCCACGGTCGCCGCCACGGTCACCAA
>DBEZGO010000129.1:0-3425 GCA_048189345.1 Collinsella sp.
TTTGGTGTTTTGATCATCGTCCTGCTCGTCAAGCCTGCCGGCCTCTTGGGCAAGTACGTCCCCGAGAAGGTGTAGGTGAGCGTTATGAAGTTTCTTAAAGACAAGCAGACGCGTCACGACTTTGTCACGTACGCCATGTGCATCGTGGCATTTGCCATCGTGTTCTTTATGCAGTCCAACCACATGATTCCGCGCATGATCGCCGGTCAGCTGGTTCCTATCACGGCCTATATCGTCATGGCCATTTCCCTTAACCTCGTCGTCGGCATCGCGGGCGACTTGTCGCTGGGCCACGCGGGCTTTATGAGTGTCGGTGCCTATACGGGAATCGTCACCGCCGTCGCGCTGGAGAGCGCCGTCCCGTCCGATCCGATGCGCCTGATCATCAGCATTGTGGTCGGCGCTATCGCCGCTGCCATCTTGGGCTTCCTGATCGGTATCCCGGTCCTGCGCCTGAGCGGCGACTATCTGGCCATCGTGACCCTGGCTTTTGGCGAGATCATCAAAGAGATCGTCACCTGCCTTATCGTGGGCGTCGACTCCCGCGGCCTGCATGTGATCTTTAACATCACGGGTAACTCCACGATTAACGACCTGCACCTGCTCGAGGACGGCACCGCCATCATCAAGGGCGCGCAGGGCGCATCGGGTGTGTCGACGTACTCGACCTTCCTCGCCGGTGCCATCCTGGTCATGGTCGCACTCGTGATCGTGCTCAACCTGGTTCGCAGCCGTACCGGTCGTGCCATTATGGCCGTGCGCGACAACAAGATTGCAGCCGAGTCCGTGGGCATCTCCGTCACCCAGTACCGCATGATCGCCTTCGTGGTTTCCGCTGCCCTCGCCGGTGCTGCCGGAGCCCTCTTCGGCGGTAACTTCTCGCAGCTCTCCGCCACTAAGTTCGACTTCAACACGTCGATTCTCATTCTGGTGTTCGTGGTCTTGGGTGGCCTGGGCAACATGCGCGGTTCCGTCATCGCGGCGGCACTGCTCACGGTGCTTCCCGAGCTGCTCCGCCAGTTCTCGGACTACCGTATGCTCATCTACGCCATTGTACTGATTCTGGTCATGGTCTTTACCAACAACCCGCAGCTTAAAGCGTTCTTCGGCCGCATTAAGGACCGCTTTACTTCTAAGAAGGAGGTGGCAGCCGATGCCCAGTAAGTTTGAATTCAACAAGGGCAAGATGGTCCCGTATCCTTCTGGCGCCATCGTTCCCGATCGCGACCTGGGCGAGCGCCCGGCGCTCGAGTGCATCCACCTGGGCATTGAATTCGGCGGCCTTAAGGCAGTCGACGATTTTAGCCTGACCATCGGTAAGACCGAGATCGCCGGTCTCATCGGCCCCAACGGCGCCGGCAAGACTACGGTCTTCAACCTGCTCACCAAGGTGTACCAGCCCACGCACGGCACCATCCTGCTCGACGGTGAGGACACTTCGGGCAAGTCGGTCTACCAGGTCAACCGCATGGGTATTGCCCGTACGTTCCAGAACATCCGCCTGTTCAACACCATGACGGTGGAGGACAACGTTAAGGTCGGCCTGCACAACCAGGAGCGCTACTCCGGCTTTGAGGGCGTGCTGCGCCTGCCGACGTACTGGAAGCACGAGAAGGCCGCCCATGAACGCGCCATGGAGTTGCTGTCCATCTTTGATATGGAGCACCTGGCAAACGAGCAGGCCGGCTCGCTGCCTTACGGCGCTCAGCGTCGTCTGGAGATCGTTCGCGCTCTTGCCACCAACCCCAAGTTGCTGCTGCTCGACGAGCCTGCCGCCGGCATGAATCCGTCCGAGACCGCAGAGCTCATGGAGAACATCGTTAAGATTCGCGACACTTTTGGTATCGCCATCATGCTTATCGAGCACGATATGTCGCTCGTCATGAACATTTGCGAGGGCATCTGCGTGCTTAACTTTGGTAAGGTCATCGCCAAGGGCACGGCCGAGGAAATCCAGAACAACGATGCCGTTATCGAGGCGTATCTGGGCAAGCAGGATAAGGGGGAGAACTAAATGGCAGAGTCGATGCTTTCCGTCTACAACATCAACGTCTGGTACGGCGCTATCCACGCCATCAAGGACATCTCCTTTAACGTCAACGAGGGCGAGATCGTGGCTCTGATCGGTGCCAACGGCGCCGGCAAGTCCACGACGCTTAAAACCGTCTCGGGCCTGCTACGTTCCAAGACCGGCTCCATCAAGTTTATGGGCGAGGACATTACCCATACGCCTGCCGATAAACTGGTGGGCAAGGGCCTGGCTCAGGTTCCCGAGGGTCGTCGTGCCTTTTTGCAGATGACGGTCGAGGAGAACCTGGAAATGGGTGCCTATACGCAGCCCAAGTCAACGGTGGCTCCGGGTCTCGAGCGCGTCTACGAGCAGTTCCCGCGCCTTAAGGAGCGCCGTCGCCAAGTCGCCGGCACCCTTTCGGGCGGCGAGCAGCAGATGCTCGTTATGGGCCGCGCTCTTATGAGCAACCCTAAGCTGCTCATGCTCGATGAGCCCTCCATGGGTCTGGCGCCGATTCTGATTGAGCAGATCTTCCAGATCGTCGAGGACCTGCACAAGGCCGGCACCACGGTGCTTTTGGTCGAGCAGAACGCGCAGATGGCACTTTCCATCGCTACACGCGGCTATGTACTCGAGACCGGCAAGATCACCATGACCGGCACCGGTCAAGAGCTGCTGCACGACGATAACGTCCGCAAGGCCTATCTGGGCGGTTAATCCATTCAACAAAGGGGGCGCTGACCAACCCGGTCAGCGCCCCCTTTTAAGTTGCGGTGAAATAGGGACTAAATGGGGGCGCTAGACGCCAAAACAGTCCCTATTCCACCGCAACTTCATGGGGATGTGTGACAATGCCCGTCGGAAAACATCTGCTGTCTTTGGGGGTCTATCTATGCTGTACGAGTTTTGTGCCGAGAACTTTGAGCGGGTGCCGGCGGCTATCGAGGCCGGTGCGGGGCGCATTGAGCTGTGTGACAACCTCGCCGTCGGTGGCACCACGCCTTCCGCCGGCGTTATTAGCGCTACAGTCAGCTACGCTCACGAGCATGACGCGCGAGTGATGTGCATGATCCGTCCGCGTGGTGGCGACTTTCATTACAACCAGGACGAGCTGCGCATGATGGAGATGGACCTGGGCCTTGCTGTGAGCGCCGGCGTTGACGGCCTGGTCTTTGGCTGCTGCAAGCCCTTTGCCGGCGGATGGGCGCTCGACGAGCTTACGCTTGGCGCCCTCGTGATGGCTGCGGGCTGCGCGACCGAGGAATGTAAGCGTGAGCCCATCGACATCACCTTCCACATGGCATTTGACCAGCTCTCGCCCGAGGCTCAGCTCGATGCGATTGATACACTTGCCGACTGCGGCGTTACGCGCATCCTCACGCATGGCGGCGCTGCCGGTACGTCGATCGAGGAT